>JAAVXQ010000031.1 GCA_022790685.1 Clostridia bacterium
TGACTCTTCATAATCAAACCTATTTAATCGTAAAATTATTTCTCCTTCTGAAGGTTTGTCTATTCTATTTTCTAGTCTTCTTTTAAGTTCTTCTTTAGGTACTCTTAAATATATTGTTACTATCTTAATATCTGTAAGTATTTCTTTTAGTTTTTCTGTTCCATTTACATCGATATCTTTTATTATTGTACATTTTTTTGATTTTTCATTTAATATCTTTTTTGATGTTCCATAATAATGATTATGATGTATATCATATTCATATATTTCATCATTTTGAATTTTTTCTTCAAATTCTTCTTTACTAATAAAAAAATATGTTTGACCTGGAATATCTCCCTCTCTTTGTGGCCTTGTAGTAAAAGATGGTATTGATTCAATTCCATCCATTCTTTTTATTATTTCTTTTTTTATTGTATCTTTTCCAGAACCTGCAACTCCTGATAATATTACTAACATAAAATTACTCCTTATAGATTATTCTTCAATTTCTGTTACTTTTCCTTCTGATATTTCATTAACAGCAAGTGTTACTGCTGATTTTTCATCTACTCCTGTTAGTACTGTTGCTCCTGAAGCAATTTGTCTTGCTCTTTTAGATGTCATTATTACTAATGAATATCTATCTGGAACAATTTTTAAAAGTTCTGTTACTGCTGGTTTTACCATCATTTTAAAATTCCCCCTTTATATTTTTATTCATCATCTTCTTGATTATCACTGTCAACTCTTCCTGCTACTGTTTCTGGCTGAACTGCTGACAAAATTACGTGTCCAGAATCCATTATAATAACAGATCTAGTACGTCTTCCATAAGTTGCATCTATTGCCATTTTTGAATCTTTAGCTTCTTGAACTATTCTTTTTATAGGTGCAGACTCTGGACTTACTATTGAAATTATTCTTTCTACTGAAACAATATTTCCAAAACCAATGTTAATAAGTTGCATTTTTTTCATCCTTTCTTTTATTCTATATTTTGAATTTGCTCTCTGATATTTTCAATTTCTGTTTTTATATCAATAACTCTATTAGTTATTTCTAATGAATTTGCTTTTGAGCCAATTGTGTTTACTTCTCTGTTCATTTCTTGAATTAAAAAATCCATTTTTTTGCCTATTGGTGAGGACTCTTTAATAAGTTTTAATATTTGTGAAATATGACTTTCTAATCTTGTAAGTTCTTCTTCTACCGAAGACTTATCAGAAAATATAACTATTTCTTGTGCAAGTCTTGCTTCATCAACAACATTTGTTTTCATTAATTCTTTTACTCTTAATTCTAATTTTTGCATATATTCTTCAACAAGTGTAGAGGAAAAGGTTTTTATTTCTTCTATTTTTTCTCTAACATAATATATTCTTTTTTCTATATCACTAATTAATTTTTTGCCTTCTTCAGTTCTCATCTCAACAAATTTTTCTAATGCTTGATTTACTGCTTGCATAAGTTCTGTTAATATTTTATCTTCATCTTGCATATCTTCTATTTTTAGTATTTCTGGAAGTTTAGATATATCTGTAACACTTAAGTGATAATCCACTCCTGTTTCCTCAGCTAAAAGTTTAAATTCTTTTATATATTCTTTTGCTAGTTCTCTATTTACTCTTATATTTGTTCCTTCACTACTGTAATTTTCAAAAGTTATAAATACATCTACTTTTCCTCTAGAAATAGAATTTAATATTTCTTTTCTTATTTTATCTTCTATAGAGCTAAAAAATCTAGGAAGCTTTACTGATACATCAGTATATTTGTGATTAACTGATTTTATTTCTACTGTATATGTTCTTCCATCTTTTTCATATCTACTTCTTCCAAATCCAGTCATACTTTTAATCATAGTTTACCTCTATTTTCGTTTTTTCTTATTTTTTCCTTTATTTTTGTTTTTATTACCAGCTTTGTCTTGATTTTGAAAATATTTTTCTTGTTTTTTCTTTTCTCTTTCTTCTTTTAAGGTTTTTGTACTTTCTTCCTCTAAATAACTTTTATTTTCTTCATAACTTATAATTTCTTTTACATCACTTAAATTACTTCTATGTTTATATTCTCTTAGCACATATGCCACTATTGTTTTTCCTATATAATATATTGCAAAAAATATAGGAATTATTATCATCATATTTCTATATATAGGATTTGTATATAAATATATATAAGGTATATACACTGATAGCAAACTACATATTAAAACTTCTATTCCTATTAAAGCTATTTTCATATTGTCTTTTCTATAAGATAATTCAAATACTATAATCGTTCCTATTATCATAATTATCTCTAAATATTTCATAATTCTTTCAAAAGCTAAATCATTAAATAATTTATATGAAATATTTATTACTACAAAATATAGCATTATAACAATTGCCATTATATTATTATAAAAAAAAGTTTTATCTATTCCTTCTTTAATTTCTTGAGGTAATTTTCTTTTTTCTTCTATTTCTTGTGCCATCTTTAATGAAGCATCTTCTTGATTACTCACATTTTCCTCCTACATTTCTAACTCGTACATTATTACTGATGACAAATAAAGTGCAACAGTTTCTGTCCTTAGTATTCTATTTCCAAGAGTTACAACCTTAGCTCCTTTTTCTCTTAATAAGCTGACTTCCTTTTCAGTTATTCCTCCTTCTGGTCCTATTATTACAGCAATATTGTAACTTTCTTTTTTTTCTATATTTTTTAATTCATCTTTAATAGAATTTTCTTTTTCTTCTTCATATGCTAAAAATACAATATCATACAAGCCTACATCAATTTCACTTAAGTTTTTAATATTGTCTATAATAGGAACAATATCTCTTCCTGATTGCTTTGCTGAAGCTTCTGATATTTTTTGCCATCTTTCTATCTTTTTTTGTTCATCTTTTCCCTCTAGTTTTACAACACATCTTTCAAATTTTGTAGGTATAAATTTTGAAGTTCCAAGTTCTGTTCCTTTTTGTATTATAAGTTCCATTTTGTCTGATTTAGGTAAACCTTGATATATTACCAAGTTTACTTTTCCTTCTGCCTCATTTTTTGCTACTTGATTTATACTACATTCAATTTTTTCTTTGCTGATAGTATCTATTTTACAGATATAATTGATTTTATTATCAAAATCACATATTTTTATTAAGGTATCTTTTTCTAGTCTTAAAACATTTTTTATGTGATTTACATCATCACCAATTATATTTATTATTTTATCATTTATTTGATTTGATTTTACAAAAAACTTCCTCATTTTTCCTCTTTTAAATCATTTGATTTTTATATTATAACATAGATTAAAAGAGAAATAAAGAGAAATAAAAAGATTTTAATAGTTTTTTTATTTCTCTTTTATTGATATTAACTTAAGCTATTTCCAATAATATTTTCCTTTATCATCTCTATAGCAATCTAATTTTAAATAATTATTATTTTTTTCTTTATAAAATTCTTTTATAAAAAGCAAATCACTTTCTATGACTTCTTTAGAAGTAAGTAGTTCCTCTATATCAAACCATTTTGAGGTAAGTTCTCCTTCATATTTCCTTATATCACTATTTTTAAGCTTACAGCAGTATAACATACTTGTACTACCAGTGTCATGCATAATCTCTGTTGAAACTCCTAAAACCTTTTCAAACTGAAATTTAATTCCTGTTTCTTCAAACAATTCTCGTTCTATAGCTGTATCTAAATGTTCTCCATCCTCTACTTTTCCACCAGGCAATCCCCACAAACCTACAAAATCTCCTCTTTCTCTTTTTATTAAAAGAATTTTACCATCTTGCTCAGCCACTCCAATTACTACATTAACTAGCATAAGATTTCCTCCATATATAATTATTAATCATTTTTTATAATTATATATTAATTATTTTTTAACATCAAGTTAACTTTTTTATATTTTTTTCATAATTATATAGTAGGTGATTTTTATGTTTAATATAATAACAAATACTATTGAAAAAGAATTATTTTATAAAGGTGATTTAATATTAAAATACAAAATTAATTATCCTAGTATACATACTTCAAAATGCAAATTATTAAATTTTAATATTTTTAACTTTAATCTAGCAATTGAACAAGAAAAATATGTGACTAACACATTATTTAGAGAAGCTGTCCAAACCTATGAATATAATTTATCTAATGGATATCCTATTATGGTATATGAGTTAATTTATGATTATACTATTACTTATAATGAAAATAATATTATAAGTTTATATTTTGATAATTATATTTTTTCTGGTGGTGCTCATGGTTCTACAACTAGAACTTCTCAAAATTGGAACATGTTATATGGTAATCAATTTACTTTAGATAAGCTATTTCCCGATAATCAAAACTACCTTATTAATATTTTGCAAAATATTAATAATCAAATTGAAGAAAATATTCAAAATGGAAATGGACAATATTTTGATAATTATTGTAAATTAGTGTTAGAAAACTTTAATCTACAAAATTTTTATATACTATCTGATTCTTTATTTGCTATATATTTTCAACAATATGATATTGCTCCATACTCTAGTGGGATTCCAGTTTTTGAAATTAATTATAAATAATTCTTTTGTTTTTAAGCTGTTTTAATTATATTTACTTTAGTAATCAAAAAATAATTTTAATAGCAAAAATTCTATAAAAAAATATGAGACTACAAATTAATGTGATCTCATATTTTTTATTTACTTAATTTCTTTCTATTATAATATCTGCAACCGTTAAATTAGTATCATTTGTTACATTATCTATTATCGTTTTAGCTACATCCTCTGGTCTCATAAAAGTAGCTTGCTTTTCTTCTGACACATCTCCTATGAAACCTTTATAGTTTTCTTTATATGTGTCTTCTAATGTCTTCATTTTATCTATATTTCTATCTATGTTGCAAACAAAGTAATTCTTATCCATAAATTGTTTGACAATCGCTAAACCTAAGCCGACTTGCTCCACCTGTTACAATAAATATTTCTTTATTCATAAATTTTATTTCTCCTATAATCTATTTCTTAATAGTTCTAATATTTCTGGCATATATGATTTTTCTACAAAAGTAATATCTTCACTTCCATTTCTTATCATTTCTTCAATTTTTTCAAAAGAAAAA
>JAAVXQ010000032.1 GCA_022790685.1 Clostridia bacterium
ATAGTATAAAACTATATAATATAAATTGATATTATAATTAATAACTTATTGTATATAACGATAAACGATATAAATAATATTGACATAATATATATAACATGCTATAATTATGATAGATTTCAAAAAAGGAGAATAAAAATGGCGATTATTACAAAGCTAGAAGAACTAATGAAAAAAAGAGGATATTCCATAGCAAAACTTTCAGAAGAAATAGGAATATCACCTGTAAATATATCAAAAATAAAAAATGGGCATGTATCAGCTATCAGATTTTCTACATTAGATTCTCTTTGCAGAGTATTAGAATGTCAGCCACAAGATATATTAGTTTATCAAGAAAGAGAGAATGATAAGAAAAAAGTAATACCATTATTTTTAGATTATTCAGGAACAACAGATCTTTTATTAAGAAGTGGTGCGGAAAATGTTAAAGACTTTTTTGATTCTATTATTGACCTTCAAAATAAGACTAGGTCGGAAGTACAAATTATAATGGTAACAGGTTCTTCAAAGGAATCAGCAAAAAGTAAATTTAAACTTTTATCAGATTTAGCTACAAATTATGGATTAGAAGAATTGTTTACAGGAGTTGTAGCAGAGTATTCAGGACATTATATAACAAAAGAAAATTCTTCACAATTAGTTTCCATAGATAAAAGAATACTTGATAAAACTAAAGAAATAGAAAAATTAACTAAAGAATATGGTGGTGAAATAAGCACATCAGTATCTAGTTTTTATAATGTATTATTTGAAGATATTTCAAGAATAAAATTATCAGAATTTGGTGAAAAAATAGATGCTATAATGGAAGATGGAGATAAAAATAATCCTATATCAACAACAACATATTATGATGAATATGGTAAAGAATGTGATATAAAACCAAAAGGTATATCTAAAGCCAATGCAGTAAGAATGATTGTAGAAAGATTAAGAAAAAAATATAATATTCCTTTTGTTATAATAGGTGGAGATGACAAAAGAGAAGATTTAATAATGTATACAGAAAATACAGATAGATTTAAAAAAATGGGATTAAATTCAGTATTTATAGCACCATCAAATATTGGTAAAATTTCAAATTATGATAAAAATATTATAGTTGGAAAATGGGAAAATGCTACAGGAATAGTAGACACAATAAAACAACTTACAGGAAGAGTTAGAGAAAGAGAGGATGGTGCAATAGAAATATGACATATATTTTAGTTTTTGAATATAACAGTAAAAGTTTTATGGATGTAGAAAAAATAATAACTTTTAAACAAAATATTAAGAAGATTAATGAAAGAAACGGAAAAATTAAAATGGTATTTTATGCAGATGCTTCTAATGAAGAATTAGCTGTGTTTATGAGCTATTTTAATAGTTTAGCCAGTGAAAAATTGTGTGATTTTTCGATTTCTCTTAAAACAAAAGAAGTAGTATGGGAAAATGGAATAAATAATAAATCCATCAAACTTTCTTCTCATAATGCAAAACAAGCTAAAGATAAAAATTTTGATAATATAATAAAAGAAAACTATAATGAATTAAAAGAAGACTTTGAAATAAGAATTTTACCTACAAAAGATTGGGAGAATATAGTGTTAGATTTATTGGAGGTATAATATGTCTATAAAACTATTTAAAGAGATAGATGAAAACCATGAAAATATTGGCGGAAAAGGAAAATCTCTTGTAAAAATGTATAAAAGTGGCTTTAATGTACCTAATGGATTTATTGTGAGTAGTAGTACATTTGAAGAATTTTTATGTGAAAATAATATAAAAGAGCAGATATTAAATTTAATAAATAGCTGTAGTTTAGAAAATGAAAAAAATATTGATTTATACTCTAATAAAATTATTGAACTAATTGAAACCAGCAGAATATCAGATAAAGTGAAAAATGAGATATTAAATAAATTTGAAGAATTAAATTTAAAAGATGTGGCAGTAAGATCTTCTGCAACATCAGAAGATGGAAAAACTTTTGCATGGGCAGGACAATTAGAATCATATTTAAATATACAAAAACAAGATATAGAAAAATATATAAAAAAATGTTGGGCCTCCCTATTTAGTAAAAGAGCAATATTTTACAGACTAAAAAAACAAGAAAAAACAGACATATTAGTATCTGTTATTGTTCAGCAAATGATTCAAAGTGAAGAATCTGGAATAGCATTTTCTATTAATCCAATTGATAATAATAATGAAAAAATAGTTATTGAGGCAGTAAAAGGCTTAGGTGAAACTATAGTATCAGGTATGGTAAATCCAGACACATATCAAATAGATAAAAAAACTATGGAAATAGTAGATAAAAAAATAGGAAATCAAACCAAGAAGATTGTTTGTGAAGAAAATAAAAATGTTACTAAAAATGTTATAGATGGAAATATTCAGAAACTATCTAACGAAAAAATAATTAAAATAGTAGAAGAAATAAAAAAGATAGAAAAGTTTTATGGTTTTCCTATAGATGTAGAATGGTCTATTGAAAATAACTACATATATATATTGCAATGTAGACCTATAACAACAATAAATAAGAGCAATTTATATGAATATATGAATGAAATATTAGAAAAAGATAAATGGATTTTATATGTTAAAAGACCATTTCATTGGCTTTTAGAGAGCTCGCAAATAGATGGAGCAAGTGAAGAGCATCAAAATAAATATTTAGGTTTTAATATAGCTATTAAAAATTATCTTATTTTAAATGGTGATGAATATTATACTGAAACTGAAAACAAGATGTATAAAGAAAAATGGAATTCATTATATGAAAATAATAAGAACTTTTTTGAAGAATATAAAAATACATTAATAAATATAGTAAAAGATATAAGGAATTTAACTATTGACCTTAAAAAAACAGATTATAGCAGGATATCTGATGAGGAAATATATAATTATTTTATCAACTTTAAAAATAATTATATAAAATCAATAACTCCAACTTATGCAAGACCTGATGATTATTTAGAAGAAAAATTTTTAGAATTACTAAAAGAATTAAATATATCTAATGAAGAAAGAGATGAAATTTTTAATAATATTGCAAGTTGTTCAAATGAATATGGAACATTATTTTATAGTGAGGAGCCATTAGATTTATTAAAAATATCGTTAAAAAAGCAAAAAGGTGAAGACGTTGAAGAAGAATTAAGTAAACATATAGATAAATATTCTTGGATAAAAGCACCTGTTAAGTCAGAGATGACATCATTTACTAAAGAAGAATATATTGAAAGAATAAATGAGCTTTTAAAATTTAAAAATTTAGAAAATAAAATTAGTGCTATACTGTTAGCTAGAAAAAATAATGATATGAAATATAAAATGACTATAGATAAATATGATTTCAAAGGAGAATTACTATATTTTTCAAAAATAATTAGAGATTTTATATTTTTTAGAACTTGTATGACAGAACATACAGACTATTTATTTTATAATGCAAGAATTACATTATTAGAGGAAATAGCTAGAAGGATAGGGATTTCCAATAAAGAGTTAGTAATGTTATCTTTAGAAGAAATAGAAGATATTATAAAAAACTATTATGAAATGTCAGAGGAATATTTAAAGAAAATTAATGACAGAAAAATAGGATATGCAATTATTTGGGAAAATGGAAAGGTTAAATTATTTTATTCAAAAGATGCAATATATTTGCAAGACATTGCTAGTAGTAGAATTGTAGATATTGAAAATATTGATGAAAAGGATATCATAAAAGGTAATGTTGCAAATAAGGGAAAAGTACAAGGAAAAGTTAGGATTTTAAATTCATATTCAGATATAAAAAAAGTTAAAAAAGGAGATATAATAGTAGCTACAATGACTACGCCGGATTATATTTCTGCAATGGAAAAAGCAGCAGGTTTTATTACTGATGAAGGTGGAATAACTTGTCATGCTGCAATAATATCAAGAGAATTTGATGTGCCATGTATAGTAGGAACAGTAAATGCTACGAAAAGACTAAAAGATGGGCAAGAAATAGAGATGAATGCATATAATGGAACAATAAAAGTTATAGAATAAAAAAGACTAATAAAAGAACAGTGCATATGCTAAATATTTTAAAATATAGTATAAAAAAGCCAAGTAAAGTATATTTTTAAACTTACTTGACTTTTTTTCTTTTTCATTATTTAATCAATATATAAGGTATAAAGAGATACA
>JAAVXQ010000033.1 GCA_022790685.1 Clostridia bacterium
TAGCAAATGGTGGATATCCAACAGAAGTAAAAGGCATAATAGAAACACCAGCAGCATATTATGGACAAGTGATGATTACAGTTTCAAAACTTATTTCAGAAGAAACTCTATCAGAGGATATGGCATATGAAAACTTAGCAGAGATAATACAATTTACAGTAACAAGTGGTAGAAGAACAAACTTTATAACAACAATAGGAAATGCAAAAATAGAAAATGGTGAGTGGTCAACATCAACAGAAGAGACAGATACAAGTGCAGCAGAAAGAATAACATTTACACCACCAACAGGTTTAACAAGAACAGATAGAGCTATAAGAAAAGTTGTTGAAAAATCATCACAAACATTAATGATAGTTGCAGTAGGAGCCTTTGTGGTAGCTGTAGCAATATTTACAACAAGATTCATTACAATTAAAATTAAGAAAAGACGTATTAAATAGTAAATAACATCCAAGTAAAAATTACTACATACACCCTTGAATATTAAATGAAAGTTTAATATCAGGGGTGTATTTTTGGTTAAGATAATATTAATAAAATTGGACTATGAAAAAATAGATTAAGGTATGTAAAAATATATACAAATTAAAAAAGTATATAGATATATTAAATCTAAATATTATTAATAATTTAATACAAATTTCTTGAAAGGAGATTGATGTAATGTGTGCCTCCCTAAGAATATATAAAGATTATGTTAAGCAGGTGAAAATCAAAAAAGATACAGAAAATATGCTAAAAAAAATAGAAAATATAAAAATGTGTTAAAAAAGTGTTCAATTCGACAAAATTTTTTTTGAAAAAGGCTTAAAAAAGCTAAAAAATGTCTGTCAAAATATTGAAAAAAAGTCAAAAAAATGATATAATATTAGAAATAATGTTTACATAAATGTGATTTATACATATCATACAACATTTTAAATAAATATTTTTAAATAAAATAAAATGTAATTAAAATTTTATATTTAAAATATTAAATTTAAGAACTTTTAGTTCCGTAAAGTGTTTTAAAGAGAACTTTTAAAATACTTTAATATCAAGTGTTTTGATGTATTGACTACTTATAAAAAAGTAGTAAAATATATATTATATGATAGTAAGGTCATACTATGTCAAAAAACAAAGTTTGTTAGGAGGATTGAATTATGCTAAAAAACAAAATTCTAGAAAAATTGTTGGCAATAATTCTAATATTTACATTAACGTTTGCAAATTTTGCTTTTGTTACAGAGTGTTTAGCAACAACAATGTTTGATTCAATTTTTGGAGAAAAAGCTGACACAGGTCACAAAAATGTAGAATTTGAAGCATATTTTGGAACCGAAGATGAGAAATCACATTCGGTTATTAGTGATGTAAATAACAAGGATTTATCTTTAAGTCTTGATTTAAATGTAAAAGACTCAGGATATTTAAAAGATGCAAAAGTAGAAATTAAAGAAGCAGAAGAAGGAGCAGGATTAAACTATGTTCTAAAAAGTGATATAGAATTATCTGAGATGGTACAAAGTTTAGATAATAATATATTAGAATTTAGACAAATAAATAATAATTCTGAACAAAAAATTAATTTACCAATCGAATATAAAAATGAGGACTACATAAACGAAAATAAACTTTCTAAAGACAGTAAAGTAGTTTTTTCTGGAATATATGTTGATGATAATGGTGAAGAAATAGAAGTATCAAGAGAAATTATTTTAAATGTATCTTGGAAAGACGAAAGAAAAGTAAAACTAGAAAGTCTAGTAACAAAATACATTCAATTTGGTAATGAGAACAAAGGTGTTATATTACAAACATCAGTAAAAGTAGATAGCACTTCAGAAGAAAATACATTACCAGTAAAAGAAACTAGACTTGATGTGGAAGTTCCAAAACTAAATGGAAATTTACCAACTAATATCACACTAGTTGCTACATCCACACAAGGAACAAATGGAAAATTTGCAGAAGATATAAAATTTGATGATACAAATTGGATATATAACCAAGAAACAAATACAATATCTATAAAAGTTGAAAATGAAAAAACTCTTGTTAAAGTTAATGAGTTTGAAGATGAATACTTAAAAGATATTGATCAAGAAATAATAGAAGAAGAAAGATATTACAGTAAATCTGGAATTGATGAATTCTTAATAACATATACATATGAAAATGTAGAACCACAAGAAGAAATGAATGTAAGTTCAAATGTTACAGCAGAAGTTACAACTTTTAGTGGTGTAGAAAATGATGAAAGAATATATGTTGTTAAAGATAATCAAAATTATGAATATAATTTAGTAGGACAAACTGGTGACATAGTATCTTATAATATAGAAAATGAAACAAATGAAATTTCAAAAGCATACACATATTTAAACTACAACACAGATAATGATTATGAAATTGAATATAAATTTAAAAACATAATAAATATTTCTATTAAAGACTTAGTAGAAGAAATGATAATAGAAGATGTTGAAGAAAATTATGTATTTAAAGATGGAAATGCAGTAGGAACAAACGATTTATACTATAAAGAAATTTCAATGAATAAAGATAATATTAATGACATCTTAGGAGAAGATGGAGTAATAGATATTTTAGATGTAGATGGAAATGTGATTACCTCTATTAACAAAGAATATCCTGTTACTGAAGATGGAAAAATTGTTGTAAATTTTGAAAACAGATACGAAAAAATAGTTTTAAAAACAACAAAACCAGTAAATGAAGGAAACTTAAGTATTAATTATACAAAAGTTTCAAAAGATGCTAGTATAGATAAAAATACATATAAAGATTTAGAAAAAGTTACTTCAAAATTAAAAATGTCAGCAAGATATGCTTATGTACAAGATTTAGTAGAAATTGGAGAAGCTATTTCAGAAACAAAATTAAATGATACAGTAACAAAACTAAATTTAGTTTTAGATAGAGATAACTTATCAACAATTACAAGAAATGAAAATGTTGAGATAAGAATAGAATTAAACAACCATAAAGAAACCTCAGACATTTTTGGAAATACAATTTTTGAAGTTTTAATGCCAGAATACATTACAAATCTTGAAATTGCAGATTTAACAATGGTATATGGTGAAGGACTAGAGATAGTTAACTCAGAAGTTGTAAATGAAAATGGAATATACAAAATAAGAATAGAAGTAAATGGTAAACAAGAAGCTTTAAATAGTGGTGTTTTAACAAATGGTGCAAATATAGAGATTTATGCAAATATAGACATAGATTTATATGCACCAGCTAAAGAGGAAAGTGTTAAATTATACTTCTTAAATAAAGAAGCAACAAATGTAGAAACCGATTTTGAAGAAGTAAAAGTAAATTATTCAGCACCAACAGGACTTGTAGCAGTAAATAGTACAGCAAACTATAATAATGTAGGAAATGTACTTACATCTGTAAGACAAGGAAAGAAAGAAGATATATTAGAAATATATTCTGATGCTAAACAAGCTACAATGGATATAGTTATTATGAATAACAATAAAAACTCAGTTTCAGAATTATCAATTCTTGGAAGAATTCCTTTTACAGGAGTTAAAAATATTGAAAATGGAGAAGACTTAGGTACAACGGTAGATACAAGACTTGTTCAAGGAATATTATCAGATAGCAGAAATAATGGAGAATTTAGAGTATATTATTCTGAAAATAAAGAAGCTACAAAAGACTTAAATGATTCTCAAAATGGATGGGTTGAAAATCCAGAATCTTTAGAAAATATGAAATCATATTTAATAGTACCAATAGATGAAAATTATGAAATGCAAGAAGCACAAATTTTAAGATTTACATATATATATGAAATACCAGCAGATTTAACACATAATGAAAATATATATGGAACATTCTTAGCATACTATAAAAATAATTCAGAAATAGCAATAACAGATGAAGTATCATCACCAGATGTTATAGGACTTACAACAGGAGCTGGACCAGAACTTTCAATAGAAACTAGTACAAATGTAGAGAAAATAAGCGAATTTGAAGAATTAAAAATTACTTCAAAAGTATCAAACACTGGAAAAGAAGTAGTAGAAAATATAGAAGTAAACATTCCAATACCAAAATATTCAAAGTTTTCAGAAGTAGAGCTTGAAAATCAAGATATTGAGTATACAGTAAATAATGATAGTGTTACTTTCTATATAAATAATTTAGATGTAGAAAGAGAAGAAAATGTTTCAGCAAAAGTAATTATAAATAATTATCCAACAATAGAAGAATATTATAAGAATACAGAAGGATTTATGAGACTTGAAGACGGAACATATGTAATAAGAACATATGATGAAGAAGATTCATCACATGATTCAAATGGAGAACCAAAATATAATGATCAAATTATATCAAAAGCTCCAGCAGTTGAAATAGAAATATATTCAACTGTAAAAGCTAAAGATTTACAAAGAGAATTAAAATCAGATATTAAAAAAGTTGAAATTGAATCAGCTGAATTTGAAATAATTGAAACTACTGAATATGCAGAGGTTATAAATACACCAGGAAGAGAAGTAGATTATAATGTTTCAATAAGAAATATAACAGAAAGTACAAAAAACAACTTAGTAGTAACTAAACAAATTCCAGATGGATTAAGTTTTAGCTCAGCATATGGTTTAGAATACGAAGAAGATGGTTTAACATCTAGAAGAATTGATAATGCATCATATGATGAAAGTACAAGAACAATTACTTGGAGAATTGATAGTTTAAATCCAAAGATACCAAAACAAGTAGTTGCAAAATTGACAGTAGATGATATTACAGATGGAAGTCTAGAAAAAGATATTTATTTATCAACAAAAGTTGTAGCAGATGGAACAAAAACATATGAATCAAATACAGTTAAAACAAGAGTTGGAAAACCAAGTTTAGAAATCACTCAAAGTTCATCAACAACAAATACATATGTTAAAGAAGGAGATGTAGTAAACTACACATTTATAGTAAAAAATAATGGACCAGTAGAAGCATATAATGTTAAATTAACAGATCAAATTCCAGATGGATTAATAGTAAGAAAAATAAGTTATACAGCAAATGGAATAAGTGCAACAAGAAGAATATCTTCAAAAAATGAAGCAGTAATTAATGCAACAATTGAGCCTTCTAATGAATTAGTTGCAAATATTGAAGCCTTAGCAGTTAAATTAGATGGTGTACAAGAAAAAACAGTTACAAATATGGGAACAGTTATTGCTGAAGGAATGCCAGAAGTAGAAACAAATGCAATAACTCATATAATAGAAGCAGATACTTCTAGAGGAAATGGTGTAGTAGAAAAATCAAATACATCACTTGGAAATAGTAATAGTAGTAATGCAAATTCAAATATTGTAAAAACATATAAAGTTTCAGGTGTGGCTTGGTTAGATGATAACAAAGATGGAAAAAGAGATGAATATGAACCAAGACTTACAGATATAAAAGCATCTTTAGTAGATGTAAATACAGGATATATAGTGAAAAATGTTACAACAGATAGTAAAGGAACATATACTTTCTCAGGAGTTGAAGAAGGGAACTACTTAGTAATGTTTGAATATGATACTGTAAAATATACAGTTTCAACATATCAAAGATCAGATGTAGAAGCAAATGTTAATTCGGATGCAATAGTAACACAAGTAGAACAAAATGGTAAAAAGAAAAATGTAGCTGTTACAGATACAATAAGTGTACAAAACGGAAGTATATCCAATATAGATATAGGTTTAGTTTTAGCAGATACATTTGACTTAAAATTAGATAAAACAATAACAAAAATAACAGCACAAAATAAAGCAGGAACAGTAAATCAATCTTATGATAATACACAACTTGCAAAAATAGATATAGCAGGAAAATACTTATCAAGTACAGTAGTATATATTGAATACAAAATAGCAGTTTCAAATGTTGGAGATATAGCAGGATATGCTAAGAAAATTGTAGATTATATTCCAGAAGGAATGACATTTAAATCAGAGCTTAACCCAGATTGGTATACAGGAAATGATGGAATGTTATATACAACAGCATTAGAAAATGTAGAACTAAAAACAGGAGAAACAAAAGAAATTAAGCTTGTACTTACAAAGCAAATGACAGAAGAAAATACAGGTATGATAAACAATATAGCTGAAATTTATGAAGATTATAACATTTATGGTGTATCAGATAAGAACTCAACACCTGGAAATAAAGTACAAAATGAAAATGATATGAGCTCAGCAGATACAATCATAACAGTAAAAACTGGAGAAGTATTTATTCATATTTCAGTAATAATAGTAAGTATTTTATTAGGAAGTATAGTAATATTTATTTCATATAATAAGCTGATAGTTAATAAAAGAAAAGGAGGTGTTTAATATATGATAAAAAGAACATTTAAAAATAAATTTTTAGTAACACTTGCAGTAATATTATTAATATTAGGCACATTCCTTTCAATAAAGGTTTTAGCAGAGGTAGCTGAAAATTATCCATATACAGTAGAATCAGCAGAACATGATCCAAATCATGAAGTAGGAAGTGGAAGATATATACCCTTTGCTAACTTAAGAGATTATTATGATTACTTTTGTTGTTACCATGGAGGTTTGAATGCACATATACCTTCATATGGAAACACATTATTAAAATCAGAACTTGGAACAGTATCAGAACCATATTTAACATATAAAGATATTGGAAAGAAAAACTTTGAGACTACTTTAGAAGGAGAAAATACAGAAACACCATTTAAAGGAAATGTAAGTGATGATGGTAGTAGTGGAAGCTCAGATGATGATGGTGATGCACATAATGGTGCAGAAGGTGGAACAAAAGCTGTATACACAAATGAAACTTATTCTATGTATGTAGCAAGAGAAGCTAGTATATGTGGACCTAAAGAAGCATATATTTTAGCAGAAATGATGAAAAATTTACCTTATCCATCAGATGTACAAAAAGCTTGGTGGACAACAGAAGCTGGAAGCAAAGGTGCTATTAAATTAGCATCAAATGAACTTGCACAAGAAGCAGAAGCTTTTGAGGCATATATATTAGAAGCTGCAGGAGCTACTTCTATTAAAGATCTTTCAACAACAACTGAAATTAATTATACTTTTGAAGGAATTGATAGAACTTTAGACTGCGGATTTGATTTTGAATATAAACCAGAATATAACGAAGATGCAAATCAAGATGGAAAAGTTGAAACTAAAAAAGAAGGATTTATAGATGGTGCAGATGATCCAACTGTTTGTTGGGATGATGATGAACAATATTATAAAATAGGACCATTTTCAATAGATTACATTGAAGCATATTCAACAGGAATAGAAGGTAGAGAAGATGTAATGTTTGCTGGAATAGTAGAAGCAGAACTTTTTACAGATGCATCTGACGAACCACTAAAAAGAGGAGAAGATTGGGATTTCTTATGGATAAATGGACAAAGACCATCAGATGATGAAGCAGAATATCCTCACAAAAATGAAGTTTTCTATATAAAAATGAATTATATAGAAGATGCAACAAAAGTTACAGATTTAGCATTTTATTTTGAATATATGAATGCTGCTGGAAAATATGAGTATTTAGATGGAAAATATTTTACAGCAACATGGACACCAAAAGAAAAAGACAATTGGTGTACAGAATATCACCATGCACCACATGGTTCAGGAGATTATAGATGTAGTGGAACTAGTTGTTCATATGGAAAATACAGATCACACATAATATCTACTACATATTGGTTAGAACTTACAAACCTTACAGAACATACTTCTCAGTTATTAGCTTTAGGTTTAAATGCAGCAAGAATTAAAAATCCAGCTGAATTACATTGGGATGGTGGACCATTAGAAGAGGAAGACGAAGCAAAATTAAGAATAGAAAAAGAACTTGTAGATGCAACTGGAAATAAAGTTTCTTCAGATAAAAGATTTAAGTTTAAAATATTTATTGATGGTAAATATAAAGAAACAGTATCAGTAAAAGCAAATGGTGCGGTAACAAGAACCTATAGATTTGAAAAAGGTAAAAACCCATCATATGAAGTACAAGAAATACCAGATAAAGATACAAAACTTATAGATATAGAAAATGCATCAGGAACATTAGGAAATAATAAAGTTATAGTAAGAGCCATTAACCAATCAAAATCTCATCATGGAAGTTTAAGACTTGACAAAATAGCTATAGGAAATTGTAAAGATAAAGAATATCAATTTGTAGTTATGATAGGAAATGACAGATACGATGTAAGAGTTAGTCAAAGTAAAGGTTGGTCATGGACATCACCAGAATATACTTGGGAAGGAGATAATGCTCCAACATATAGTGTACAAGAGGTAAATATACCTGAAGGAGTAAAATTAATTTCTTTATCACCAAGTAGAGGAAAATTGGTAGATAATCAAACAACCTCACAAACTACAGTAGTAGCTATAAATTCAGATGATACAACTAGAGAAAATGAACATGGCAAAATAAGAATTACTAAAAAATTAGATGGAAATGCAATTTCATCAGATACATATAAATTTAAAATTACAATAAATGGTGGAATAGCAGGACATCAAGAAATTATAGCAAGTGTAAAAGCTGGTCAAACATATCAAAGTGGCGAAATTACATGGCTTAAAGGAGAACCAGCTCCAACCTATACAGTAGAAGAAATTGATATACCAGAAGGATCAAAACTTATAAAAATAGAAAATAGCACAGGTACTTTAGGAAATAATCAAACAGCAGAAGTTGTTGCTATAAACGAATTAGACTCGAAATCAGGAAAAATAAAAGTAACTAAAGAAATTATAACAGATGACAAAGTTCAAAATGATGCTGTTGATGGAACTTTTACAATATCAGTTAGAATATCTGGAACTTTTGAAATGAATGGAGAAAGTATTGTAAATGGAAGCAGAACAGTAACAAATTCATTAAAAGCTGGAGAAAGTTTTGAGACACCAGAAGTTAAATGGTATGGAAACGATGCTCCAACCTATACAGTTACAGAAACTGAAATGCCAAAAGGCTGGAAATTAGATAGTATTTCTTCATCAAGTGGAACATTAGAAGAAAATCAAACAATAGATGTAACAGTAACAAATAAATTCTCAACAAGAGTAATAATAGATCTTACAATGGAAATGGCAGGAGATGTTTGGGATGATGAACCGTTAAATGAAGAAGATAAAAATACAGAAGATTCTGTGGCAAATGGAATTTATGATAGAGGACAAGAAGAACCAATAGATGGAGTACTCGTAAATATTTATAGAGTTGTATATAGTGGTGGACAAGAAGTTTCAAGAGAACTTGCAACAGGATATTTAGATGAAGAAAAAACACCTATAACATTCCCATTAGTTACAGGTCAAGATACTGAATCAGGACATTGGTTTGCACCAAGAATGTCAGTACCAGCATTAAAAGAAAATGAAAAGGGTCAAGGGCTTAAAGCAAGATATGATATAGAATTTATATATGATGGTCAAACATATGAACCAACAAAACTTCTTGCAACTTCAAATGGAGATGCAAATGCATATATAAAAGCTACAACATCTGAAAGAGACAAATGGCAAAACGATTCTATGGCATTAGATGCTAATAGAGAAGAAGTTGATAATAGAGTGGCAGAAATCAAAGGAGATACTCCAATTGATGGATCAACAGGAAGAACAAATGGTAAAGTAGTAGGAACAGATGGAACAGAATATTCAATAGAATATGCTTCACTTGACAATCCAAATCCAAATATAAATAGAAAAATATCAGAAGTAATAACAAGAGAAGAAGGAAGCAATATAGCAAAAGATCCATTTAAAGCTAGTGCAAGAACAGAAAAAGCTGGACTACTATATCCATTTGATAATAAAATTCATTTAGAAAGTATTGACAAATACATAGATGAATTAGGAGCAGTTCAAAAATATAAATATTCAGCAACATATGGATATACACAACATATTAATCTAGGACTAAAGCAAAGAAAAACAGCTGATCTTTCAGCAGTAAAAGATTTAGTATCAGCAAAAGTTGCTGTAAATGGAAAAGTATTAGAATATAAATATAATAAACTATTAGACAAATTAAGTACTACAGCACAAAGTGCTTCTGTAAGTGAGGTAATAGCAAATAGAGAAAGCTTATACTTCCAAGCTAAAGCAGAAATACCAGGATATGATTTAAAACTATATGGAACAGACTACTATTATAGAACAGATATCTATAAAGATAATGAAGAATTATATAATGACTTAGATAGTTTCTATAAAGAATTAGGACTAGAAGCTATTAATGATAGAGAACTAGATGTATTCTTAAAATATAGATTAAACTTATATAATGATTCTTTAGGTGGATATTTAGCAGAAATAAATGAAGTTTTAGATTACTATGATGATAGTTTTGAATTAGTTGAAACAGAAGTTAAGAAATATGTACAAACAAAAACAGAGCAAGGATTAGAAGAACAACTTGTAACTGTTGCAGAACCTTCAACATATAATGAAGGAAATGCAGTTAGTTGGACACAAACAGGAGAAAAAGTTACAGATACTACAGGAAAAACATATAAAGTAATGAAAACAAATTCTCTTGATGGTATAAAAATTAAACCAGGTGAAAAGATTTCTATAGATGTAACCTTTAAACTTACAAAAGCTACAGATAGTCAAGGTGTACAAGATGCAATAAGAATGGAAGGAATCGATTCACAAAAATCTAATATAGTAGAAATATCAAACTACTCAACCTTCTATGGAGATAGTGGAAAAATAGCTGGTAAGATAGACAAAGATTCTGCTCCAGACAATGTAAACTTAAGTCTAGAAAAAGATGGAAGTATAGAAGGATGGTTTGAAGATGATACATCAGCAGCACCAGTACTAAATATGGGATTATATGAAACAACAAGAAATATAGATGGTATTGCTTGGGAAGACAAAGAAGAAGAATTAGTATCAGAAGACTATAATGAATATGTAGGAAACGGTATTTATGACGAAGGAGAAAAACTATTAGGTGGAATGACAACAGACTTAGTTGAAAAGATAACTGTTAAAAACTATTCAGGAGGAGATTCTAATATTTATAAAGAATATGACTTCATCTGGCCAACAGATAAAGCATTAGAAAAACTAGGTGGAAAATCAGTACAAGAAATAACAGGATTTAATAGTAGAACAGAAACAGCAAAGGCAGCAGGTGATGGACTAGAAGAAGGTGGATATAGATTTATAAATGTTCCAGCAGGAAACTTTGTAGTAAGATTTACTTATGGTAATAAAGATTTATCTCAAAAACCAAGTAATGAAATAATAAAAGTATTCAATGGACAAGATTATAAAACAACAGCATATCAAGTAGGATTTAGCAATAAAGACGAAAATGGTATAACAAACAACGAATGGCACGATTTAGACAGCAAAGAATTAGCAGAAAAGAGAGTATCTGATGCAAGAGATTCTGAGGTAAGAAGACTAGAAGTAATAGAAAAAACAAAACTTATAACAAACCCTAAAGCAGAGCTTTTGGCAACTGCAAATGAAGAAGGAGACCACGAAGAACTTTATAAAGAATTCTATATGTATGCAGATACAGCTAAATTAAATCTTGAAATAGAAGACCTAAATAGCGATGCATTAAAAGAAGCTTTAAATAAAAACAATAACAATACTCAAGTAGGTGGAATAAAAGTTAATGTAATCGAGGGTTCTATAACTGGAGGAGAATCTTATATTATAAATTATGATGTTGAAAAGATAGACGTAGGTATTGAAGAAAGATCAAGAAATGAAATTATTCTAGATAAGCAAATAAGTAGAATTACACTTACAACATCAGATAATAAAACTATAATGGATGCAAAATATGATATATCTTATGAACCAAAAGTAGATGAAAGAACTGGAAAAACAACTTGGGAAGCAAAAGTAACTTTAAATAGCTCATCAGTAGGAACAGACCAATTACAAGCTTTAAATAAAGATGAAGAAAAAGGAATACAAAACTTCAGATATATAAATATTGATGAAGAAATACTTCAAGGTACAACAATTAAGATGGAATACGCTATGGCAGTACTAAATCTTGGTGAAGTTGATCTTATAGGTAAAGACCTAGAGGAATTCAAAACAGCAGAAGAAATGAAAGCTGCTAGAGAAGAATTAATAAGAATGGCTACATTATATGCTAAAGGATCAGATGGAAAATTTGAAAGAGAAAATAGTGTAGGTAAATATTTAGGAAGTACATACTATAATGGTAAATACAATGAAGGAAATAAAGACGTAGTAGCTTCTGTAAGAGTAAGACAAGTGATTGACTATGTTGATAATGATGCAGTATTTGCTCCTATGAATAACTCTGGTTTAAATAGCAGTTGGAAAACAGTTAAAGAAGTAGAACTTTTAGGAGAAGCAGGAGAAAACGGAAAATATGCTGATAGATTAATATCTATGAAAGAGGGAATATTCCCAACAAGAGAAGACGGAACAATAGATACTTCAGTAGGTTCAATAGTAGATCGTAAAGGAATTAAATATAATACAGATAAGAAAGCAAACATAATCTTAAGTGTTGAAAGTGAAGAAGGAGAAGAACTAAACAATGAAGACTTTATAAAGAAACTTGTTCCATATGCAGCAGATGAAAATAAATACTCATCTCAAATAGCACTTACAACTACAAAATTCTTTGCAACAGAATCTGATGCAAATGATATGTCATTTGACAATGTAGCTGAGATTGTAAAATTTGAAAGTACAGTTGGTAGAAGAGATATAGAAACAGTAGTAGGAAATGCAGATCCAAAAGATGGAGAATTTACAACTTCTTTAGAAGAAAGAGATACAAGTGCAACAGAGCTTATAACATTAACACCACCAACAGGTGCTAGCACAAGAAGTATTATAGGAATTCAAATTACATTAGTAGTATTAGTAGGACTTTTAATTGTAGCAATAGGAATTATAGTTATAAAGAAAAAAGTATTAACTAAATAAAATCATAAAATAAAAATGAGACCTTAGGGTCTCATTTTTTTACTTTATATTACTAATATTTAATATAATTATTACTATTAGAATAAGATTATTATAAGTGAAGTTAGATTTTGCTAAAATTTAGCTAAACTTTGTCAATTTTTAAATATAATACTTGTCTTTTTAGGTTAATTGTAATAAAATATAGAAAAATTATCACAAAATGTAAATAACTTTTTTAAAATGAGAACTTAAAATGACAAAATAAATCATATAAAAATGATTAAATAATCTCATAATTTAAAAAAGTAAGAGGTGGTTAAGGATGTTTCAAAATATAACAGGGGAATTTGAAGACAAAGAAGTAACAAAAAGAAATTTAAAACTGGTAGTATTAGAACTTTTTAAATTTCAAAATATTATAATATATATATTAACCTTACTAATGTCTACTATTTCAATAAAACAGGGTATAATGCCCTTTGGAATAGCAATGCTTGCAGCTACTTTGGGAAGTAGCATACCAGTGGTAGGAGTATTTATTGCTGGAATAGTAGGAAATATAATAGGAAATGGTATTAACGCATTTTTTGAATATTTGTCTATATCAATATTATATTTTATATTTGTACTTTTATTTAAATCACAAATTGCATTAGAAGAAAGAAATGAAGAATTAAAAACAGGTGGAAAACTTTTTTGGGCTTCTTTGATTATAAATATAATAAAAAACATGAAGGGAATATTTTTAATATATGATGTGTTTATGGCAGTAATTGCTTCAAGCATAATATATGTTTTTTATAAAATATTTGTTAATGGACTAGTTGTAATAAAAAATGTAAAATTAAAAAATGTTTTTTCTATAGAGGAATTAATTGGTGCTACTATAATAATATCTATAGCTGGACTAGCACTAAATAGTTTAAATATATTTGGACTTAATATTGTAAATATAATAGTAATGTTTATGATAATGACCTTAGGACTTAAAAATGGAATACTTCTTGGTGGAACAGCTGGAATTTCTATTGGACTTGCAATGTCTATATGCGGACAAGCTACAATTTTACAAATTGCAATGTTTGCAGTATCAGGAATAATTGCAGGAGTATTAAACAGATTTGGAAAAATTGGAGTTATACTTGGTTTTGTAATTGGAAATATATTAGTCACTTATATGACAAAAGGAACTTCAATATCAATAATATATTTAAGAGAAATGTTTATAGCATCAATAGGCTTACTTCTTGTTCCTAATAAATTAAAAATTGATATAGAAGATTTAGTAGGAAAAGTAAAATTATTAGACAATGTAGGAGAAAGAAGACTTGAAGAAAATAAGAAAGTTTCAGAAAAGCTTAAAGTATTATCAAGAACCCTAAATAATATTATGCAAGATAATATAGAAGTGGTTCCAGAAGATTTTATCGAAACTTTTTTAGATGAAATAGAAGAAGTACCAAATAATATATTTTTTGAAGAAATAACAGATGAAGAAAATGGAATTATAAGAGAAATAGGATTAGAAATACAAAAAAAAGAAATTTTAGTAGATAAAGATTTAATAGAAATTCTAAAAAAACATAATAATTATGTATATATGCAAGATGAAAATATTAAAAATGATCTTCAAGAAGTAATAAGAATAATTAATAGATCTTATAAAATGTTTCAAATTGAAAAGATAAAAATAGAAGAAAGAAATAAAGAAATTAGAAATATTTCTTCTGGACTTAAGGATATATCAAAAGTAATTGATAATTGTGCAGATAAAATTGATGAAGAAAATAAAGATGAACAATTTCAAAATAAGGAAAAGGAAATAGTACTATTATTAAATAGTAAAAAATATAACATTAAAGAATGTAGAATAACAAAATTAAAAAATGAAAAACATATTGTGGAATTAAAAGCAAATATTAATAATACTTTGAGAGATAAGGATATAGTAGTTAATATTAGTGATTTGCTTTCAAAAAATATAGGACAAAGAATAGTATTTCAAAGAGATAAAAAAGTAGTTCAAAAAGAAGAATATATACAAATATATTCTTCAGAAGATAAGTTTTCTCTTCAAGTAGGAAGTGCGAAAATCTCTAAAGAAAATAGCAAGGCCTCTGGTGATTGCAATTTACAAATGAGATTAGATGATGGAAAGTATATACTAGCTATAAGTGATGGAAAAGGCAGTGGAGTAAAGGCAAGAGAAAGTAGTAAAAAAACAATTGATGCTTTAAAAAACTTATTCTCTTCTGGTTTTGAAAAAGAAGAAGCCATGGGACTTATAAATAGTTCTTTAAATATATCTAATGAAAAAGATATGTATTCTAGTTTGGATGTAACAATATTAGATTTGTATTCTGGAAAAATGGAAATTGTAAAAAATGGTTCTTGTAATACATATATAAAAAATAGGAAAAATATTGAGGTTTTAGAATCAAAAAATTTACCTGTTGGAATCACAGGAGATATAGAGTTTGATTTTAATACATTAAATGTCTCTGATGGAGATATAATACTTATGTGTAGTGATGGACTACTAGAATCTAAAGATGATATAAATAAAGATTGGATAGAACAATTTTTGAAAAATGTATCAACAAATAATGTACAAAAAATAGCAGACTTGATTTTAGCAGAGGCAATTGATAATAGCTACGGAATAGCGCAAGACGACATAACAGTCATTGTTGCAAAAGTTGTTAAGAAAAAGTAGATAATAATAAAAGTGAGATGGTATCATCTCACTTTTATTACATATATATACTTGTCTTTTTTTACAAAAAGTGGTATTATCTAAATGATATAATAGGAAAAAGAATTAAAGTGGAGGTATAAAATATAGATGAGTGGAAATAGAGGGAGAAGATTTGAAGATACTTCACCTAAACTTAATAAAAAGAAAGTTGTTGCTTTGATTCTTGCAGTTGTAGTTCTTATAATGATAATAATATCTTTAAAAAACTTATTAACTACAACTGGAAATACAGGCAAAGTATCTGCTTTAACCACATATATATCTGTATATAAAGATAATAAGTGGGGTGTTATAGATAATAGTGGAAAAATTATTATTGAACCTACATATGATGAAATGATTATTGTACCAAATAAAAATAAAGATATATTTATATGTGTATATGATGTGAATTATGAAAATAGCACATATAAAACAAAAGTATTAAATAAATCTGGAAAAGAAATTTTAGAAAACTATAATTTAGTAGAGGCCATTGAAAATCAAAAGAATAATGAAGTATGGCATGAAGATGATGTTTTAAAGTTTGAAAGAAACGGAAAATATGGTTTAATCAATTTTAAAGGAAAAGAAATTTTAAAACCAGAATATACAAAAATTTATGCTTTGCAAGGAACAGAGAAAACTATAGTTTTAGAGAATGAAAATGGAAAAGGAATTTTTTCAACGGTTTCAAATGATATTGTTGTAGAAGTAAAATATAGTGAAATAACTTCAATAAATGACAATTATGAAAATGGATATATAGTAAAAAATCTAAATAATAAATGTGGAATTATAGGAAATGATAAAAAGGTAATTCTAGAAGAAAAATATAGTGAAATTAAAAATATAGAATCAAAAGATTATGCAGTAGTTATAGAAAATGAAGGTGAACCAATAAAAGTAATAAACAAAAATGGTGAAACTTTATTACAAAGCGGATTTGATAGTATAGAAAAAGTAAACTCAGATGAATTTATTATAATTAAAGATGGAAAATATGGTGTTATAGACAAAACAGGAAAAGAAGTTATACCTAATAGTTATGAAGATATAAAACCATCATTTTTAGGATATTATATAGCAAAAAAAGATGGAAAATATGGAGTTATAAATGCTAAAGATAACACTACAAAAATTGAATTTCAGTATGAAAATATAAATTACGTAAAAGAAACAGACTTTTTACAAGCAGAAAAAGATAACTATACTACAGATATAATAGATAGAAATTTTGATAAAAAACTAGAAGAGGTTATTGTATCAGATATAAATGTAAAAGGTGGATATTTTAGAATAAGAAAAGATGGAAATTATAAGTATTATAATTTTAAGTTTGAAGAAAAAGAAAATAGAGAGGTACTTCTAGGTAATACATTATTTTTAATAAAAGAAAATGGAAAATATGGTTATATAAATAAAGCAGGAGAAAAAGTTGTAGATACAAAATATGATGACGCAAAAGAACAAAACGAATTTGGATATTCTGCTGTAAAATTAGATGGAAAATGGGGAGTGCTTAAAGATAATGGTTCAGTGCTAATGGAACCAAGCGTAGACTTAGAAGAAAATTTATATATAGATTTTATAGGAGAATTTCATAAACATAAAGATTTAAGTTTAAATGTATATACAAAATAACAAAAGATAGGGTGAGAAGATGGAACTAAAGACAAAATATCAATATTCATATTTTATTTATCCATACTATATAGAAAAAGAAAAATATGATAAATATATTTTAAAATTGCTTAAAGATAAGAAATGTAAATTCAAAGTGTTTGAAAAAGAAAAGGATTTAGATATATATAATTATTTTCTTCCAAATATACGAAAATATATGTTTCCAACGTTTGAACTAAGAGATGAAAAATTAAAGGAATTTAATTCTTTTAGTTTAGATAAAAAGAAAAAATATATAGCAAAACAAACAGTGTCATATTTTAATTATGAATTAGCAGAAGATATTCAAGGAAAAGTTGGAAATGAAAATGGAATATTTTTTAAAATTGATAATATAGAAATAGTTTGTTTTAATACAGGAATTTGTTTTATTGTAATAAAAACAAATATGGAAAACAGTAATAATTTTTCAGATTTATTAGATTTTAACTATAGATTTAAAGAGATAAATTCAGAATTTTCTTCACTTAAAAATTATGAAAATATTAAAATACAGACTAGTAGCTTTCAAGATATGACAGACATAAAAGAACTTATAAATCAGATTACTGGTATATCTATATCAAATTCAAATTCTGAAATTTCTAGTTCACATTTTTTCACTTTTTCTTATGCATGTTTAGAAAGTGATAATTGGAATGATAAGACTTCTTTTGAATATTTAGAAAATGACTTTTTAAAGTATGTTAATGTATTACCAAGAAATTATAGTTCAGATTTTGATAAAACTAATATTGAACAAAATTTGCATGTAATTGAAAAATTTAAATATCATAAAACAGGTATTACAAAAAATAGTGTTAGTTTAATGTGTTCGGGTATAGATACTTATAATTATACAAAGTTACCATATGAATATGAAAATCAAATATTATATATATATTTAATTTGTCTTTATAAAAAGATGTATTTAAGGAAAACAAATTTGGAATTTAAGAATTATGATAAAACAGTAAAACTAAAAGATAATTTTATAAGATTTACAAAGGAAGTATGGGAAAGTGAAATTTCAGCAGATGATACAGGAATAAAATTTTATAAGACAATTCATAAAACACTGGAATTAGAAGATCAATATGAAGAAATAAGTAAAAAATACGAAATTGTATATAAAGATTTAAACATAGAGAAAAATAACATATATTATTCTATAATAGTTATTTTACTTATCTTTTCTCTGATGTTTAATACGATAAACATTATATTTTTAATGTATTTCTTATAAAAAAGCATAAAGGAAATATTAAAATGAACATTTATTGTGGAACAGATATAATAGAAATTAAGCGAATAGAAAAAGCAATTGAAACTAAAGAAGAAAAATTTTTGAAAAAAATATTTACAGATAAAGAAATAGAATATTGCGAAAAAAAAGAGCAAAAATATGAGCATTATGCTGCAAGATTTGCTGCAAAAGAAGCAATATTTAAAGCGATTAGTCTTAAAACTAAAGAACCAATTAAGTGGAAAATGATAGAAATTACTAATACTAAAGGTGGAAAGCCAATTGTAAATTTTTTAGAAAAGATAGAAAAGCTTCAAGCTATAGATGTTAGTATATCTCATTGTAAAGACTATGCTATAGCAAATGCAATTGCTATATTTGAATAAAACAGGAGGAAATATAAGTGGAATTATTTGATTCACATGCACATTATAATGATGAAAAGTTTGATGAAGATAAAGAAGAGTTAATTGATGAAATATATAAATCTGGAATAACTAGAATGGTATGCGCTGGGTATAATATAGAAGCTAGTAAAAAAGCAATTGAACTTGCTGAAAAATATGACTACATATATGCTACTGTTCGGAATATCTCCGAATGATATAGAAGATTATAATAATGAAAGCTTAAAACTAATAGAAGAATTAGCTAAAAATAAAAAAGTGGTAGCAATAGGAGAAATAGGATTAGATTATTATTGGGAAAAAGAAAATAAAGAATTGCAAAAAGAAGCTTTTATTAAACAAATAGAGTTAGCAAATAAATTAGGAAAACCAATAGTAATCCATACTAGAGAAGCTGTAGCTGATACAATTGATATCTTAAAAAATAAGATACAAGTAGAAAAAAAAGGTATATTCCATTGCTGTCCTCTTAATCCAGAACTAATAAAAGAAGGAGTAAAATTAGGGTTTTATATATCTTTTAGCGGTAATGTTACTTTTAAAAATGCAAAATCAGAAAGAGCAGTAAAAGAAGTACCATTAGATAAACTTTTGATAGAAACAGATAGTCCATATCTTTCACCAGAACCATTAAGAGGAAAAAGAAATGACTCTAGAAATGTTAAATTTGTAGCAGAGAAAATATCTAATATATTAGAAAGAGATATAGAAGATATAGCAAAAATAACATATGAAAATACAAATAAAATATTTAATATTTAAACATATATAAGATTAAGACTTATATATGTTTTTTTATTATAGTAAGTCTTTGTGAAAATCATATAATATATAGCCCCCGGGTAAAATTGATATATGAATATATGCTAAAAATAAAGTAACTTTAGAAGTGCTTATTTTTCTGTAAGTATGCAAAAAAATGAAATAAGCAAAAGATTTATTTTAAATAAAAAAACTATGAAATGCTTGATTTCGTAAGAAAAGTCTGAAAGTAAGCCTAAAATGTAATTAAAACTTAATATAAAGGAATAAAAACTCGCCAAAGATAGTTCCGTAAATAGTTAGAGACACCTACAATGCATACGAAAAAAAATGGTATTGAAAAAAATTTTTCAAATGTTATCATATAGCTAATGAAATATTCAGGGAGGATTTTATTATGAAAAGGAAAATGTTAATCGCAGTATCATTAATATTTATAATGTTACTGAATTGCATCTTACCTATTGCACAAGTAAGAGCAACAACAGATGTAGAGATTACATTAAATGGCGCATTATATAAAGCAATTAAATCTAACTTGCAAAGACAAGGGATTGCTTTTGAATATAATGATGCACAAAGACTACTAAGATTGAAAGAAGAAAACTTAGCAAGAGTTACAGCATTAAATCTTTCTAATTTTGCTATTAAAGATTTAACAGGATTAGAAACATTTTCAAATCTTACTTCATTAGATTTATCTGCCAATAAATTAAATGAAGAAAGTAATTTGGAAGTAATAAGTAACTTATCTTCATTAGAATTTTTAGATATATCTTCTAATGAAATAGCTGATGTAAGTATGATTTCAAATGTAGATACAATAAAAAAAGTTAACTTACACAACCAAAAATTCCATAGAGTGGAAATTATAGAGGTAGATGATTCTGATGAATCAAATCAAGTTACATCTACTACATTTCCATTACCACAAATACTTTCAAAAGCAACAGAAAATGGAATGTTAAATCCAGATTGGTTACCAGAAGAAAAAGAAGAGGGTGGACCATATGTAAATTGGAGAGTATTTAATGGAGTTGAAGTTGAAATAGTAACAGCAGAAAAAACAGGAGATTCTTTCAAGGGTCTTTATGGAATGACAGTATTAAGAATAAGAGTTACAGATCCAGAAAATCCATTATACAATTCTGACATAAGTTTATTTTATATTTCAGTAAGTTCAGAAGAAAGAGGTATTATATTTAAAGATAAAAACTTATATAATGCAGTAAAGAAACAATTAACAAAAGGACAAGATTTAAATGAAGACTTAGTTGAAACAGAAATTAGAAACTTATTTAAGAAAGCATATGATGAACCAATGGTATTAGTAATTACTATTGATGATTTAATTAATAATATACCAAGCTTACAAGTTGCTGATAAAAAAGTAGTAGATTTAACAGGTATAGAAAGATTTGTTGGATTAGAAAAAGAATTGAATGCTTCTAACAACTATATTGAAGACATTTTAAAAATAACAGAATTAAGAGACTTAAAAGAAATGGAAGCTAACAAATTAAGACAAAGATTTCAAAAACAACAAACTTTAGTTAAAGAAATAAAAACTAAAATGGATGCTGAAAAGAAAATTATAAAAGATAACGAAGAAAAAATGAAAAAACTTGATGAAGAAATAAGTGCATTAGTTGAAAAATATGCTACAGCTTCAGATAGTGAAAAAGCTAATATAGATAAACAAATAGAAGCAAAAAATAAAGAAAAAGAAACAGCAGCATTAGCTAAAAAAGAAGCAGAAATAAAACTAGCAGGATATATGCCAACTTTTGAAGTTAGAATGAAAAAAATGTATAGTATATTTGAAAAACAATATACAGTTACAAGCATTTTAACAGCACCACTTGCAAGACAAACAGAAGATGAATTTTTAAATATGACAAAAGAAGAAGCCAAAACTTTATTAGATTCACAACTTGATAGAGTAGGAAACTTAGAAGAAGATTTAACAGGATATGAAAAACAATATTTAATAAATTATTTTGGAATTCCAACAACTGTAGAAGTTGAAGTTGATAAAAAACAACCAGATGGAACAGTTATAAAAGAAACAGTTATAAAAGATATAGAAGGTCCTATAAAAACATACTTTGCTACTTTAAAAGAAGGTACAAAAGATATGGCAATAGGAAGTTTAAAAGCTTCAATAACAGAAATGAAAACAATAGCAGAAGTATTTAAAATGGCTAACTATTGTTTCTCAGAAAGATTATATAATAATTCAACAGCATGTTTAGCAGAAGAATATTTAGATAAACAAATAGAATTAAAAGAAATTGATGGTGTAGAACATAGCATATTAACAAGAATTAAAGACAATTTATCTGAACATTTAGATGATTTAAAAGCAGCAGGAAATACATGCGCAGGAGCAGTTACATTTACTAATAATTTTGAAGATATATATGCGATAGCTGGAAGAATAGCTAAAATAACAGCAGAAGAAATAAATGACAATGTAGTAATACCACAATTAAAATATTTAGATGTTTCTGTAAACTTAATAGAAAGTATTGCAGGAATTGAAGGATTACCAGAATTAAAAGGATTATATGTTGGAGACAACGAACTTTGTGATATATCAAATGTTGATTGGTCTCAAATGGTTAACCTTTTAGAATTAGATGTATCATTTAATGATATTAGTAATATTAAACCATTAGAAGTAATAGCATCACTACAAAAATTAAGCGTTGCTAAAAACTTATTAGAAGGGGCATTTGATTTTAACTTCTCAGGAATGCCAAAATTACACTATTTTGATTTATCTCAAAATAGAATAGATGATATACAATATTTAAGAAATCAATTAATATATGTTGCAAGAGGAGCAGGATATGATGATATATCAGGATACCTAAAATCAGGAGCTTTTGATATAAAATTATATGGACAAAGATTATCTATGAATATTGAACTTACAAATGAATCAAACTTAACATATGTAAACTTACCAAACATCTTTAGACAAGCAGAAGAATTAGATTATGATAGAACATCATTTGCAGTAAATAGTATTTTAGGAAATGCAACAAATGATGGAAAACAAGTTATATTAGAAACATCAAGACTTGGAACTTTCCAAGCAGAAGTTTCAATAACAACAGGAACATATGGAACAAATAGCAGTTCAGGATATGTTTCACCATATGGTATAGCATATGGAACAACTTGTACAATATACTATACAGTTATAGAAAATCCAGAAATACCACCAGTTGATGATAATACAGTAAATAATGATGTGGTAACAAATGAAGTTAATAACACAGTTGATAATACTGTAGAAAACACAGTTGAGAATAAAGTTGAAAATACTGTAAATAATACAGTAGATAATACAATTAATAATACAGTTGACAATACAGTTGATAATACTGTAACAGATCCAGAAGAAGATGACATAAAATTAGGATATAAAACAGATGAAGAATATATTTTAGGAGTATCTCCAAACACAAGTATAAAGGATTTCAAAACAAAACTTACAACAGAATATAAAGTTGAAGTAAAATCAAATGGAAAACTTGTAGAAAATGGAAATGTAGGAACAGCAATGATAACTGTTTTATATGACAAAGATAATAAAGCTATAGCAATTTACGAAGTAGTAGTAAAAGGTGACTTAAATGGAGATGGAACAGCAGATGCTGTTGATTCATCACTAATAAAAGCACATAGAGCTGACGTTACAAGACTTTCAGGAGCATATGAAAAAGCTGCAGATATAAATTCAGATGGAAGTATTGATGCTATAGATGCAAGAATGCTATTATATCATAGAGCAGAAGTTCCAGGATATTTATTATAATTAAAAGATAAAATCTTTTAATAAAGTATTGCAATTTTTGTATAAGTTATGTTATCCTTATATTGTATAAGCAAATGAGGAGAGAGGAAAATATGAAAAAGAAAAATAAGTTAATATTAATTCAAACTTTAATAGCAATAGTAATATTGATAACTACAACAGTGTATGCAGCGATAAGTGTTAAATTAGAATTATCAGTTTCAAATTCAAAATTAGCACCTGGTGATGAAGTAACTGTAAAATTATCAATAAAAGATATACAAGTTTCTGATGAAGGAATAACAAATATTGATGGTTATATAAACTATGATAAAAATATTATAGAACCATTAACAGTAAATAGTATAGTTAGAGATAGTGACGGAAGAGTTACTATTGGAAACAATAAATTATCGGTAGAAGACTTAACTGGAGCAACATCAGTAAATACAGGAGACAATACAACAGGAATAGTTTTCAATGGAAAGCCAGCTTCAAATAATGATTGTAGATTATTAATTGGACTTGCTACACCAATAAAAGAAGATACAGATTTAATAACTATCAAATTTAAAATAAAACAAAATGCTACACTAGGTGAATTTGAAAATGCTATTAAATATGATATGTTTGTAATAACAGCTGGAGAAGAAAAAACACCAGCTATATCAGAAGCAGTTACATTAACAGTAGATAAAGTTACTAATCCAAAACCAGAAAATAACGTAGAAAATGAAACAAAAAATGAAGTAGAGAACGAAATAAAAAATGAAGTAAAAAATGAAATAAAGAATGAAACAAAGAACGAAGTTAAAAACGAAGTAAAAAATGAAACAAAAAATAATGTAAGTAATAAACCAAATAGTAATACTTCTGTTAACAATACATCAAAAAATACTTCAAACAATACTTCAAATACAAATAAGAATAATGTTGTAAATAATACAAACAAAGTAGATAATAGTGCTTTAGTAGGAAAACTACCAAAAGCAGGTAGTAGAATAATGATACTACCAATAGTAGCTGTAATAATATTAGCTTATATAAGTTATAATAGATATATGAAATATAAAGATATTTAAGATTAACGTTCTTTAAATAAAAAAATCCAAAAGAAGTAGCCTAAAAAAAGCTACTTCTTTTTTATAGTTTTTTTGTAGAAAACCTCTTTAAAATAGAGTTATATTTTTTAATACTAGAAAATTTTATTTTTGTTTTTATACAAAACTATTGTATAAAAATAATTTTATGATATAATAAAAACATAATTTAACTATTGGAGGGAATTATATGTGGGTTTTATTAATAATAGTTGTAGTACTAGCCCTTATAGTAATGTCATTATATAATGGATTAGTAGTGGCAAGAAATAAAGTGAAAAATGCTTGGAGTCAAATAGACGTTCAATTACAAAGAAGATTTGATTTAATACCAAACCTAGTTGAGACAGTAAAGGGATATATGGAACATGAAAAAGGTGTTTTAGAAAAAGTTACAGAACTTAGAACATCTTGGGCATCAGCAAGTACAGTGGCCGAAAAAGCTGATTTAGACAACCAGTTATCAAGTGCTTTAAAAACAATTTTATCAGTTTCTGAAAATTATCCAGACTTAAAAGCAAATCAAAACTTTTCTGAATTACAAGAGGAATTAAGAAATACAGAAAATAAAATTTCTTATGCAAGACAGTTCTATAATGATTCTGTAACAATGTATAATAATAAATTAGAGGTTATTCCTACAAATATTATAGGAAGTATGTTTAATTTTAAAGCATCAGAATTATTTAAAGTTGATTCAGAAGAAGCAAGACAAAATGTAAAAGTAAATTTTAACTAAACTCAAAAAAGCCATTCATTAACCATATGAATGGCTTTTTTATATTTTAGTAAAACTAAAAAAGAGGAGAGGTTTGCAAAAAATATTTACTTTTTTAGGAATAAATTATATAATAGCTAAATAAAATATATTATGTAAGGAGTAAAAATGTACGAAGATATAAAAAGAAATAAATTAAAAACAGGAGTAGTAGTATTTACTTTTTTAATTATAATTACATTAATAATTTATTATATATGTTATATTATGGATTTAGGAGTAATTTCAATAGTTATTGCACTTATATTTTCAATTATATCAACAATAGCAACATATTATAACTGCGATAAAATTGTACTAGCTTCTGTTAATGCTAGACCAGCTAACAAAGAAGAAGATTTACAGCTTACAAATATTCTAGAAGGACTAATGATAACAGCAGATATACCAGTAAAACCTAAATTATATGTAATTGATTCTAGTCAAGCAAATGCATTTGCCACAGGTAGAAACCCAGAGAATGCAATTATATGCGTTACCAAAGGACTTCTAGAAAAATTAGATTATTATGAACTTGAAGGTGTAATTGCACATGAATTAGCACATATTAAAAATTATGATATAAGATTATCTGCTATTATAAGTGTTATGGCTGGATTTGTAATTATGCTTGCTGATTTTTGTACCAGAAGAATATATAGAAGAAACACGGATAGAGATAGTGATAGTAAAGCAAATGGAATTTTATTATTAATTGGTGCCATATGTTTAATATTATCTCCTATTATTTCACAAATGATACAATTAGCAGTATCAAGAAGAAGAGAATATTTAGCAGATGCAACAGCAATATCTTTTACAAGAAATCCAAATGGACTTATTTCAGCATTAATAAAATTAGGCTCAGATGATTCAGAACTTAATGTGGCAAGTAATTCAGAAGCTCATATGTATATTGTTACACCTTTTAAAAATAAAAAGAAAAAAGAAGAAAGTAGTTTATTTTCAACACATCCATCGATTTCAGAGAGAGTTGAAGCTATAAGGAAATTACAATAATTGACAAAATATACATTTAATAGTATAATTGCATTGTCACTTTATAAGGAGGGGGCAATTAATGAAAACAGATGAAAAATTATCTATTAAGATAATTAGAAGAGTTGTTTGCGTAAGTATCATTTTAATTTCTTTATTTACAATAGGAGTTATGGCATCAAGATCAGAAATTAATTATGTTGATATAATATTTCCAGATAATACTAAAATAACTGTTATGACATCTAGTGTATCAGTATCAGATATATTATCTGAAAATCATATTTTAGTATTACCAGATGAAGAAGTTTACCCAAAAGAA
>JAAVXQ010000034.1 GCA_022790685.1 Clostridia bacterium
CCTGTTTTATTTTTATAATTATATGGTTTTATATCAATTTTGCCTTTTAAGATTTCTTTTGCTATCTCTTTTATAACACTTTTAACTTTGTTTTGTATTAGTTTAAATTCTTCTATTTTTAAAGTATTATTGCTCTCACTTAAGTTTCCATCTTTATTTATATATGCTGGTATTATATCAGAATAACCACTTTCCAATTTATTATCCATCATCTTAACTACAGAAATATCAGCCAAAATCATACCTTGCATTTTAAAGTTTTTTCTAATCTTTTCTTTTATTTCTTCTTCTGTTAAATTATTTTCAGATTTAACAATATTCTCAATAAGTGGCATATATAAAATACCACTTTCTATAAAATTTTCTTGCTCACTTATTGCATCTAAATATGTAATAAGTTGTATCTGTAAACCTGCTACTACTTGATTTAAATCAATATTTTTTATTGATGACTTATAATCTATAATTCTTACATATTGTTTATTATCAAGTTTCCCGACATCAACTCTATCTATCTTACCAATTATCTCTATTTTTTTACCATTATCTGTTTCTAATACTATAGGTTTATATTTACTTTTATTATCAAATTCTATTTCATGTCCTAGTATTTTAAAATCACTATTTTTCAAAGTATATACAATATATTCTATTGCTTCTAAAACAACTCTTTTTAATTTTTTACTAAGAACAATATATTTTTTTGAAGATGTAAAAATATAAAATCTATTACTACTAAATATATTATTTATCAACTCTTCTACTATTTTTTTTATATCTTCTGTTTCAATATTTTTAATGTCTATGTTTTTTACTTCTAAATATTCAAAAAAACTATCTATTACCTCATGCATAAATGAGCCTGTATCTAATGACTTTACTTTAAATTCATCATTTTCTTTTAATTTTAAACCATATTTTAGATAATAAGAAAATGCACATCTTCTATATTCTTCTAATTTTGATATACTTGTTCTTAAAGTATTTCCATATAGTTTTTCTGTATTATCATAATTTAAGTCTTCTGCAATATTTGAATAATTAATACCAGATAAAGCTTTATTAAACTTTTCTGTTTCATTATTATAAAAATATAATAATATATTTTTCCACTCATCTGATATATCTGTTTCACCTTCTAAAAATTTCTTGTACTTTTCAAGAGCGTCTTCAAAGGTTGCTTCCTTATTTGTTATTTCATAATTATAATCAATTATGTCACTTTCTTCTGTGATATTAACAAAAAATCTTTTTAATTTTTTCACTAATATAGATGGTCTTAGGGCATTTCCATCTTTATCAGAAGAAGCATAAGATATAAATAATTTTTCCTCTGGCAAAGTTATTGTTCTATAAAATTCAAATTGCTCTTCATATAAAAGTTCTATAGAATTTTTTGCAAGTTCTACTCCACCACTTTTAAGGATTTCTCTATCTTTATCATTTAAAAACCCTTCTCCATTTGTATTACTTGGAAAAATGCCATCATTTAGTCCCACAACAAATAGTGCTTTTATATCTGAACTTCTACTTCTTTCTGTATCAGCTAAAATCACCACATCTTGTGACATTGGTATTTTTCCTAAATCACTACTATTTAATCCTACTTGCAATATTTCCTTATATTTTTCAAAGGACATTTTTTCATTTTCAAATATCTCAGAAATATCTTCTAATATTTTTACCAATATCTTGTAACTGGTATTATATTCTTCTGATAAAGTAATGTCATTATAATACTTAATTTTATCATCTAATTTTACATTAATTTTATTATCAATTATAAATTTATATATTGCTTTTGTTATCTCTAGCGCTGTTTTGTTTTGACTAACATCATTTTTTAAATCTAAAAGTGGCTGTGTAATTTTTTTTCTTATATTTTCTAATTTTTCTTGAAGTTCGTTTAATGGTTCATAATTAAAGGATTTGTCATACCATTTACTTCCCTTTATTCCCCATTTTCTGCAGTAATTCTCAAGTAAAAATATATCCTCTTCTTCTATATCTAAAAGACCTAATTTTATATAGTCAAATACAGCTTCATAGGACCAATTTTTAGAAAATATATCTAAAAGATTTATAATAAATTTTATTAAGACATTTTGGTTTAAATCTTTTTTCTCATCTATAAATACTGGTATACCATATTTTCTAAATATAACTTTTGTCTCTTCTGAATATAATTCTATTTTTTTTGTAATAACTGCAATATCTCTGTATCTTAATCCACATTTTTTTACCAGATTGTGGATGGTCTTAGCTACATTTTCAATTTCACTATATGGATTATTCGATAAAAACAACTTAACATTTTGTGTTTTATCTTTATATATTTTATTTGAAAAATAGAAATTTTCTTCTAACATTAGTAGTTCTTTTGACTTTAATCTATACTCTTTATTCATTTTTATTTTTTCTATTTTTCCATTTTTATTAGATACTAATTCTATAAGCTTATTTATAAACTTTTTATTAAAGTAAAATATATCTTTTTCTTTAATTGTTTGTATTTCTATTTCATCTGTACATACTCCTATTGTTATCTCGCTAGCTTTTTCTACCAAAGCTTCAAACACTTTATATTCTTGAGGCGTAAAACCTAAAAATTCATCAATATAAATTACTGCATCTTTAAACATATTAGATTTTTCCAATTTTTCTGCTAAAAGATCTAAAGTATCATTTTCATCAATATAAATATTTTTCAGTTTTTCATCATATGCAGTATACAATAAATCAACATCTTCTAGTTTTAAATTTGTATATTTATCTTCTAAATTTATATTTTTTATATCTTCTGTTTTTACTTTATGTTTTTTAAGCTCTGTAAATAAATTATTAACAATATCTATATTTTTTTCTGATTTACCTAAAAAATTAAGTTTCTTTTTATTTTTTAGAAGTAAATCATAAATAATCATATTCTTCCCTGCTTTAGATAAGTTCTTTTCCTTTATGCCACCTACTTCGTTAAATACTCTATATGCCATTCTGGATAAAGTTAATACTTGAACATTTATCAAAGATTTTTTTTGAGTAAAATTAAACAGTTTTCTTTCTGCCGAAAGATTATATTGTTCTGGCACTATTAAAAAAACATTTTTTGAAAATGCTTTTTTATTTATATCATTAAAAATATATTCACTTTTTCCAGTTCCACTTCGTCCATATACTACATTTAATTTCATATTTTTACCTTATTTTAGTTATAGTTTTCTCCTTCTAATTCTGGATATTCTACTTCAAATCCTAATATTTCCATAGAATTTTCAGTATGTAGTCTTAAAAATTCATTACTTCCTTTTAAGTAATAATCATACCTTATATTATCATTAATAATCGGTCCTCCAATTATAACTGGATCATCAAAAGTTACATCCATTCCATACCATTTTCCATCTATATAAATATAATTCCAAGAATGTTTCTCTTCTATTCCATCTGCGTTTGTTGCATTTCCCACAACAATTATCGATGGAACCTCTAAAACATCTAATATATATTTAAAAGCTTTTGCATATCCCTCACACACCGCAAATTTATTTATAAGTGCACCATATATATTATGTATATTATGCTTTTCTAAACTTATATCATACTCTGTATTTTTCACTAAATAGTCATGCACAAATTTGATTTTATCAATCTGTGAATATCCCTCTGTTTCCATTTTAAGTTGACTTGCGACTATTTTTATATCATTTATAGCTGAATTCACTATTGCTTCTGTTGGAAATTGGCTTGAAAGGTATGTTTCATTTTCTTGTGCTACAATATTTACATTATATTCTTTTGAGAAAAAGGAAGTTTTTGTTTCTGTAACTAAAGATAATTTTGGTACTTCAAGAAAAAATACTCTTGGATTGTCAAATAAAAACGCTCTTACTGCTTCTGAATATGCCTCTTGCATAATTTGCGTTCCATTCGCTTCTTTTAATATATCATTAAATATATTTCCATATTCTATTTTATAATTACCTGTTTTTAAATTATCTATATTTTTATAAAGATTATCATATATTAATTTTGCAACACTATTAATCTGATTATAATAAAATCTAGAAGTATCTACATTATCTGCACTTTTAGATTCATAGGCTTGAATTTTCGCACTTTCCCCAGATTTTAATTCTTCAAGTATTTTTTCCTTTTCTTCTTTTTCTATATTTTCTTCTTTTACTTCTTTCTTAGAAATTACTATTTTTTTATCCTTACGATCTGGTATTATATTCACTGTTTCTTCCAGTAAAACACTTACTGTTGTTTGATAATTACTATTTTTGCCTATTATTCCGAAAGTTTCTAGCCAAGAAAAAATCAATATGGAAAACAATAAAACTATCATCAGAATTAATATTATAGAAACTTTTTTATTACTATCATTATTTTCCATATTATCCTCTCCTCTAGAATTAACTTATTTTTGTGTCTTCTCTTCTCCAATAAAATAAATATTGTTGTGCTATCCCTTGTAGCCCTAAGAATTTTTCATTTGCTAATTTTAATATTTGCTTTTTATCTACTTTTTCTTCACTTTCATTATGTATATATAAATCATTCATAACTCTTCTTACCCAAACATCTATTGGGAAAACATCTATCCTTTTTAAGGAAAAAAGCATTATGCAATCTGCTACCTTTTCTCCTACACCATCTAACTTTAATAATTCTTCTCTTATTTTGCTAGTGTCATCACAATTATATAAATAATCTAAATCAACTTCTTTTTCTAAAATCATTTTTGTTGTTTTATAAACTCTTTTATCTCTAAAACCTAAGCCCAAACCTCTTAAGTCTTCTATACTTGCCTTTGATAATTTTTCTGGTGTTGGAAATGTATAATATTCTTTTTCTTTCCAAATTATTCTATCTCCGTAAGCATTAGATAGTCTATCAATAATCTTTTTTATTCTAGGAATATTATTATTTGCAGATATTATAAAAGAGATTATGCACTCCCATAAGTCTTGATTTAAGATTCTAATACCATCACCAAATTCGATACTTTCTTTCAAGTATTCATCTATTTTTGATAATGTCTTTTTATAGTGTTTATAATCAGTTTCTAAATCAAAATATTCTTTTATTGTCTTTTCAAAATCTCCATTAACTATACCAGTAAAAACTATTTCATCATTATGTTGTTTAACATTTATTACACCATTTTTTATAACACCTGTATAGCTCTCATCATCTTCTTTATTCCATCTAAAACATTGTCCACATTCAAATATGTGTATTATATTAAAGGAATCTTGCTTTTTTAATATTAACTTTTCTTCTTTCATATATAAAACCTCTTAGAATTCTTATAATTTTATTTTATTACATTTAATTAAAATAATCAATTGAATTTTGTAAATAATACTTTATATATAAATATACATTTTGTTTTTGTATTCAAACACATACTTTTAAAAGTACCTATTTGAGTACATGATAAAATTTGAATATAATATTACTAAAGGAGTTTTATATTATGTATTTAAAACGTTTGAAGGATTTAAGAGAAGATAACGATTTTAGCCAAGAATATATAGCACGTTTACTTCAAATAACAAGACCTCAATATAGTTTATATGAAACTGGTAAAAGAGATATTCCTGTGGACTTACTTAGGGTACTTGCTCAAAAGTATAATACTAGTATAGATTACATTGTTGGAGATACAGACCTTTTTAAAAGATATCCAAAAAATAATCAAAAAAATATATAGTATACAATATTGTCAAAAAAAAAATAAACTTATATAATAAATGTATCTACTGAACGAAGGAGATATATTTATGTTTAAAAGAATTAAAGAATTAAGAGAAAAAAACAAATATTCAATAACAGATATTTCAAAATACTTAAAAATGCCCAATCCAAAATATATACTTTATGAAAATGGCACTTTAGAACCTACTATTGCTGTTCTTTCTAAACTTGCCAAACTTTATAATACTAGCATAGATTATATTATTGGAGATACTGACGAATTTGTTCCACATAAAAAAAATTTATAAATCCTTAGTATAGAAAAAGATGAAAATCTATAGATTCTCATCTTTTTCTATTTTTCCTCTTTAAATCCTAATCCATATACTTCTCTTACATCAGTTATAATTATGAAAGCATCTCTATCTATTTCATGTGCTAAACTCTTTATTTTCATAATATAATTTCTTTTAGTTACGCACATAACTATCATCTTATCATTTTTTTTATATCCGCCTTTTGCATAAATACTTGTTAAACCTTTATCACTTTCTTTTATGATTTTGTTTTCTATTTCTTCATATTTATCTGATATTATATAAATCATTTTACTAAAATTTATTCCTTCAAATATAATATCTGTCATTTTACTAATTAAAAATATACTAATAAAAGAATATAAACCTATCTCTATTTCTTTAAAAAATATAAGATTTAAAATTATTATTATAGCATCAAGTGTTACTAAAAATTTTCCTATTCTTATATTTCTATTATAACTTTGTACAATATATGCTATTAAATCACTTCCTCCTGTAGATGTGGAAGTTCTAAATACTAAAGCAAGTCCTATTCCTATTAATATTCCTCCATATATGCTTGCTAAAAATCTATCTTCTGTAAATGGCTTTACTTGCGTAAATAAATCTATAAATAATGAATATAAAAATATTCCTAATATTGTTCTAAATACAAACCCTTTTCCAAGTTTGTAATAACCTATAGCAATTAATGGTATATTCATAATAAGAATAGATGTACTCATGTTTATATTATAAAAATAATATAATATTGTTGAAATTCCTGAAAAACCACCACTTGATAATTTATTAGGTAATAAAAAACATGAGGTTCCAAATCCTGCTATTAAACATCCTATTATTATTATTAAAATACTATTAATCTTCTTAAACATAATTAACACCTATAATTATTATAGGTGTTAATTTAAAAATTATACTTTTATTTTTTTATTCTCTCTACTTTCTCTATCATCAATAAATTCTTTATATTCTTTTGAAACATATACTTCCATTTTATTTAATGACATTTTAATATCTTGTTTTACAACAACATCCACATCATACATATCTTTAATTTTTTGAATATTACTTTTCTTATATCCAATAACATTATTTACATTTTGTGGGTTTACTACTATTTCTATTTCTTTAACTTTAGTATTTATTTTCTTCATTTTATCAATTATATTGTCATAATACATTGAAGATTCTACTAATTGTCTAAAAGTTTCATGATATGGCCCTGCTACTACTTCGCTACCAATATTATCTGGAGATGAAATTGTATCCGTATTTTGAAGTCCTATTCTTATTACATTTATATTCTTTCTTCCGAATAAATAACATAATTGTTTACATCTTTCTACTGCTTGTCCTAATTCTAGTGGCTCATATTTATTTTCATTATATTCTTGTTCTAATTCTGTTCCTTTAATTACCAATACTGGATATATTCTTACTATTTTGGGTTTTAATTTTATTAAATCTCTAGCAGTATTTAGTTCATCAAGCTCCGTACTATCTGGAAGACCTACCATCATTTGATGTCCTAATGTGAATCCATACCATCTTATAAGTTTTGAGGCTTTTTTTACATCTTCATAAGTATGACCTCTTTTACATCTTTTTAATATATAATCATTAGTAGTTTGAACTCCTAATTCTATTGTTTTTACTTTATATTTTTTTAATCTTTTTAATATTTGTTTATTTATATAATCAGGTCTAGTTGAAACTCTTATACCATCTATTTTTTTATCCTTTATATATTCATACGCAGTAGACAATAGTTTCTCTTGTAGTTCTTCTTCTATACCAGTAAAACTTCCTCCAAAAAATGCAACTTCTTTATAAACATCTTTTTCTTTAAAATTATTTAAATAGTATTCTATTGTTTCTCTTACATCATTTTCTGTTATATTCTTCATTTGTCCACTTATTTTTCTTTGGTTACAAAATGTACATTCATTTGGACATCCTAAGTGTGGTACAAATATTGGAATTATATATTGCTTTTTCATTATGCCTCCTCCTTACTTTCTAAAAGTTCAATAGCCTTTCTTGCTGCTTCCATTTCTGCATTCTTTTTACTTCTACCTTCTCCTACTGCAAGTTTATTACCATCACATTCAACTTCTGCTGTAAAAGTTTTATTATGATCTGGGCCTTCTTCTTTTATAATATTATATTTTATAATTACTACTCCATCAGCTTGTAATTTTTCTTGTAAAACTGTTTTATAGTCCTTAACTCCTACATGACTTCTTGCATACTCTAATTGTTCTTTTATATTTATTAAAATAAACTTTTCAGCCTCTTCAATATTAGAATCTAGATAAATTGCTGCAATTACCGCTTCCACACTATCTGCAAGTATTGCTTTTTTATCATTGTTAGTAGATTTTTCGCTTTTTCCTAAATATAAGAAATCACTAAAATTATTCTGTAATGCTACTTGGTAAAGGCTGTCTTCACACACTGCATAAGCTCTAACTTTAGTCATTTCTCCTTCTTTTAGTTCTTTATAGTTATTATATAAATATTTACTACTTATAAATTCTAAAATACTGTCACCTAAATATTCAAGCTTTTCATTACTCTCTAATTTATTTTCATATGCATAAGATGTATGAGTTAACGCTGTTTTTAATAATTTTTCATCTTTAAATTTATATCCTATTTTTTCTTGAAATTTTTCTAACAAATTTTAAAACCTCCTATTACTTATGGTATATTTTATATGCTTTTCCGTAAATTTACAAGTCTTTTATGTAAAAATATATTAAATTGAAATCTTATTGTTACAAAAAATAAGTAATATTAAAATATAAATTTATCATAAAATTAAAATTTTATAAAAAACTCCTTTGTTTTGCTAATAAGTTGCATAAAAGCAAAAAAACGAGCATAAGCTCGCCTAAAAAAAAAAAAGAGACTTTACATCTCTTTTCTAATTTTTATTATACATTATCTTTAATATAGTCAACAACATCTCCAACTGTAACAACTTTTTCAGCATCAGAGTCTGGTATTTCAATATCAAATTCTTCTTCTAAAGCCATTACTAGTTCAACAATATCTAAAGAATCAGCACCTAAATCATCTATAAAAGAAGATTCCATTGTAACTGATGCTTCAGCTACACCTAGTTGTTCTACAATTATTTTTTTAACTTTTTCGAAAACTTCTTCAGTACTCATATTAGTTAACCTCCTATTCCTTTTTTCATAAAACTTATAAAATAGTTTTATTATATACTTATTAAAAAGTCAAGTATTTATTTAATTTTTTTCAAATTCTTTTTTCATTTTTTCTACTGCACCGCTTTCAACAAATTTTTCAGCTTGTTTTATAGTAAAATAAAATAAATACTCATCACTACTTCCATGTGCTTTTACCACAGGTTTCTTTACTCCCAAAAATAATGCTCCACCATATTCTTTATAGTCCATTGTTTTTGAAAAACGTTTTATTGCAGGTAAACAAGGTAATGAACAAATCATTGTCCAAAGGTTTCTTTTTAAACTTTCTGTTAGGTTTCTTTTTACTAATTTACCTAATCCTTCTACAGTTTTTAGAAAAACATTTCCTGTAAATCCATCTGTTACTACTGCATCTATTTCACCAGAAAAACAGTCTCTACCTTCAACATTCCCTACAAAATTTACTCCATATTCTTTGGAGTTTTGATTTAATAAATTATAAGTTTCTTTTACTAAATCATTTCCTTTTGTTTCTTCTGTTCCAATATTAAGTAATCCTATTTTAGGGTTTTCTACTCCTAAAGTTGTTTTTAAATATATTGATGCCATTTGTGCAAATTGAACTAAATTTAGTGGTTTGCAATTTGTATTAGCTCCTGCGTCTATAAGCATAAAGCTTTTCTTGTAAGCTGGCAATAATGGTGCTATTGCAGGTCTATCTATACCTTTAATTCTTCCCACTAATAATGTGGCTCCTGTAAGCAAAGCTCCAGAATTTCCTGCTGAAATAAAAACATCTCCTTCGCCTTCTTTTAGCATTTTAAAACCAACAACCATTGAAGAATCTTTTTTATTCTTTATTGCTACTGTTGGTATATCTTCCATAACAATTTCTTCTGTTGTATGTTTTATTTTTATATTACTACATACTTCTTCAATTTTACTCTTGTTATAAAATTCTTTAACTTTAGAATTTATAATTTCTTCATTACCAACAAGTATTATATCAGACTTTATTTCTTTTGCTGCTTTTACGGCTCCTTTAATTGCTTCATCAGGTGCATTATCTCCACCCATTGCATCTAATAATATAGTCAATATTTTATCCCCCTTATAAATATATACTGTTTTTAATATTAGACATTACTATTTTATTTTCTTTGTGAAAAAAAATCAATAGTTTTTTTATAATTTGACCAATAATTCAGTTTATAAATAACTAAATTTGTAATTATTGATAAATTCCTCATGAGTATAAAGTTTTCTTGGATTAATTTTTCCAAGTATTTCTTCTGTAATGTTTTTGTTTTCATAAATGACTATATCATCAGTATCTTTTACATTTTGTATAAAATCATTAATATCCTCATAATATTCTATACTTATATTCCTTTTATATGAACATTTCATTAACTCTTTATATTCTTCTTTGTAGTTTATCTTATTAATATATACCTTTATAAATCCATAAGGATTATAAGTAATATTTTCACTTACATAATATTTTACATTATTATATTCAAAATAATCACCTATATATATGATTTCATCAAAAAGTTTTTGATTATATATTAAGTCTTCAATTGTATTTTCTTTAAATATAATAGGTTTCTCTTTTATATTTAAGTTTTCTAATACTTTATTTACAAGTTCTATAATAGCACTTTCTATTACATCATAACTTTCTGAATATAAGTATATTCTATCATTATAATATATAGACGTTATAATAGTATTTAATGTGATTTCTGGCACTCCCTTATAAATTATAGCTATTTTTTGTTCAAATTTTCTCTTTTCTTTATAATTTATTACCTTTTCTTCTGTTCTATTTATTTCTTGCATAATATCTTCAAAAGATATTATATGACCATATTCTAATTCTTTTTTTATAGCATCTTCAATTATATCTTTACTAAAAATAAAACTATCTTTAAGTTCTTTTATAAATTTTTTAAATCTATCTATATCCATATTATTTATTCCTTTGTTCACTTTATCAATCAATTGTTCTTAAGTCTCTATTTTTCTTATAGTTATCTGATATTCTTTTTTTCCATATTTCAGTATTTTCTTTTTCAAATTTTATTTCTGGATTTATTTTTAACATTTTTGTTTCTAAACTATTTACCCAATCCATTGTATGAAAAGTTCTATATACATATGGAGACATTATTAAATCTCTCTTGTTTTTAGATTCCACTAAGTCTTTGGCTAATCCTATTGGCAATATGTAAGTTGCATTTTCTACAGCTGGTATATAATCTCCTTCACTATTTGCTTTATATCTCATATGTCCATTTCTATCTCTAGTTACTTGATAAAATTTTTCTAATATTGCAATTTTCTTATCTGGTATTACTAAAAGTTCATATCCATCTAAAGAATTAGTTTTTCTTCTATTTTTAGCATCTTCTGATATAGTCATTTCTCCATTTATTTTTACTCTTTTTACAGATCCAATACTTCTTAAGTATTCCATTCTAAATTTTGGATCAATTGTAAGTCCTGATAAATTAAGTGGTTTTCCTGTTTTATCACTTGGTTGTTTGTCTAATTCTTCAGTTTCAATCTGATTTAACAATTCGTTACATTTAAAGTCTTCCATTATTTGTTCAAAATATTTTTCTTCTTCATCTGTTATTATTTTTTGATCTATAAGAACTTTTAAAAATCTCTTTGATTCATTATAATTAAGTACATTATGAGTTAACAATTCTCCTATTTTTTTGTGATCATAGTATTTTGCCATTTTCTCTAAGGTACTTGATGATATTTCTTCCTCTTTTCTTTTATAAGATTCTTCTGCATGTTTTTCTAAAGTTTTAATATCTGTTTGTCCTATTGTATATAGTAAAAGTTTCGTATCAAGTGCCTCATCTTTTCTTCTCATTATTGTACTAAAATCACTTACTTTAAATACTCTTTTTAAAACATCTTCCTTTTTAAGTATTCCTTCTTTTAAAAGAATTAGTGCATCTGTTTTAGATATGTAACTACTTCCTGCTGCTTTAAGAATATCAGAATAAGTAAGTAACTTTTTCTTACATAACTCTTTAATTTTATCTATACTTAAAGCTTGAAATACTAATTTATCTCTACGCATATCGTCCAAATCTTGAACAGAAAAATCAAGTGTTTCTTGAGTAGCACCAAGACCCCTACCAAAATATATTCCTCTTATTCCAAATTTTTTGTTTCTTTTCATTACATCTTGCAATTCTCTATTAGCAATTAATATTCCTTCTACTAAGTTTTCTCTCACATCAGCTATATCTAGTTCTTGCATTCCTGTAGAAGCATCTCTTTTTATAGCTACATTATCTTTTACATTTATTATATCTCCATTTGAATATACTATTTCTGTACTTTTATTAGGCATAGAAATTTCTTTTAAATATTTAGCTGCAAGTCCACCTAATAATAAAAGTAAATTATCTCTATTTACTAATTTTGAATTTTGGACAAGAATATTTTTCATTGCATCTCCAAATCCTTTAGTAGCTATAGAGTCACTTGTATTAGGTATTAATTTTTCTTGTGCAATTACTTCATTTGATCGAAACATTAAAGAATCTACTTTTTCTGCATTATATAAATTGGCCATTACCTCAAAATCTTTATTTCTATTTGTTAAAAATAAAAATTCTTGTGGCTCTAAATAAAAAGATAATTGTGGTATATTTAATATTTCTTCTAAAGTTAATTTTGACATCTCTTCTCCTTTTAAAATAAATTTTTATCTATGCTAAATGATTATTTTTAGTGTCCCACAAAAACATATATCATTCTTAATGCTACCATAGCAATTATTAGTCGTATTGCCGTAGAAACAATTTTATTATAAAATCCAAGATTTCTAGAGGCTATATCAAAAGCATAACATATTAATCCAACTATTTTCATTGCTATACCATTTACTGAATATTTCTGAACAGATTGCTTTGCTTTTAAAAATTCTGTAGGATCAGCATCTAAATATTGAGAAAGTTTATAAATTATTTCAATATTAGGATAGTTTAAATCAGTTTCCCATTTTTTTATAGTTTTTTCTGTAATCTTATTATACTTTATTACCCCTTTTAATGATACATCTTTTTCTTCAATGTTATCTTTATCAAAAATATTTGCTAAATTTTGTCTACTAATCCCTTTTCTAATTCTTGATAAATATATTAGTTCTCCAAGTGTATAAAAATTTCGATTTTCTCTTTTTTTCATAAAATCCTCTATAATTTACTTTAGAATATTTTATAACTAAAAATGTTTTTTAGCAATATATTTTTCAAGTATATTTTAGTTTATATTTTAACTAAAATATTAGGGATTTGGGAAAAGAAATCTATTTTTAATAATAACAAAATAAATTAAAATTTTCTATCTAATATAAGTTTATTAAAAATTAATATTTATCTTATATAAAATTTTCTATACAAATAAAAAAGAATTACAAAACTGTAATTCTTTTTTATCTATATATAATTTTATATTATTCAATTATATCAGAAACTACACCAGAACCAACTGTTCTACCACCTTCACGGATAGCGAATCTTAATCCTTTTTCAATTGCTATTGGTGTAATTAATTCTATTGTCATAGCGATGTTATCTCCTGGCATTACCATTTCTGTTCCAGCTGGTAAATCAATAACACCTGTAACGTCTGTTGTTCTGAAATAGAATTGTGGTC
>JAAVXQ010000035.1 GCA_022790685.1 Clostridia bacterium
AATTTTTTTCCTTTAGATTTATAATATTTATTCGCATATGTTGCAATAATACTTGAATCTAAACCTCCAGATAATAAACAACCGAAGTGGTACATCAGATATCAATTGTCTATTTATAGAGTCTTCTAATAAAAATCTTATATTTTCACAAGTTTTTTCTAAGCTATCTGTATGATTTTTAGTTTTAAGAGCCCAATATTCTTTTTTTATAAATTTATCCTTTGAGTAAATTATAAAATTTGCTGGCTCTAACTCTTTTATTCCCTTAAATGGACTTATTCCTGGAGTATGACTAGGACCTATTCCAAAAAGTTCCTCTATTCCCTCTTTATTTATTACTGCTTTACAGTTAGGATGTTTTAAAATTGCTTTTACTTCTGAGGCAAAAACAAGCTCATCATTTAATCTTGTATAATATAATGGTTTTATTCCAAAATGATCTCTTGCTAAAAATAATTCTTGCTTTTTATCATTCCATATAGCAAATGCAAAAACTCCATTTAACTTTTTACACACATCTTCTCCATACGCAATATATGCATTTAATAATACTTCTGTATCAGAATAACCGTCTGAATTTAAATCCCTTTGTTTTTAAATCTTCTCTTAATTCTTCGCTATTATATAATTGTCCATTATATGTAATAGTATATTTTGTTTCATTAAAAATAGTAGACATTGGTTGTTTCCCATTTTCAATATCTACAATATTTAATCTTCTATGACCTAAATTTACATGTTTTGAAAAGTAGTATCCTTCTTCATCAGGGCCTCTTTTACTTAAAATATTAGTCATGTTTTCTATTAATTCACGATTTTCAGATATATCCTCTTCATAATTTACTCTACCAACAATTCCACACATAAAAAAACTCCTTAACTAATAAAATCTAAAGTATCTAATACTTTTATGTATTTTATGTAAGGAGTTTTAATTATGTGTTAGTTTTTATTCCATTTCCAAATCTTCTTGATTTTCTTCACTATCTAAGCCTTCAATTCTAAGCTCACGTTTTTTAGTTGCAATATATGAGTTTTCTTGTATTTTTTGCTTTAATTCCTCTCTTGATATTTTTCTTAAATTATATCCTTTTTCATATATGTAAAATTCATATACTCCATCAGGTCTTCTCCAAGAATATACTTTTATCATATCTGTGTGCCCAACTTTATTTGGAGCTTCATGCTCTGTAGTTAAAGAATATGAGTTAATATCCTCATTTTCTTTTTTATTAAAAAATCCCGTAAAAATATCTGATAACAAAGTCTTTGCTTCATTGACCCCCATAAATTTAAGTTGAAAAAATCTACTCAAAACATCAAATTTATATTTAACCAAATAATCAGGTTTTAAATTTCTAGCCTCTTCTTCTGAATAATTTTGTTTTACAAAATCTCTTAGTAATTCTTCATCTTTCATTTCTTCTTTTAGCATTTCCACAAAATAGTCTGTATATACAGAAGTTTTAGACATTGTCATTTTATATCCAATTTTTTCATCTATTTCTTCTAGTTCTTCTGGTTTTATTTCATCTAGTCCAGCTTCTTCAGAAAATGTGGACATAAACGAATATGTTTTTAGCCCTTTTTGTATATATGCTAAGTCATACATTAAGTCAGCTACCACTTTTCTTCCATCTTTTAAATATATAACTGTATACATATGTGGTTCTGTATCATCATCCTTTGAATAAAAAGCTCTTTCAGACTTAGCATCTATACCGTACTCTTCTCAAAGCTTCTGCATATATACTTGAAATTTGTGTACATACATATTCATTTTCAGTTATATTATCAAAATCTACTGATTTATAATATACATCTAACATTTTTACATCATAATCTGTATAATAATCTATATCGTATTTTAATAACTTTCCAAGTTCAATATATAAATATCTAGCCTTTTCTACTTCACTTAAAATGTCTCCTGGAAATTTTTCATACATTTTCCTTATAATTTCATCTAAATCAATTTTTTTATCCATTTTATATCTATCTCATCTATTTTTCTTTTATTTTAAAGTTTCTTTTAATTTAACAAGAGTATTTAGTGCATCTATTGGAGTAAGCTCATTTACATTTACTTTATCAAGTTCATGAGCTATATCTGCAAGTTTTATATTAAAGAAATCAAATTGACCTGCAACTTGTTTAGGATTTTCTTTTTCTTCTTTTATTTTAACTCCACCTTTTTCTAAAGATCTTAAAATTTTATTTGCTCTTGTTACTACATTACTTGGCACACCAGCGAGTTTAGCAACATGAATACCATAACTTTCATCTGTACCACCTTCAATAATTTTTCTTAAGAAAATTATATCTTCGCCTTTTTCTTTTACAGCTATCGAATAATTTTTTATTCCTGATATTTTTTCTTCAAGTTCTATTAATTCATGATAATGTGTTGCAAATAAAGTTTTACATCTTACTTTATCACTTGCAATATGTTCTGCAACAGCCCATGCTATTGATAGTCCATCATATGTAGAAGTTCCTCTTCCTATTTCATCTAATATAACCAAACTTTTTGGAGTAGCTTCTTTTAAAATATTTGCAACTTCACTCATTTCTACCATAAAAGTACTTTGACCCATGCTTAAATCATCTGAAGCTCCTACACGTGTAAATATCTTATCAACAATACCTATTTTCGCACTCTCTGCTGGAACAAAACTACCAATTTGTGCCATTAAAGTTATAATTGCAACTTGTCTCATATATGTAGACTTTCCAGCCATATTTGGACCTGTTATTATAGCTACTTTAATATCATCAGTTCCAAGTAAAGTATCATTTTGTACAAACATTTCATGAGAAGTCTTTTCTAACATTTTCTCTACAACAGGATGACGACCTTCTTTTATATCTATTACATCTCCATCATTTATTTCTGGACATATATAATTGTTTTCTTCTGCAACAATTGCTAAACTTGTAAGAACATCAATTGTTGCAACAACGTTTGCTGTAGTTTGTAATCTTTCTATATTTTGAGAAATAATATCTCTTATTTTTGTAAATTCATTATATTCAAGACTTACTACCTTTTCTTCTGCTCCTAAAATCTTACTTTCTAATTCTTTTAACTCTTCTGTTATAAATCTTTCACCATTTGTTAAAGTTTGCTTTCTTATATATCTTTCAGGTGCCTGACTTAAAAAAGATTTTGTAATTTCTATATAATATCCAAATACTCTAGTATAACCTACTTTTAAATTCTTAATTCCGTGTTAACTCTCTTTCTTTAGCTTCTAATTCTATTACCCATTTCTTTCCGTCAGTTGAAGCTTTTCTATATTCATCAATTTCTTCCTTATAGCCCGTTTTTATTATTCCACCTTCTTTTATAGTTATTGGTGGTTCTTCAACAATTGCCTCCTCTATTAACTCTGCTATATCAGTAAGTTGATCTAAATTGTTATTAAGTTTTTGTATATATTTAGAACTAAATTTAGATAAAGTAGCTTTTAATGAAGGAAGATTTATTAATGAATTTTTAAGTGAAATCATATCTCTTGCATTAGCATTTCCATAAGAAATTTTACCAGCTAGTCTTTCTATATCATATACTTTTTTTAATGTATCAGTAATGTCTCCTCTTAACATTAAGTTATTCTTTAACTCACTAACTGAATCTAATCTATTTTGTATTTCTTCTAGTTCAACTAAAGGATCATTTATCCATCTTCTTAAAAGTCTTCCTCCCATCGAGGTTGAAGTTTTATCAAGTACCCATATTAAAGTTCCTTTTTTTGACTTATCCCTCATCCTTTCAGTTAATTCTAAACTTCTTCTAGCATTTATATCTAATGCCATATATTTTTTTACTTCATATATTTTTATTTTATTAATATGTGCAAGTTTTACTTTTTGAGTTTCTGAAAAATAATCTAATAATCCATTTATTGCAGATACTGCTAATTCCTTGTCCTTTAAATCCTCTTTTTTATTTTCAAAATTGTCCACTATTGTATACAATTTAAGTAACATATCTTCTTTATTACTAAAAATTTTATCTTCTCTTATTGTTACAAAACTTGGATTTCTATCTTTCATTATATTAATTTCTTTTTCAGAGGCTCCCATACTAGTATTTACAACTATTTCAGCCGGTGCAAATCTTGCATATTCATCTAACAATTTCTCAAAATTATTTTCTGGAAGTTTTATTTCAGTAGCATAAAAGTCTCCTGTACTTATATCACAAATAGCTAGTCCATAATGCATACCACTTTTAACTATGCTCATAATATAATTGTTTTTCTTTTCTTCTAGCATATTTGTTTCAATAACTGTTCCAGGTGTTACAACTCTTATTACACCTCTTTTTACTAAGCCTTTTGTAGCTTTTGGATCTTCTAACTGCTCACATATTGCTACTTTATATCCTTTTGCAATTAATCTTGATATATATATTTCAGCTGCATGAAAAGGAACTCCGACACATAGGTGCTCTTTCTTCTTGACCACAGGCTTTACCTGTTAAAGTAAGTTCTAGCTCTCTTGAGACTGTTATTGCATCTTCAAAAAACATTTCATAAAAATCGCCTAACCTATAAAAAAGTATGCAATCCTTATATTCTTGTTTTGTTTCTAAATATCTTTGCATCATTGGTGAGAATTCTTCTGCCATAAATTTTACCTTCCTTTTACTACATTTGTTTTAAATCTTCTATATCTATTTCCTCTTCTTCTAGTTCAAAAATTTCTACATCTTGCAATATTAAATTAAATATTGATATTTCTTTGTTAATTTTCTTGATAAAATCAATTCTTTTCTTTAAATAATCTGGTATAAATGTGAAAATTTCTCCTCTATCTAATAGTAATAATTTTAATTCTTCATCATTTACATAGTTTTTCATTAAATTTATATTTTCTTTTAGAAATCCTTCATTAAGTGTAATTATTTCTGGCGAAACTTCTAAACATATAGGTATATCTTCTTTTGACAAATATTTTAATATAATACACATATTTTTTATCATCATTTCCAAATCTTCAGTAATAAATAATGGATTTTCTTCAATTACTATTCTAATCTGTCTTGCATCTAAGCCTAAAGATATTAAATATTTAATTTTTTCATGTAAAACTTTAGTATCAATTTCATTTTGCACTTCTTCTATCAAGTCTTGAATTTCATTTTGAGTAAATCCTATATTTTTTAAATAATCATTTTCCATAAAATTATCTCCCATCAAAATATTCGTCATCACCATATTCTTGTCTAACATCATGCATTTTCATAAGTTCTTCTGCTGTAACTCCATATCTTCCTGGTATTCTTTGTTTAGTTATAAAAGGATTGTCATTTCTATTTTGTGACTCACTTTGTTTCACCAAAGCATACATTAGTTCTGGTGAGGTTCTAAAAATTCTAGGTCTTTTTATTGCATAATTTAAGTTTCCTGTTGACTCTAATATATTTATTTGTAATCTTATTCTACTAATAGCAGTTCCTAAAATAGAAGGATTATCTCTTAGAATTTTATTTGTTCTTCTATAATCTAAAATTTCATTATCTAAAACATCTATAATAGGTTTTATTTTATTTGATAAACTCATAGAAAGCATGGTTGGAAACTCATACATCATACATTGTATATCTTCTATACTAAGTTCTTCTTCTTGATGGGTTATTTTGCTATTTCTTTTTTCATATAGATAATATAATAATCTATCATATTTTCTTTCTAATAGTTCTTTTGAATATTGTGGTCTTCCTTTTGCTATCCTCCTATTATTAAGTCTTTCAAATATTTCTTCTTTTCTTTCATCTTCTGATAATGCTAAAAATCTTTTTCTTTCTCCTTTAGACGCTTTTTCTTGATTTTCCTTTAAAGTTTTTTTAAATTCCTCTATATCTGATTTATCCTCTAGAAAATCAATAATAGCCTTTTTAACTGCATCTCTATTTCTACCTAAGATAGATGATATTTCTGTTAAAGTTATTCCTTCTAAAACAATTTTTCTATATGCCTCCTCTATTTGTTCTTCCTCAAGAGGCTTAATATCTACTTCTTTAACCGAGGTAACTTTTGTATGATTCTTTTGATTATATCTTGCAATCATTACTCTATTACTATTTTCTTCACTAATATTTCCATATCTATTTAGTAAATTATTAATTTTAGTTCTTCCAAAATCAGTTTTTTGTAAAGCAATTTCACGAATGCTTTTATTTTGCTCTAAAAACATTTCTATGATTTCCATCTCATCATCTTCAAATCCAGGTATCTTCTTCATATTTTATATAATCTCTCCTTTTAAGTACCATTTATGAGCTTCTGTTATTTTAATATCTACTACATCTCCTATTTTGCTTTTTTCAGTTTTTTCAAATATAACTACTTTGTTAGTATTAGTTCTTCCTGAAAAGGTGTCTTGATTATTTTTGCTTTCTCCTTCGATCAAAACTCTTTTTTGAGTAGTTCCTATATATTTTTCATTGTTTTCATCTACTCTTGATTCATAAAGTTCTTTTAATTTATCAAATCTTGTATGCTTTACTTCTTCTGGTATTTGGTCTTCTCTTTTTTCTGCAACAGTACCTTCTCTTTTTGAATATATAAACATGAATATCTGTTCAAAATTCACTTTTCTAACAACATCTAAAGTATCTTCAAATTCTTCGTCTGTTTCTCCTGGAAATCCTACAATTATATCTGTTGAAAATACAATATTTGGTATTCTTTTTTTCATTTTTTCTACTAATTCTAAATATTGCTCTTTAGTATATTTTCTATTCATTTCTTTTAGAACTTTACTATTTCCTGATTGAATTGGTAAATGAATAATTCTAGTTATTTTGTCATTATTTTTTATCTCTTCTATAACATCCTCTGTAAAATCTTTTGGATGTGGTGAAATAAATCCAACTCTTTCTATTCCATCGATTTTACAAACCTCTCTTAATAAATCTGCAAAATTTTTAATTTCTTCATCACCAACATATGAATTTACATTTTGACCTAGAAGAGTAATTTCCTTATATCCATCTGCTGATAATTTTTTAATTTCTTCTAGTATTTTTTTAGGACTTCTACTTCTTTCTCTTCCTCTTACATATGGCACTATGCAATATGAGCAAAAGTTATTACATCCATACATAATTGTTACAGAGGCTTTAAATTTACTATTTCTTTTAATTGGAATTCCCTCATAAATTTCGCCATCTATATCTAAAATATCTCTTACCTTTTCTTGTTTTATTATTGCTTTATATATATTTTCTGGTAAATTTTGCATAGTATGCGTTCCAAAAATTATATCTACAAAGGGATAACTTTTTTTGATTTTATCTAGCATAATTTCTTCTTGCATCATACATCCACCTATGGCTAAAATTACATTTTTCTTTTCTTTTAATTTTTTTATTTCTCCTATTTTACCAAAAAGTTTCTCTTCTGCATTTTCTCTAACACAGCAAGTATTAAAAATAATTAAATCAGCTTCTTCAAAGTTATCAGTTTCTGCAAAAGACATTTTTTCTAACATTCCACTTATTTTTTCTGAATCATTCTCATTAAGCTGACAACCCATTGTTAAAATATTATATTTCAAATTCTTATTATCGATTTTTTCCCTTACTAATCCTACAAATCTTTCTTGTATTTCTTGCACCTTTTTCTCCTCCTAAAAACAGCTATTATTTTATAACATATTTCTCATTTTTTCAAGGTTTTAGTTGTTTTTTGCCATATTTTATTCTATAATTAATTTATAGAGAATTGGAGTTTTTTATGAATTATTATGATATTTTAAATGTAAGTAAAAATGCATCACAAAAAGAAATTAAAAATTCTTATAAAAAATTAGTTAAAAAATATCATCCAGATGTATATGCTGGAGATAAATCTTTTGCTGACAAAAAAATTAAAGAAATTAATTCTGCATATGATGTTTTATCTAATGAAGATTTAAAAAAAGAATATGATGCAACTATTACTCCTATACCTTCTTATGATAGTTACAATGAGTATTACAATAATTATAAGGAAAGATATTCTAATTATGATACTCAAAATAATTATACCTCATCTTCTAATGATGTATATGAAAAATATAAAAATGTTTATAATAATTATGCAAACAAATACTCAAATTATAAATCCACCTCTTCTTATACAAATACAAGAGAAAATTATTCTAATTACTATAAAGCCTCTGCTTATAGAACTCCATCTTCTAGTTATAGTCATGAAAATAAAGCACAAGAATATGTTTATAAAAAATTATCAAATTTTTCTAAACTGCAATTACTTGTATTATTTGGTGCTGTATATGTTATCGCTTTAATATTCATCATTTCAGATTTTTCAAAAGTACATTCTCCTAATACAAAAGTTTCTGCTTCTTCTACTAGTGATACATCTATTTATGATACTTCGTATTATAATTATTTATATAATGATTCTAATAATGAAATTTCTTCTAATTCTTATAAAGATTCATATATTTTAGGTGATTATGAATTTACTTTAGAGGATTTAAGAGATGCATATATAAAATATTACTCTTCTAAATTTTCTAGCTTTTCAGAATTTATGGAATTTATAGAATATGCTGAAGAATATTTATAATATACTTTTAAAACAAAAAACTAATATAACTAAAATAGTTATATTAGTTTTTTTATTACCACTCTTTAAGTATTGTAACATTCTCTTGATTAAATCTATTTTTTATTTCTTCTCTAGAAAATCCTCTAAGACTTGTATACTCCACATAGGCTATATTATCCTTTATTTTAGGTCTTATATATCCATTTAGAATATCATTACTTAAATGCATTTCTTTTGGTACATTTTCTATTTCACAAAAACATGCTTTACATATATCTTTATCATCAAAAACACAATAATATGTAAAAATATCATCTTCTTCGCTAGCCTTGCTCTCTATTACTAGCATTCCATAATTTGAGGCTTTAAAGGCTGGATCAAATGGTCTTGCAGCATTTATGTGTAGAAATATTATGTATAAAAAGTATGCAAAAATCAATAAAAGCATAATAATAAATATTTTTTTTACCTTTTGTTTATTCATATTTTTCTCCTATTCTTC
>JAAVXQ010000036.1 GCA_022790685.1 Clostridia bacterium
AAAGAAATATTAGAAATAAGCTCTAATATGATGAAAAATAATAAATTTAATTACATCAAATTATTACTTTCATTTATTGGTTGGTATTTACTATTTGGAATAATTGCTTATATTTCAAAAGAATTCTTACCTCAAATTGTATCAATGTTTGTAGATTATATACCAACACTATTATTAGTACCATATATTACAATTACACAACTTGCATTTTATGAAAATGTAAAAACTAATATTAATAGCAATGATAATGCGACTTTAGAAACTGAAGAATAAATATTATACAATTCAAAAAGCAGAAACTTTTAAGTTTCTGCTTTTATTTTATTTACATTCTTTCATACTTAAACTTACTTTCTGCTTTTCTCTATCGATTCCTATGACTCTTACCTTTACAATATCTCCAACAGATACTACTTCTGATGGACTTTTAATATATCGGTCTGTCATTTGTGATATATGAACTAATCCATCATGTTTAACTCCTACATCAATAAATGCTCCAAAATCTATAACATTTCTAACTGTTCCTGTTAAAGTCATTCCCTCTTGTAAGTCCTCAAATTTTAATACATCACTTCTTAATATTGGCTTTGGAAGATCTTCTCTTGGATCTCTACCTGGTTTTGATAATTCATCAATTATATCTTTTAATGTTAATGTTCCTATATTAAGTTCTTCTGCTATTTTTGATACATCAATTTTTGATAAATCTTTTTTTAAAGAATCTATTTTTGATTTTTCTGTCAAGTTTTCCACAGAGTATCCCAGTTTTGTTAATAACTTTTCGGTAGCTTCATAACTTTCTGGGTGTACTCCTGTAATTTCTAAAGGATTATTTCCATTAAATACTCTTATAAATCCAGCACATTGCTTATATGCAGCTTGGCCTAATTTTGGAACTTTTAATAAATCTTTTCTTTGCTTTATTTCTCCATTTTCATCTCTATATTTTACTATGTTTTTTGCAATAGTATTATTAATTCCTGAAACATATGAAAGTAATGATGGTGTTGCAGTATTTACATCAACACCAACAGAGTTAACAGCATCTTCTACTACTCCTGTTAGACTTTCTGATAGTTTCTTTTGATTTACATCATGCTGGTATTGACCAACTCCTATTGCCTTTGGATCTATTTTTACAAGTTCAGATAATGGATCTTGAAGTCTTCTTGCTATTGATATTGCTCCTCTTAATGAAACATTTATATCTGGATATTCTTCTGTTGCAAGTTTTGACGCAGAATATACTGACGCACCAGCCTCACTTACTATTGCATAATATATTTCTTTGTCAATTTCTTTAATCATATTTGATACAAAATTTTCTGACTCCCTAGATGCTGTACCATTTCCTATTGCTATCATATTCACATTATGTTTTTCAATTAACCCTTTTAATATTTTTTTTGCACCTTCAACATCATTTTGTGGCTCTGTTGGATATACTGTAACTGTATCTAATAATTTTCCTGTTTTATCTATAACAGCTATTTTACATCCTGTCCTATAGGCTGGGTCAAATCCCATTACTGTCATTTCTTTAATTGGTGGTTGAAGTAACAATTGTTTAGCATTTTTTCCAAATACTTTTATTGCTTTTTCTTCTGAGCGTTCTGTTAGGTCACTTCTTATTTCTCTTTCTATTGATGGCTCTATTAATCTTTTATACGCATCTTCAATTGTATTTGCTAGCATTTCATTATATTGACTTTTATAGTCTTTTATTATTTGTTTTCTTAAATAATCTAGTATTTTTTCTTCTGGTTTATCAATCTTTACTTTTAGAAATTCTTCTTTTTCCCCTCTGTTTATCGCTAAAATTCTATGACTAGGAATTCTTAATATTGGTTCACTAAATTCATAATAAGTCTCATATGCTGATTTTTCTTCTTCATTTGTGGCCTTTGAGGAAATAACAGCTTCTCTAAAGCAAAAGGATTTTATTCTTTTTCTATAATCAGCATCATCAGCAATATTTTCCGCAATAATATCTAAAGCACCTTGTATTGCTTCATCTTCTGTAGTTACTCCTTTTTCTTCATTTATGTACTCTTTTGCTATTTCATAAATAGATTTTTTTTCTTCTTGATTGTATATAATTTCGCTTAAAGGTTCTAAACCTTTTTCTTTTGCAATTGTTGCTCTTGTCCTCTTTTTAGGTTTATATGGTCTATATATATCCTCAAGTTCTGAAAGTACCATTGTACTTGCTATTTTTATTGTAAGTTCGTCTGTAAGTTTTCCTTGTTCATCAATAAGTCTTATAATTTCTTCTTTTCTAGCTTCTAAATTTCTTAAATATTTTAATCTTTCCTCAAGAGTTCTTAAAACTTCATCACTTAAGTTTCCTGTAACTTCTTTTCTGTAACGAGCTATAAATGGTATTGTATTTCCTTCATCAATTAAATTTACTGTCTTTTCAACTTGTTCTTCTCTAATATTTAATTCTTCTGCAATTTTCTTAAATATCTTATCCATGTTTTTTTCCTTTCTTCAAGGTAACTTTTTATTTTATCTATTTTCTTCTAAGTATTCATCATATGTGCATTCTCTAATGACAACATTATTATTAGAAATATCAACTATTTTATTTGCAACTGTTTGTGTAAGCTGATGATCATGAGAAGTAAATATCATTATTCCTTTAAACTTTTGCATACCTTCATTTAATGCTGTTATACTTTCCATATCTAAATGATTTGTTGGTTCATCAAACATTAGAAAGTTTGCTCCTGAAAGCATTAGTTTCGAAAGTACACATCTTACTTTTTCTCCTCCTGACAAAACATTTACTTCTTTTAAAGCTTCTTCTCCTGAAAATAACATTCTCCCTAAAAAGCTTCTTACATATGTTTCATCTGGATCTTTTGAATACATACGAAGCCAATCTGTAATGCTTATATCTGTATCAAACATATAATTATTATCTTTTGGAAAATAATCTGTGCTAATAGTAGTTCCCCAAATTATTTCTCCAGAATCTGGCTCCATTTCTCCAGCTAAAATTTGAAATAATACTGTTTTTGCAATTTCATTATCTGAAAGAAGAGCTATTTTATCTTCTCTTTTTACTGTAAAGCTTACATTATCTAGTATTTTTTCTCCATTAATTGTTTTGCTAAGATTCTTTATTTCTAATACTTCTTTACCTTGTTCTCTATCTGGCTTAAAGTCTATATATGGATATTTTCTATTTGATGGTTTTATTTCATCTAATTCAATTTTTTCCAATGATTTTTTTCTTGATGTAGCTTGTTTTGATTTAGAAGCATTAGCACTAAATCTAGCAATAAATTCTTGAAGTTCTTTAATTCTTTCTTCTTTTTTCTTGTTTGCATCTTTCATCTGTTTTAATGCAAGCTGACTTGACTCATACCAAAAATCGTAGTTTCCTGGATATACCTTTATTTTTCCAAAATCCACATCAGCTATATGTGTACAAACTTTATTTAAAAAATATCTATCATGAGATACTACTATTACTGTATTTTCAAAATCCATCAAAAAGTCTTGAAGCCAATTAATAGTCTTAATATCTAAGTCATTTGTAGGCTCATCCAATAAAAGTACATCTGGATTTCCAAATAAAGCTTGAGCTAAAAGAACTTTAACTTTATCCTTAGCTTCAATTTCACTCATATATTTATAATGCATATCAGCTTCTATTCCCAAATCATTTAAAAGTTTGGCACTGTCTGCTTCTGCATTCCATCCGTCTAATTCAGCAAATCTTTCTTCTAGTTTAGCTGCTTTCATTCCATCTTCTTCTGAAAAATCTGGTTTAGCATATATGCTATCTTTTTCTTTCATAATTCTATAAAGTTCTTCATTTCCCATCATTACTGTATCAATTAATGTATAACCTTCATATGCAAAGTGATCTTGCTTTAGAATAGATAGTCTTTCTCCTTTATCTAAAATTACTTCGCCTTTGTTAGGTTCTATTTCACCAGATAATATTTTTAAAAATGTTGATTTACCAGCACCATTAGCACCAATAATTCCGTAACAATTTCCTTTTGTAAATTTAATATTTACATCTTCAAATAAAACTCTTTTTCCAAATCTAAGTGTTACTCCACTTGCATTTAACATTTCCTTGATACCTCCTAAAAGATTTTAACTATATGATTATACAATATTTCTTTTAATAATTCAAATTTTTTGTTTAATTTTAAATTTGCATATAAGATTTTCCATTAAAGATTAAAAATTATAGAATCTTATAAATTGTAACCAAATTGTTATTGTATACATGTTTATTATAATATATAATTAAATTGATATATTGTAAGTGGGGAATTAAAATGATATATTTTATATCTTTATTAAAAGATCTTTTTAATTCATATAAATTTGAACATAGTTTAGCTTTTGAATGTTATAATTCAACTTTTAATAAAAAAGAGCTTAGCTTTATTATGTATGCTCAAAATTTAGAAAATGAAGAAAATAACTATGAAAATAGTGACTATATTACAGAAATAGATGATTCTAATAAAAAAACAAGTTTATTAGATAGATTTAAAGCTCTATTTAATAAGCAAAAAGCTCTTCCTGATCCAAACCGAGAATATACTATGGATGATTGGATAAATGCACAAAAAAACCCTATTTCAAGAATGTTTTCCAATATTATGGAAGCTTCTACTCATGCAATTCAGAATATTTTATCAAAAATGCAATCTAAAAAAATAGAAAAACAAAATATTCCTACTACTCCTAGTCAAAATTTTGAAATGTCTAATAAATCTACTGCTGAAGATAGAGGTGTTATAAATCCAATTTTTCCTAAACCTATTGCAAAGCAAAAACCTTTTGTTCCTTTGAAAAATACTCCTGTAGTAGAAGAAATATCTATTGATGATTCTGAACTTGTAGAAGAAAAAAATACATTAGAAAGTAATTCAAAAGCAGAAAAATCAGAACCTACTGAACCAACTAATTCAGGATTAGTTGTAGAAAATATAAATTTAGAAATGCCTGTTCAGGATAAAAATGATAGAAACGATGATTCAAGATAAATATTTTAGTTTAAAATAAAAATAACTCTTATAAAGTTTTCTTTTATAAGAGTTATTTTTTTATTTATCTATCCTGTTTTTTCTTTTTGATGTTTAATATTATTATTTGTAATATATTTATAAATATTACTAATGAAATTGTTCCTACTGCAATCACTGGTAGATTATCACCTGTATTTGGAGTGTTTATAGGTTTATGGTTATTATTATTGTCTGCTGGTTTTGAAGGTTTCTCTGTGTTTTCTGGTTGTGGATTTTCTGGTACTTTTACTACTATTTCTTCAGGTTTTTTATCATAATAATATTTTACTACTATGTCTTCCCTTGTCATTTTTCCACTGGTGTTGTCTGTTTTTTCTACAAAGTCATATCCTTCAAAATTCTTGTTTTCTGACATGTAATTGTCTCCCTCATGTCCATTTATTACTACATCTTCTGTTAATTTGTTTCCTGTTTTCTTATCTATATATTCTACAATTACTTTTGTCTTTTTAATATAGTAATATCTTACCTCTATTTCTTCTTTGCTCATGGTTCCTTCTGAATTTCCTGGTAGTTTTTCTTCTACTATGTCATATCCTTCTATTTCTT
>JAAVXQ010000037.1 GCA_022790685.1 Clostridia bacterium
ACATGGAACTGACTTGGCTTTTTCTAAACTGTCTATTTTAATAATATTTAAAGTTATACTATTTTCTTTAGCATATTCTTCAATTTCCTTTATACAATTTATAGTATATGGACATTCAGGAGTATAATATATTGTAAAATCTTTTGAATTTATTTTCATTTCTCTAGCTGTTTCATTAAATTTAGGAGTCTCTTCTTTATCAAATTGTAAAGCTAATAATTCATATTCGGCTATTTCATCTACAACTTTAAAATCATGATGTTCAAAAAATTTCTTTTCACCTAAAAATGGCTTTTTCTTTTTAGAAACTAATGTACAAATTCCACTCTTTCCTTTTTCTTTTGAATCTTTTATAGCATATTCTAGAAGTTCTTTTGCAATTCCATTACCTTTAAAGCTACCTGCTACCCATAAACAATAAATATACTCATAGTTTTTTCCATTTATTGGAACCCACGCAGTCTCTATCGGTTCATATTCAATAAATATTTTCCCTCTGGCATTTAACTTTCTAAATACATGTCCTTCATTTAATTTATTTTTTATCCATTCTTTTTTATTATTAACCCCAACTTGATGTTTAGGATCTCCAATCGCACAGCATATATGTTCACTCTCAATATTTTGTAGACTTAAATTTATATATTCATTCATATTTTCCTCTTTTCTATATAAAAGATAACTGTTCATTTTCATTAATTTCTTTTTTATATGCTTTTACTATATCACTCATTTTATAAAGTAGTCCATATTTTTCACATTCCTTTTTAAATACTTTTTCTAAGTTTTTGTTTAGCGGATAACAAAAAAAGCTATTTCCATAAGTTTTTATATATTTTTCTTTTAGCCTAGGAAAAGTTTTATCTAACTGCTCATAAAAATAATCTCTTTGATTTTCTCTTAAAGTAACTCCTCCCATAGTAAACACAAATTTTGCACCATTTTCATAAGATAATTTTATTACATCTCTAATATTTTCCTCTGAATCTGTTATAAATGGCATAATTGGTGTTAATAGTGTTCCAACAAATAATCCTTGACTAGATAATTGTTTCATAGCTTTTAACCTTTCAGAAGATGCACTTACATTCGGCTCTATTTGTCTTGATAAGTTATCATCAGCAGATGTAATTGTAAATTTAAGTATCACACTTGCTTTTTTATTTATTTCTTTAAATATATCTATATCTCTAACTATTAAGTTGCTTTTAGTCTCTATTGATACTCCAAAGTTATAATAAGAAATTAATTTTAGTGCTTTTCTAGTTATTTCATATTGTTTTTCAAAAGGATTATAAGTATCTGACATCGCTCCTATTCCAATTACACCTTTTTTTCTTTTTGCTCTTAACTCTTTATTTAATATTTCTATTTCACCTTTTTTAGCTCTCACCTTATCAAAATTTTCTACTTGATAGCAATTACTTCTACTGTCACAATAAATACATTTATGTGAACAGCCTTTATACAGGTTCATATTATAATCAATACCAAACCATTCTTCACCATGACTTGCTTTTTTAAGTATCGTTTTTGCTTCAATAAATTCCATAATTATTCCTTTTTTCTTATTGGATGTCGTATAACTGTTTTTAGTCTGCTTTCATCACATTTTCTAGGATCACTTAAATAAATTTCATGATGAAATCTATTTTTATTTATATCTATTTCATATCCATTTTCTTCTGCATATTCTTCCATCATTTCAATTGTAGTAGGTTCATTATCATAAGAACCAATGTGCATGCATTGAACACATAAACCTTCATTATAGGTTAAATATTCTCCTTTTGAAAAATCTTGTTTTTTCTTATTAGTAGCCTCATTAATAGCCCAATCAAACTCTTCTTTAGTAACAAAATCTGGCAACCTAATCATAGAAATAAATTCCATATCTTCTTTTTTATTATAATCTAATCCTTCTATCCCTTTTTGCCACCAAAAACCTTCTAATGGTGGGACTACATATTCAAAATAGCCCTCAATTTTATGAGAAGTCTTATAACTCATTTTTATAGTAAAAGCAATTGAGTATAATAATCCTATGGTTTGCTTATATTCACTATTTTCTTCATTTGGATTTCCTTTTCCTCTTACTGCAATATAATTCATTTTTGGAATTTCTATAATATTGGGTTTACTTTTAGGCATGTAAAATTCCTTATATTCTTTTTTATAATCAAATGCCATATAGTATTTCTCCCTTCTAATCTTGAATAGCAATATAAATATGAATTTCTTGATTTTGCATATCTTCTTGATTGTTTTGATATTCTTCAAAATCGCAAGTATATCTTCTTTTTAAATTCATATTTCATAATTTTTACCTCCTAAAAGAATTATAAATTATAAAATATGACAACTGCATGTCATATTTATAAATAATTCTTAAGAGTTTTTTGCAATTTATCTTTTATTATATTCTTTGCATATTCTGGGCTTAATATTTTTACATATTCTCCAAATGATAAAATAAAGCTATATACCCAATCATTTTCAGGATATTCTACTTTAATAATAAAGCTACCATCTTTATTTTTGCTTATTTCACTACTATCAAATTCATCATATACTCTATAAGACATCTCTTTTGAAATCTCTAGTTCTAATAAGATACTTTTAAAATCATTCTTTTCATCCTTCTTATTCGGTATCTCTCTTACAAAATGCTCTTCTAGCAATTTAATTGCTTTTATTCTTGTTAGTTTAAAAAATCTATAGTCATTTTTTAATCTACAAAAACTTATCAAATACCACGATTTATCTTTAAACCAAATTTGCAGTGGTTCTACAATTCTTTTTGTTTCTTCTCCAATTGAATTATAGTAAGTAAATTCTATTATTTGTTTATTTAATATTGCTGTTTTTATAATCTGAAAAGTATTTTCTTTTGAAGGCGACCAGTTAGAAAAATCTATTTTAATCCAATCAGTTGCTTTTTTATTAAAAATTGTACTAACTTTATCTAAAACCTTTCTTTCTTTTTGAATATTCATTTTTTCTAAACTTTGAAGTGCAACTAAAATTTGATTTTGTTCTTCTTCAGAAAGAATAGATTTATTTAATAAATATTCTTCTAAAATGCTTATTCCTCCATCTTTTCCTTTCGACATATAAATTGGTATATTTGCACTGCTTAGAGCTTCAATATCTCGATATATAGTTCTTGTTGATACTTCAAACTTTTCGGCAAGTTCTTTCGCTGTAACTTTTTTCTTTTGAAGTAAAATATATAATATTTCAAATAATCTATTATTTACTTGCATGTTTTTCTCCTTTGAAACATTATACCATATAAATATGACATATGCTTGTCATATTTATATAACATTTAAAAATAAAAGAAGATAACTAATCTATCTTCTTTTATGATTAATATGTATTTTATATATTTCATTTTTTATTCTTTATCTAAGTACTAATGCTTTTTTAGGACAAAAATTTGAACATTTTCCACATCTTATACATTTTTCATAATCTATTTTGGGAGCCTCAAATTCTTTTTGTGATAAAGCTCCAACTGGGCAAACATTTACAGCAGGACATTTATGATTTTGTGGGCAATTTTCTATTATTATATCTAATCTATTCTCCATTTTATTACCTCCTTCTTAATTATTATTTATTCATAAACTTATATATAATTACCTTTTATTATAGATAAATTGTAATAACTGTAAATATTATTCTATTTAATATCTGTATAATATAAAATCTCTTTATTTAGTGATTTTGCAAATTCAATTTCACTTTTTGTGCTACTTCCAATATATCCATTCACATTTACAACTAATATAGCATCTGCAAGTTTTATTTTTTCTTTGTGCATTTTAGAAATTACTAAAGCCTCTTCTTCTGTATAAGCTTCTTTGCTATTTCTTGCTAAATCAATTGGTGTTATCATGCAGTTTCCTTTTAGAGCCATTTTTTCTGTTATTTCATTCATTTCTTTTTTATATTTATAACTACCACAAACAGTTATTATTTTCATTTTCAAATATACTCCTTTACATAGTCTTCAACTATTTTATTCTAATTATAGCTTTTCCATAATTAGCATTTACTTAATTTATCTATTGCTTCAGATTCATTTTCTACAAAAAAGACATCTTTTCCATTATTACTTTCATATATGAAATCTTTTAGGGGTTTACTCGTATATTTAGAATAGTCTCCATATATAGCAAATTTAGTTTGATAATTTATAAATTTTTGCAATATCTCCCCTGCTAATCCTTTACTTAATATAAAAAAGTCTTCTACTACCGCTTCTTTATTTAGTGCTATTTTATTACAGTTTGTTTCATATTTTATTGTCATAATAAAATCAATTGCTGATTGTACATCTCTTATTACAACATCTTCACTTTTTACTACTACAATATCGTTTATTATTTTATTTTTCATTTTGTCTCCCATAATTTTTATCAATTAAATCATATCTTTTAAATATAGTAATTATCATACTATACACTAATTTCTTTCCTAATAGCTCTCTAAATTTTGTTGTTTTGCTTTTTCCTTCCTCTCTTAATTTGCTTAATTCATTTCCTAAGTTTTCATATTCCTTTAAAATATCTTTTAAAGCCTTTTCAAAATTTTCTAATCGCTCCATATTTTCTCCTTTTAAAGCTAACCCTATATATTTTGTATTCCTTTTTATAACAGAATTTCATTACTTTGCTTATATTATTTGGGCTATTTCTTTTATTGGCCTTTTTTATAAATATTTCCGCAACATTTACAAGTGATTTTCATCTCATAACTATCCACTTTTTTATCTAATATTGTGATTAAAGGTTCATTATCTTTTGGACAACAAAATCTATTTTTTATAGTAATTAATTCGTCATTACAATTTTGACCAAGTTTACTATCCTCAAAATCTAATATTGCGCTTCCTTGACTTCCACACTTACATTTATATTTTAATTCTAATTTGTCATAAGTAGAATAACATAAATAGCCTATATTTTCATTGCATTTGTCACAATACATCCACCCACCATAATTAGTTGCTAATCTTGTACTTAATAATTCTTTATTTTTTAATACTCTTGCCATAATTTTATCCCTTCTACAAGTTAATATTTTACTTAGATAATTATAACACATAATCTATTAATTTAAAACAATAAATAACAGTAGACCATTTTTTCTACTGTTATTTTTTATTACTTTAATAAAACTTCAATATTAGATTTTTTTAATATCCTATATTTAAATTTTTATTTTTTTAGTTAGTCAATACTTTTTTATTCCAGCTTTTTTTATTACATTTAGGACATTTCATATATCTTGTTCTTCCATAATGCATTGAAAATAAAACATTATTATATTCTGGAATATATTTATAATGACATTTATCACATTCATAATAACCAGCTATTTGTTCAATCTTAATTGCATTTGCAATTCCTACAATAAAAATTATACTTCCTAAAATAATAAGTAAAATTCTAACTATTATCCACATTTGAATAAATGATGCAACAAATATCAATATTAAAAATGATATTGTTGATATATAACCTATAATTATTTCTAATTTCAACATATTTGTATCACTATCTTCTTTTTGTTTTTTTAACTCTAACAAATTTTCCTCTGCTTTTAAATTATAATTGTCCATTTTAATAACCTCCCCACTTAATAATTCATTCACACTAATATCAAGTTCTGTACATAGTTCTAGCATTATTCCCGAATCAGGCATCCCTTTTCCTGTTTCCCATTTTGATATTGCCCTATCTGTAATATTTAATTTTTCTGCAAGCTGTGCTTGTGTCATATTCTTATTTTTTCTACATTCTGCAATAAATTTTCCAATTTTGACTTGATCCATGATTTTACCTCCTTCTAATATTATTGTAAAAAAATTATATAAAAAAGTACACATACTAATCGTTGAGTTAGTAAAATAATAATTATTTTACTTTTATTTTAATCTTTTCGACCTTCTATGTATTATAGATATAATATAAGTTGTAATCAATTTAACAATTTAAATTACACATAATTAAAGAGCAAATTAAAAATCTGCTCTCTAATTAATTGTTATTCATATAAATTCTAAAATAATTATATAATATTATTTATTCATTTTCATCTCCATACATTTTACCTCTTGAATCTAGTTGAAGCTCATATCCATATTCAAAAATGTATGCCATACTAAATATAATTAAAACAAGTATTAAATCCATAAGTTCTATTCCTATATTCATATCCATTTTAATAATAGCTTGAAATATTATTCCAAATATAGTTGGAGCAATTATTGCAATAATTAAAAACATTGCTATTTTTCTTATATAATTTATATTTTCTAAAGTAAATGGCGTATCCTCATTATGAATATTTATAAATAACTTTTCTATATTTTTTAACATAAAAAATATTAATGTAAAAAAAACAATTATACAAATTCCTATAAATTCTGTACTTATTACAAAAAAAGTTTTTGAATGATTATTAAAAAACTCCTGTAAATCTGAATCTGTATCAACATATAATTCTGTGCTCTTTCCTGTACTTTCTTCTGTAACAGTTATAATTCTATCATTAGTCTCATAATTATAAGTTTCTTCAAAAAATCTAACACTATTATCTTCTATTTTTACACCATTTGCAAATATTAAAAGAGCAAACATCAATACTGCTAAAATAACAGCTGACGCTATGAGTATAATTTCTCCAATTCTTGCAATTACATAAATAGTTTTGCTAATTCCTTTCATTTTCTTTTGCTTTTCAACTTTAAATTTAACTACATTCATCTTTATTTCTTCATCTAATGAATTTATATCTACTAAGCTCTCTTGTACTAATTCATTAATATTACAATGAAATATCTCACATAAAGTAATAATATTATTCATTGTAGGATAACTTTCACCTCTTTCCCACTTTGATATACTTTGTCTTGATACATCAACTTTTTCTGCTAATTTTTCCTGTGACATCTTTTTTAATTTTCTTAAATTTTGTAAATTATCTCCGAACTTCATTAGATTACTTCCTCCTTGTAGTCAATTTTAAAATTTTTTAATCTTTTTTTCTAGCAACTTTCAGTTGCAAATTATATTTTTAGTATATTTTTTAATTGCAAACTTTTAGTTGCATTTAGTCGAATTTACTATTTTCATAGTAAAATATTATAAGATTTTGTATTTCTTCATAAGATAACTTATAATTTTCTTATATGAGAAAAAAATATTATTGTACTGTTTTGCTAAATTTTACACTTATTTTTCTAAACCTTTATATCTTTTAAATCTACTTTTTCTAGTTTTAGTAATTTAATCTTTTTATCTATTCCACCTGCATATCCTGTTAAGCTTCCATCTGTTCCAATTACTCTATGACAAGGAATAATTATGGAGATTGGATTATGTCCTACTGCTCCTCCAATTGCTTGTGCAGACATTTGCTTTCTATTCATTAGTTTTGCTACATTTTCTGCAATACTTTTGTAAGTCGTAATTTCTCCATAGGGAATCTTACATAAAAGTTTCCATACATTTTTTCTAAATTCACTTCCTATTGGAGCTAGTTCTAACTCCGAAATTTCAGGTTTTTCAGCATCAAAATATCTATCTAACCATTTTTTTGTTTTTACTAAAATTTCTTCTGTATTATTTTCCTGTAATTCCTCTTTTAAATTCCCTAGATAGTATTTTTGCCCTTCTATCCAAAGGCCCATTAATTTATTTTCTTTACTTGCTAATAGTAATTTTCCTATTGGAGACTGATAATATGATTTATATATCATACTTTTCCTTTCTTGTAATTTATTTTAATTGCTTGACTTTACTATAGTTTCTATTTCTACCTAGTATATCATAAAATAAGAAAATATAAAAAACAGTAGACTAAATTATCTACTGCTTTTATTTTTAATTATTTATCATTTCATCATAAATCTTATAAATATCTGTTTCATCTTTATATTTATTTTCCATAGGACACATTCCAGTTTTGCTATTGTTTATAACATATTCTGCTAATGTTTTATATTCATATTTTATATTATTTTCTTCTAAAACTGGAATTGCATATTTGCTTATAACATCTGCATATATCTCTTTAACTCCCGCTACTGTCAGAATTGACCCCGCAACCTTTCCAATTACTTTATCTGCTATAATAGCATCTTTTAAAGCTAATTTATTCTCTTTTAAAATATCTTTTATATCATTAATTCTATTTTTATAATATTCTTGGCATTCTCCATTTGAATATAAAACTACTAAACTAGCATCTTTTTTATATAATTTTTCTTTTACAACCTCTAAATTAGTCATTTTTTAAATTTAATCCTTTATTAATTATTTTTGCTATAACTGGAACAAATAAAATTTGTAAAATTATTCCTGGCATTCCCACTTTAACACTTTCTAATACTGAAATTCCATAACTTGAAAATCCTAATATATTAACTGATGTAAATAAAATTCCAGCATACAATATTCTTCCTAAAACTATAGTCATAATAAGTGATATATATGAATTAAACTTTTTATTAAAAATACTTAATAAAACTGCATATATAGCAAGTTCTATAAACATATATGGTAACCTTGCTAAACTTGGCATTCCTGTTAATAAATAACTAAATATAACTGAACTTCCTACAACAACTGTGCTACTAATCATCCCAAAAGTCAATGCTGCAATTAAAACGCAAATATGCATTGGTAAGAAAATTGTTCCTGCACTAGTTCCTGCTAAAACATGAAATATTCTTGGCATTGCAATTCCAAGTCCACTTAATAAAAGTGTTCCTATAGCATATTTTACTTTCTTATTTGATAACATTTCTGTTAAGCAATTAGTTTTTTTAATATTTTCAACTTTTTCCATAATAATTAAATTCCTCCTAAATTTTTAATATATGAACTTATTAAAAGTTATTTTAATAGTTCCACAAAATTAGACATAGCTTCTGATATCTTAAGTTGCTGTGGGCAAACTGCTTCACATGATTTACATCCAATACAAGCACTTGGCTTTTTGTCCTCCGGAAGTGCACTTATTGTCATTGGTGCAATAAAACCTCCTCCTGTAAATACATGTTCATTATATAAGGATAAAATTTTAGGTATATCAATTCCTTTTGGACAATGTGCTGTACAATATCTACAAGAAGTACATGGAAGGGTATTTCCTTTAACCATATCTCTTGCCATTTCTATTAAAGCCTCCATTTCATTATTGCTTAGCTTTTTATCTTCTTCAAAAGTTTTGATATTTTGCTCTAATTGCTCCATGTTTGACATTCCTGAAAGTACCATAGTAACTTCTGGTATAGATTGTAAAAATCTAAATGCCCATGCTGGTATAGTCTCATCTGGTCTTAATTCCTTTAATTTTCTTTCATTTTCTTCTGGAAGTTTTGCAAGTTTTCCCCCTCTTAATGGTTCCATAACCCAAACTGGAATATTAAGTTCTTTTAATAATTTTAATTTTGACTTTGCATCTTGAAATTCGTAATCTAAATAATTTAATTGAACTTGGCAAAATTCCATGTACTCACCATATCTACTATCTAAAAACTTTTTCATAACATCAAAACTTCCATGTACAGAAAAGCCTAAATGTTTAATTCTTCCATTTTCTTTTTGTTTTAATAAATAATCCAATATACCATATTTTTCATCTAAATATGGATCAATATTTTTTTCATAAACATTATGAATTAAATAAAAATCAAAATATTTCATTCCTGTTTTTTCTAATTGTTTTTCAAAAATTTCTTCAACTTTATCCATATTAGATAAATCATATCCTGGAAATTTAGTCGCTAAATAAAAACTTTCTCTTGGATATTTTTGAAGAACTTTTCCTATTACAAGTTCTGATTCACCATTATGATATCCCCAAGCTGTATCAAAATAGTTTATCCCCTTATTTATTGCATATTCTACCATTTTTGCTGTCTCTTCTTCGTCAATGGGAGTATCTCCATTTGTTCCTTTGTTAGGTAATCTCATTGTACCTAGTCCTAAACTTGATAATTTTAATCCTTTAAAATCTTTGTAAATCATTATTTTCCTCCTTCAATTTATTAATTTATATATTAAAATTCTAATTGTAATATTCATTATTAATCAGAACTTTGTAATATTTTACTATAGCTGATATTATGCCTAAAATTTCACAAGCATAAAGAGTTTCCTTTATTTTATATTGTTTCTGTAAAATCTTTTTTCTTTCCAGAAACTATATCTTTATATAATTTAATTTTATAGTCTAATCTTTCTAATGAAGTAGTAATATTTTTCTGTTTTTCTAGCAATTTTTCTCTTTGTTCTTCTAATATTTCTTTTCTTCTTTTAGCTGTACTTTTTCCTTTTTCAAACAATTCCATATATTCTAATAATGCTTCTATTTCAACTCCGGCATCTCTCATACATTTAATAAATTCAATTCTATTACAAGATTTTTCATCATAATTTCTTATACCGTTTTTGTTTCTTGGAACCCTTGAAAGCATACCAATTTTTTCATAGTATCTTAAAGTATCTTGAGATAACTTATATTTTTTACTTACTTCTGAAATAGTCATGTCTTTTCTCTCCTGTTTTTTCTTATCATATCACTTAGAGTTAGCTCCAAGTCAATAGTATTTTTAAAAAAATTTAATTATTATAAAAATGAGTCTGAATCTTAAATTCAAACTCATTTTATTTTTAATTTTCTCTTAATCTATCAACAATGGTCTGTTTATTAAATATTTTTATAGAACATATAGATACAATTGATGGAATAAATATTGAAATAAATAAATAGCATAAAATTGCAGAAACAGGTAAATGGAAAAACATATATTTCATTCCAAAGTTTTTAAAAATTTCAATTACTACTAAACTCAAAGCTGGCCCTAGAATTATGCTAATTAGACAATTAGGCAAAGCTAAGTAGATATTTTCAAATATTAGCATCTTATTTATTTGTTTTCTGGACATACCAATGGACTGAAGTACTGCCATTTCTCTTTTTCTTGAAAGTACACTTGTTATAACAGTATTTATTAAGTTAATAAAACTAAATAGTATAATAAAAACTGCCAT
>JAAVXQ010000038.1 GCA_022790685.1 Clostridia bacterium
AGAAGCAGGTGTTCATTTCGGACATCAAACAAGAAGATGGGATCCTAAAATGGCTGAATATATATTCCAAGCTAGAAATGGAATCCATATAATCGATTTACAAAAAACATCAAAAAAATTAGACGAGGCTTACAAATTTATTAAAGAACAATCAGAAGAAGGAAGAACAGTTCTTTTTGTAGGAACAAAAAAACAAGCACAAGAATGCATTAAAGAAGCAGCAGAAAAATGTAATATGTACTATGTTGACCAAAGATGGTTAGGTGGTATGCTTACAAATTTCAAAACTATCGAATCAAGAATTCAAAGATTAAGAGATTTAGAAAAAATGCAAGAAGATGGTACTTTTGAAGTTTTACCAAAAAAAGAAGTTATAGGATTAAAAGGTGAAATGGAAAAATTAGAAAAAAATCTTGGTGGAATTAAAGATATGAAAGAAATGCCAGGAGTTATGTTTGTAGTTGATCCTAAAAAAGAAAGAATAGCAATATTAGAAGCTAGAAAATTAGGAATACCAGTTGTTGGTTTAGTTGATACAAACTGTAATCCAGAAGATGTAGATTATCCAATTCCAGGAAATGATGATGCTATAAGAGCAGTTAAATTAATAGCTGATGTTATGGCAAATGCTGTTATTGAAGGAAGACAAGGAGAAGATGCTGAAATTTCTTCAGAAGATATGAATGTTTCAGAAACAGAAGAAGTTACAGATATGGAAGAAGTTGTAGCAGAAAAAACAGAAGCTGCTAAAGAATCAGAAGCAGAAACTGAAGTAAAAGAATAATGAAATATAAGGCTTCAATTCGACATTTAAGATATGAATAGAAGCCTTTATTTGTATAAATATAATATTAAAATTATATACGGATAAAATAAAATTAGGAGGTAGAAGGATGATAACTGCAGAATTAGTAAAACAATTAAGAGAGAAAACAGGTGCAGGAATGATGGACTGCAAAAAAGTTTTAACAGAGACTAATGGAGACATGGAAAAAGCAGCAGAGCTATTAAGAGAAAGAGGAATTGCAAAAGCAGCAAAAAAATCAGGAAGAGTTGCAGCTGAAGGTTTAGTATGTGCATATGTTGAAGAAAATAAAAAAGTTGGAGCAATAGTTGAAGTAAATGCAGAAACAGACTTTGTTGCTAAAAATGAAGACTTTAGAAGCTTTGTAAAAGATATAGCTGAAATAGTTGCTATGCAAAATCCAACAGATGTTGAAGGATTATTAGAATTAAAATATAAAAATTCAGATAAAACTGTTAGAGAAGAATTAACAGAAAAAATTGCAACAATAGGTGAAAATATGACAATAAGAAGATTTGTAAGATTTGAATCACAAGGTTTAGTCGAAAGCTATATTCATGGAGATGGAAAAATTGCTGTATTAGTTGACTTTGCAAAAGGTGAAACAGAACTTGCTAAAGATGTATGTATGCAAATTGCAGCAGCAAAACCAGAATATTTAAAAAGAGAAGAAGTACCAAGTGAAAAAGTTTCAAAAGAAATGGAGATACTAAAAGCACAAGCTATGAATGAAGGAAAACCAGCAGAAATAGCTGAAAAAATGGTACAAGGAAGAATTGGAAAATTCTATTCTGAAATATGCTTAGTGGATCAAGAATTTGTTAAAGATCCAGCTGTTAAAGTTGGAGATTTAATTAAAAATAAAGGTGCAGAAATAGTAAGATTTGCAAGATTTGAAAAAGGTGAAGGAATAGAGAAAAAAGAAGAAAACTTCGCAGAAGAAGTTATGAAACAATTACAATAAGAAGCTTTTATTAAAATAAATGTAGACATTTTGTTTACATTTATTTTTTTTAGAAATTTTGTAGTAAAATTTCTAAATTTAATATATAATTTTTATATAAAATTATGATTTGGGAGATAGAAATGAGAAGAAAAACACTAATATTTACAATAATATTTTTAGCACTTTTATTTTTACTAACAGTAAATTCATATGCAGGAACACAAAGGTGGGACTCTTTAAATTATGATGTGATTTTGAATGTAGATGGAAGTATGAAGGTAGTAGAGACTTGGAATATAAAAATAAGTAATACAAATACATTATTTAAAAATTTTAATTTAAATACAATAAGCTCATCTAATGATATTATGGATGTTCGAGTATCAAGAGTAGAAGATGGTCAAGAAAATTTTTTAGAACAAATATATGAACAGCAGTATCATGTAGATAGTGGATGTTTTTATGCCTTACCTATACAAGATTCAAAATTTGAAATCGCTTGGAATGTAGGATTAGATAATTCCTCTGCTACAAAAACATATAAACTTTATTATACTATTAAAGATGCAGTTAGAGTATATAAGGACTGTTCAGAATTTTATTGGATGTTTTTAGGAGAAGAGAATGCTATTTCTGGAAGAAATGTTACAGGAACTATAAAACTACCTAAAGCAGTGAGTGATATAGAAAAAATTAGAGTTTGGGGACATGGAGAATTATCAGGAGATATTGAAAGATTTTCTAAAGATACTATTAAATTTTCCTTAAACTCATTACCAGCAAATTCTATGTTAGAAGTAAGAGTTGTTACAGAAGAAAATATCTATACAGATTCTATAAATAATTATCCAGTATATAATTTGGATAAGATTATAGAAGAAGAAACTCAATGGACAAATGAAGCGAATGCAAAAAGGAATCAAGATAAATTTAAATACTATTTATTTATAGTAATTAATTTATTAGTGATTTTGTTTTTTACAAAGAGAGTAATAAAAATTCGAAAAAAAGGTGAAAAAATAATAGAAAATTATATATATCCAGAAATGGAAATAGAATATTTTAGAGAAATACCAGATGAATTAAATGCAACACCTGCTAGAGCATCTTTTATAATGAACTATGAAAATAATGGAAGTTCCTTCGCAAAAGTTGATATATCTAAAATATTTGCTGGTACAATACTAGATTTATCACTTAAAGGATTACTGGAATTTGAACCTATAGATAAAAATGATATTAGAATTTTCTTAATTCAGAAATCAGATATAAAATTAACAGAAGATGAAACTTTAATTTATGATATGCTAGTAAAAGCAGTTGGAATAAGTGATTCAATAACTACTAAAGAACTTGCAAATTATTCAGCAGAAAACTATGAATATGTATATGGAACTCTAAGTAAAATGGGTAAAATAGTTGAAAAGTTTGAAATAGAATCTGGAATAATAGATGAAAAAAAAGCAAATATAGTAAAAAAATGGAGACAAAGCTTTACTAGATATTTGATTATGACATTTGTTATTTTCTGGCTTATTATTTCCATATTTGCAATTGGTTTATTTATAATAGCAACATTAGTTATAAGTTTTATAGGATCAATTGCTTGTGCTCGTGCACATTGGAAAAACATTACTAAACTTGGCGAATTTTCAGAAAAAGGAACCTTATATAAGCATCAGTGGCTAGGCTTAAAAAAATATATGGAAGATTATTCTTTATTAAAAGAAAAGAAGGTTCCAGATATTGTTTTGTGGGAGAAGTTTTTAGTATATGCTACAACTTTTGGCATTTCCAAAAAAGTTATAGAACAGTTAAAAGTTGTTCACCCAGAAATGTTTATGACAATGAATAATGATTATTCTAATGCATATTCAAGATATACTTATTGGCAAATTGTTTCAAATAATAGTTATGGTATAGAAAGTTTTAATACTTTGAGCAACAACTTAGAAAGAGCTTACGATTCTGCTAGATCTGCTTATAATTCTGCTCACTCCTCTAGTAGTAGCAGTAGTGGTTCTGGTGGAGGATTCTCTGGCGGAGGTGGTGGCCGGAGGCGGCGGTGGAGGCTGCGGAGGTCGTTAAAATAGATATGTAAATTTAAGACAGTATAGTTCTTAAGATAGCATTTTAATTATAAATTTAAAATTTATAATCAAAAAATAAATAATAGGTTGATTTTTGATTAAAAGTATAGTAAAATCTTTTAAGATGTAAATAAGTAGAAAGGAAAATGTAGAGATGTTAATATTAAATAGCTTTAAAATAATAAACAATGCATATTTAAATTTTATGGCTATTTTATCTCTAATAGTTTTATTTACATTCTCAAAGTTTTCAAAATTCAATAATTTTTATTTAAAAAACACTAAATTTATTTAGTGTTTTTTTTAGGATATAAGAATAGTAGTTAAATATTTTAAGGGAAGGATGAAAAAATGGAAGGATATTTAGTTCTAGAAAATGGAGAAATTTTTGAAGGAGAAAGAATAGGATTTAATACAGATACTGCTTGCGAAGTAGTTTTTAATACAGCTATGGCGGGGTATATAGAAACTTTTACAGATCCCTCTTATGCAGGTCAAGGAATTGTAATGACATATCCACTTATTGGAAATTATGGAATTATACCAGAAGATTATGAATCTGAAGGAATTTATGCAAAAGCTGTTTTTATTCATGAAATGGCAGAATTTGAAAGTAATTTTAGGGCAAAATCAACTTTAGATAAATTTTTGAGAGATTATAGAATACCAGGACTTACTAATATAAATACAAGAAAGCTTACAAAAATATTAAGAGATTCTCGGAACAATGAGAGGATATTTAACTTCTAATATTGATAATATGGAAGAAATAATGAATAGAATTAAAGAATATAAAATAGGCAATATTGTAGAAAAAGTTACTTCAAAAACAGCCAAAACATATGGAAGAACAAGACCTAAACAAATAGCGCTTATGGATTTTGGTTTTAAACATAATATAGTAAATTCATTATTAAAAAGAGATGTTGGAGTTACAGTATATCCAGCTAATACTTCTGCTGAAATGATATTAGCCACTAGACCAGATGGAATAATGTTATCAAATGGACCACGGAGATCCTGAAAGTTGCAAAACTCAAATTGAAACAATAAAAAAACTATATAAAACAAATATACCAATACTTGGAATATGCTTAGGGCATCAATTAATGGGACTAGCAACTGGAGCTACAACAGCTAAACTAAAATATGGGCATAGAGGACCAAATCATCCAGTAAAAGATTTAGCATCAGGAAGAGTATATATAACTTCACAAAATCATGGATATTATATTTTAGAAAACAGTATAAATCCAGATATTGCAGAAGTATCACATATAAATTTAAATGATAATACTGTAGAAGGCTTAAGATACAAAAATAAAAATATATTTACAGTACAATTTCATCCAGAAGCCTGCCCAGGTCCACAAGATACGGGATATATATTTGATGAATTTATAGATTTAGTAAAAGGGGGAAATAAATAATGCCAAGAGATGAGAGAATAAAGAAAGTTCTTGTAATAGGTTCAGGGCCAATTATAATAGGACAAGCAGCAGAATTTGATTATGCAGGAACACAAGCATGTAGAGAACTAAAAAAAGAAGGATTAGAAGTTGTTTTAGTAAACTCAAATCCAGCAACAATAATGACAGATAAAAATATGGCAGATAAAATATATATAGAACCTCTTACAGTAGAAACTATAAAGAAAATTATAGACAAAGAAAGACCTGATAGTATACTTCCAAATTTAGGAGGACAAACAGGACTTAATTTAGCTATGGAACTTGCAGAGTCAGGATTTTTAAGAGAAAAAAATGTAAGACTTTTAGGAACAGGAACAGAAGGAATTAAAAATGCAGAAGATAGACAAGCTTTTAAAGATATGATGGAATCAATTAATGAACCTTGTATTGCAAGTAAAGTAGTTGAAAATATTGATGATGCTGTAGAATTTGCAAAAGGAATAGGTCTTCCTGTTATTGTAAGACCAGCATATACTTTAGGAGGAACAGGTGGAGGAATTGCCTATACAATAGAAGAATTAGAAGAAATTGCAGGAAGTGGATTAAGACTTTCAAGAGTTCATCAAGTCTTAATAGAAAAATGTATAACTGGTTGGAAAGAAATAGAATATGAGGTGGTAAGAGATAAAAATGGAACTTGTATTACTGTATGTAATATGGAGAACATTGATCCTGTTGGAGTACATACAGGAGATAGTGTAGTTGTTGCGCCTTCACAAACTTTATCTGACAAAGAATATCAAATGCTTAGAACCTCAAGTATAAAAATTATTTCAGCTTTAAAAATCGAAGGTGGATGTAATGTTCAATTTGCATTAAATCCAACAAGCTTTGAATATGCTGTAATAGAAGTAAATCCAAGAGTAAGTCGTTCGTCTGCATTAGCTTCAAAAGCAACTGGTTATCCTATAGCGAAAGTTGCAACTAAAATAGCGATAGGGTATACATTAGATGAAATAAAAAATGAAGTTACAGGAAAAACTTATGCATGTTTTGAGCCAGTATTAGATTATGTGGTTGTAAAAATACCAAAATGGCCATTTAAAAAATTCTTAACAGCAAACAGAGATTTAGGAACTCAAATGAAGGCAACAGGAGAGATAATGTCAATAGCTACTAACTTAGAAGCAGCTCTTATGAAAGGAGTACGTTCACTAGAAGAAAATGTTGATTGTTTTAGATTAGACAAATTAAGAGATTATACAAAAGAAGAAATTGAAGAAAGATTAAAAAAAGTAGATAATGAAAGATTATTTGTTATAGCAGAAGCCATAAGAAGAGAAATATCAGTAGACAGAATTCATGAAATTACAACAATAGATAGATTTTTTATAGGTGCTATGTATAAAATAATAAGAATGGAAAAAGAACTTGAACTAAATCAAATGAATTCTAGAATGCTTTTAAAAGCGAAAAAAATAGGATTTACTGATAAATTGATTTCTAAAATAAGTAGAAAATCAGAAGAGGAAATTAAAGCTTTAAGAAAAGAATATAATATATTAGCAAACTTTAAAATGGTTGATACTTGTAGTGCTGAATTTGAGGCACAAACACCATATTATTATTCAAGTTATGATGAAGGTAATGAAGCTATTTCAGAGGGCAACAGCAAAAAAGTAATGGTACTTCGGATCAGGACCAATTAGAATAGGTCAAGGTATAGAATTTGACTACTGTAGTGTTCATGGTGTATGGGCATTAAAAAAACATGGATATGAAACAATAATAGTAAACAATAACCCTGAAACAGTAAGTACAGATTTTGATATAGCTGATAAATTATATTTTGAACCTTTGACTAAAGAAGATGTTGAAAATATAGTAGATGTTGAAAAACCATATGGAGCAATAGTTCAGTTTGGAGGTCAAACAGCAATAAAATTAACAAAAGCATTATCTGATATGGGAGTTAGAATACTTGGAACCGCAGAAGTAGATATGGATAGAGCAGAAGATAGAAAAGAATTTGATGAAGCATTAAACAACTGTGGAATATTAAGACCAAAAGGAAGTACAATATTTACTGTAGAAGAAGCAAAACAAGTTGCAAATAGATTAGGATATCCTGTTTTAGTTAGACCATCATATGTTTTAGGAGGACAAGGAATGGCAATAGCATATGATGATACTGAAATAGAAGAGTATATTAATGAAATAAATACAGTAGCCCAAGAACACCCTATTTTAGTAGATAAATACATACTTGGAAAAGAAGTAGAAGTAGATGCTATTTGTGATGGAGAAGATATATTAATACCAGGAATTATGGAACATTTAGAAAGAGCAGGTGTTCATTCAGGAGATAGTATATCAGTATATCCTACACAAAATGTAGAAAAAATACATGAAGATAAAATTATAGAATACACATCTAAAATAGCAAAAGAGCTAAATATAATAGGAATTTTAAATATACAATTTATAATAAGTAATGGAGAAGTATATATTATAGAAGTAAATCCACGTTCAAGTAGAACAGTTCCATATATAAGTAAAGTAACTAATTTACCTATGATAGAAATTGCTACAAGAGTAATATTAGGAGAGAAATTAAGAAATTTAGGATATGGAACAGGATTATATAGAAAAAGTGAATATATATGTGTTAAAATGCCAGTATTCTCATTTGAAAAAATAAAAAATGCTGATACTTCTCTAGGCCCAGAAATGAAATCAACAGGAGAGGTTTTAGGAGTATCAACTAAATTTGAAAATGCTGTTCTTAAAGCTTTTATAGGAAGTGGAGTAAATATAAAAACAAATGGTAATATATTAATTACAGTAAGAGATAAAGATAAAGAAGAAATGCTTCCACTTGCACGTAAATTTAAAAATAAAGGTTTTAATATATATGCTACTAAAGGAACAGCATCATTTTTAGAAGGTCATGGAATTAGTACAATAGTTGTTGAAAAAATTTGGGAAGGAAAAGATAGTATTATAGATTTAATTCAGTCAGGAAGAATTAATTTTGTAATAAACACTCCAACAAAAGGAAAACATGCTAATAGAGATGGATTTAAAATAAGAAGAATGGCTGTAGAGTGTAAAATACCATGTTTTACATCTTTAGATACAGTAAATGCCTTATATCAAGCCATAGAAGATGATGTTACAGAGAAAGATTTGACACCTGTTGATATAACAAAAATATAAACTTTATAAGTTTGTACAAATAAGTTAAAGGAAATTTTTGATAAAAGAAAGTAATTTTTATATACTTTCTTTTATTTTTTAAAGAAAGTTTACATAAATAGTTGCAAAAGATTTGAAAGTATGATATAATAGCAATGCCCATTATAATAGGAGGTAAAAATGGAAAGGGAGAGACTAGAAAGATTAGCAGATAGCTATGAAAGAAAGCTAATCTTTGAAGGAAAAAAAGTAGCTTTTGAAAATCCAGATAAACTGGAAAAAGATGAAGTGTTAGCTTTAACAGAAAAAATATTTAGTGAACTTAATAGTATTGGAATAGTAAGAGGTTATGGATATCATGAAACAGGTATAAAACTACCAGATAGCATATCAAGAGAAAGACAAGAGGAATTATTTGAAGACTTTTTAGACTGGTATCAAGTTATTCCTACTCCAAGTATGGATGTGTATAATTATGTAGTTACTAATTATCCCATAAATAGATTTCCTAGAGTTTTATGTGTAGGAGACGGAAAAAATAGTCATTTGGGAAGAAAACTTGCAATAAAAGGATATGATGTAGTTAGTGTAGATCCATTAGCTAGAAGTGCTTTTTCTGGAGAAAATGATAAAATAAAAGAAAAAAGAAAAGGTAGATTTCATGCAGTATCAGCACAGTTTTTAGATACCTCAAAAGATATGATAGACTGGGCAAATATTATTGTAGGAAGTAAAGTTCCGCTTTGTGCAGAATATCTTGTGAAAATGAAAAAGCCAACAATATTTAATATAAGTGAAAATCCAGAAATATGTAATATGAGATTTAAAGGAATTCCTATTACATCAGCAGAACAATTAAAAAAGGAAATTTCGAAATGTTCAGGAGTGATGATAAAGAGAATAGAAGATACTGATTTCTTAAGAAGAGAAAGAATCTTATTTATTTGTGGAGAAAAAGAAATAGAAGAAAGAGAATAAAATATGAAAAATAAAATAATAGTATAAAAAAGCTAATGTTTGTTCATTAGCTTTTTTATTATCTTTAATATTGACAAATATTATTTTTTAAAATATAATTGTGCTATCACAAATAGTACAGTTATAAATAACATTATATAAATTTGTTTATAAGGAGGGGATTTTTATATGATAAAGATAACTAATTTAAGTAAATCATATGGAAAGAAAAAGGTATTAGAAAACTTAAATTGCAATATTAAAACTAATTCAATTTATGGTTTAGTCGGTGCGAATGGTGCGGGAAAATCAACATTACTTAGAATAATAAATGACGTTTTTAGAAGAGATTCTGGAAAAATAGAAATTGATGGATTAGAAATTGAAGATAATGATGAACTTAAACAAAAATTAGTTTTTGTTCCAGATGATTTATATTTCTTTGCAGGATATACTTTAAAAGATATGGCTAAATTCTATAAAGATATGTATATAAATTTTGATATGAAATACTTAGAAGAATTAGCTAGTATTTTAAAGTTAGATATGAATGAGAAAATTCAGAATTTTTCAAAAGGAATGAAAAGACAATGTGCTTTAATATGTGCTATTGCAACAAATGCTGATTATATGTTTTTTGATGAAACCTTTGATGGAGTAGATCCTGTAATTAGAAATTTATTAAAAAAGATAATAGTAAAACAAATGCAAAAAAAGGAAACTACTATTATAATGACCTCACATAATTTAAGAGAACTAGAAGATATATGTGATAATTTAGGTCTTTTATATAAAGGTGGCATTTTATTTGAAAGTGATATAGATACTTTAAAAACAAATATGTTTAAGATTCAAATTTCTTTGAAAGAAGAATTTAATAAAGAAACTTTTGATATGCTAGAAATTATGAATTTTAAAAAGTTAGGAAGTATTGCAACCATTATAGCAAAAGGAGACAAAGAATTTGCTAAAGAAAAACTAGAAAAACTAAATCCAGTAGTTCTAGACTTTTTACCACTTACCTTAGAAGAAATGTTTATATATGAAATGGAGGTATTAGGATATGAATTTAACCAAATTATTTAATTTTAAATTTTTAAAACAAAATTTAAAAAAATCAAAAGGTTTATTAGTTTTATTTTTAAGCTTAGTACCAGCATTTACATTTTTAGTAATAATGTTATCAGGAAATGAAATAGTTCAAGAACCAATAGATCAAATAGAACTTTCAGTAATCAATATTTTAGGTTTATTTATAGTTCCAATAGTATTATCAATTAGTTTATTTGGATATGCTTTTAAAAGAAAAAGTATTGACTTTATTAATTCTATGCCAATAAATAGAAAAACAATATTTTTAACTAATACTTTAGCAGGAATTGTACTTATTATATTGATGCAACTTATAAATATGCTTGGATTATTTATTGTAAAAGCAATAAATACAAATATAATACTTTTTTCAGGAATGATAGTAGATATGTTTGTATATTTTACAGTATCATATATATTTATGTTTGTTGCAACAAATATAGGTATGACTTTGGCTGGAAATATGCCAACACAAGTTGTTCTTACCATGCTTATAATATTTTTTGTTCCATTTACAGTAGGAGCAATAAATAGGACCTTTTATAATAATTCAATAGATTATAATTTATTTGAAAATGGAAAAGAAATAGGATATATTGATGCAAAAACGCCAATAGAAGAAACAATGCCATATAGAATAATTAGAATTGGCTTTACCAATTCTTTAGATGAAATTTATAATCAAAGATCAATAAATAAAATGCTATTTTTATCAGTTTTGTATATAGGGATAGGATTATATTTATTTAGAAAAAGAAAATTTGAAAATGCACAAGAATCTTTTGAAAATCAATATGTACATTTTTTTACAAAAGCTCTTACAATTTTTCCTATGATTATGATTTTGTCAATATTTCATTATTTAGAATCAGAAATAGAATTAATATTATTTTGTGTAGCATTTATAGTAGTATATTATTTTATATATGACTTAATAACAAGTAAGAAAATTAAACTTAAAGCCTCTATAATTAATTTAGTGGTAACACTTGTGGTTTTAAATGGAATTTGTTATGGAATAGTTGAATTTTCAGAGGAAAAAGAATTTGGAAAAATAAATAAAGAAGATATTAAAGGAATTGCTATAAACTTAAATAGTACGTATAGAGAAGGATTTAATAATTCAGAAATACTAGATTACTATATGGAGGATAAAGATTTAATTAATTATGTGTATTATACCTCAAATTTAGAGGCAGAAGATAAAATTCATAGATATATTACTACAGATCCATATTCTATAGCAAGAATAAAATTAAAAAATGGAAAAACATATGATATGAATTTAGTAATTAAAACTAATAGATTTCCAAAACAAGAAGTAATAAATAAGTTAATTGAAAAATTAGAAAAAGATGAAAAATATGTAGAATTGTATAAAAAACAGTATAAAGCAGAAGGAACTATTATATCATATAATTCAAAAGTTCCAGATGATGAAAATGATTTCTTAGTTACAGCATTAGACAAATATATAGATAGCTGTACCTTTAGAGAACTTGTAGAATTAAAAACAGGTAGTATAAGTAAATATTCGTATTCAAATCACAAATTAACAGAGTATAAAGTGAAGGAGAATATTAGCCAAGAATTTTTTGATAGAATTGTTAAAATTTCTAATGAAGAGGCAATAGAAGCTCTAAAATATGAAGATTATGATATTTATAATTATAGTATAATGTCTTCAAAAAAAGATTCAATAAAAGCTTCTTCAAATGAAAAGGAAATTGCAGAAATTATAGATATAATATCTAAAGCAAATGAAATAAAGCTGGATAGAGATAAAGAACATTTTATAGTAGAGATGCATGTTTATTATGATTTAGAAGATAGAAATATTGGTGTAAATAGTAAAGTTATAAGATTTTATACAGATGATAGTAAAATATTGGAAATTTTTAATAGACCAGAAGATGAAGAAAGCTACTATTATAAAGCAAGTGGCAAAAACTATTATGATACAGATATAGATTTTAATAGTGATTTATATACCTCAAGTGTAGAACAGCCTCTAGAAGAAGAAAGTGCAGAAGAATTAAATGTTATTAGTAATGATATAGTATCAAATGAAATTATTAATACTCAAAATCAATAAAATAGGAGGTAGAGTGAATGATAAATTTAGATTATCAAAGTAGAACTCCTATTTACGAACAAATAGTTACTGAAATTGAAAAGTATGTAGTACTTGGGATTTTTAAGCCAAAGGAACAAATAATGTCAATTAGAGAATTAGCAGAAACTTTGGGCGTTAATCCTAACACAGTAAAAAAAGCATATTCAGAACTTGAAAGAAAAGGAGTAATACAAACAATTTCGACAAAAGGAAATTTCATTTCAGATAATATTGATAATGTGGTTAAAAGAAATGTTGATGAAAAAATAGAAGAACTGAAAAGAATTATTTTAGAATTAGAAAAATTAGGAATTGATAAAAAAGATATATTATCAATGCTATAGAAATAAGATAAATATAAAAATATGTAAACTTTTTAAAGTTTACATATTTTTTGCGTCATAAAAAATTACTTGTATAAGAAGTTTTATTATTATATAATTATAATGAATTTTATGTTTATTAGAAGTAGTACTTTTATAAAAACGAATTCTAACAATTGGTCAAATTTAAATAAATATATTGCATATTTTTATACAAAAATATATAATATGCATAAGTTTAAGATGTTTGGGTGGAAAATATGAATAAAACAAAAAGGAAAATATTTGAGACTTCAATGAAGTTATTTGCAGAAAAAGGATACGATGCTACAAGTATTGAAGAAATAACTGCGGTGGTTGGAGTAGCTAAAGGAACATTGTATTATCATTTCTCTAGTAAAGAGGAAATTTTTAATTTCCTAGTAGAAGAAGGAATGAAGTTACTAAGAAATAGTATAGAAATTAAAACTTCTAAATGTGAAACTACTTTAGATAAATTAAAAGCAGTTTCTTTAATTCAACTTAAAACCATATATAAATATGAAAATATCTTAACAATAGTTTTAAGTCAGGCACTTGGAAATGAAAAAAGAAATGTTTTTTGCAAAGAGAAAATTATAGAATATATTACAGTTATTGAAAACATTCTAAAAGAAGGTTTCCAAAAGAAAGATATAAAGATATGTGATCCTGCACTTTTAGCTTCAGAAATGTTTTCATTAACATATGCAACTCTTATATATAGAAGAAAGCTAAATATAGAAGCTATTGATATTCAAGCAATATATAAAGAATATGAAAAAAATTTATTTTACAAATTAGTTTAAAGAATAAAAATGGGGAGAAAAAAATGAGTGATAGAAAACATAAAGTAAGTGATAAATTATATGAAGCAAAAAAATTTAATAATTTTAAAGAAATGCTACAAAATACAAAAAAAGAATTTGGAGAAGAAGTTGCTTTTAAATTTAAAACAGAAAAAACAGATGTATTTAAGGAAATGAAATATTCAGAATATATTGAAGAAATTGAAGCTTTAGGAACATCTTTGATAAGCATAGGTCTAAAGGATAAAAGAATTGGAATTATTTCAGAAAATAGATATGAATGGGAAGAAGCATATTTAGCTATAACTTGTGGAACAGGGACTGTTGTTCCGCTAGATAGAGCACTTCCAGAAACAGAGATAATTAGTTTAATAGAACGTTCAGAAATGGAAGCGATTTTTTATTCTTCAAAATATGATGAAATAATGAAAAAAGTAAAAACTGAAAATATTGGAAAACTTCAGTATTTTATATCAATGGATAATAAAAATACTGAAGGAGAAATATATTCACAAAAAGAACTAGTTAATCTAGGAAAAGGACTTTTAAAAAATGGTGCAAAAAGTTTTACTGATGCTAAAGTAGATAGTGATGTAATGACAATAATGTTATTTACATCTGGCACAACTTCAATGTCAAAAGCAGTAGCTTTATCACAAAGAAATATTTGTAGCAATGTATATGATATTTCTACTGTATTTGATGTGAATAAAAATGATACTTTATTATCATTTTTACCATTACATCACACTTTTGAATCAACAGTTGGATTTTTATATCCATTTAGTGTTGGTGCAAAATTAGCTTTTTGTGAAGGAATAAGACATATAGCAGATAATATAAAAGAGTATAAAATAAGTGTAATGATTTCTGTTCCAATTTTATTTGAGAACATGTATAAAAAAGTTATGCAAGCAATAGAAAAGAAGGGAAAAGCTAAAAAGCTAAAATTCGGAATGATGCTTAGCAATTTTCTTATGAAATTTGGTATAGATAAAAGAAGAAAAATATTTTCAGAAATACATGAAACTCTTGGCGGAAATGTAAGACTATTTGTAGCAGGTGCTGCAGCTTTTGAGCCAGAAGTTGAAAAAGGTTTTAATAGTCTAGGAATAGAAACATATCAAGGCTATGGTTTAACAGAAACTTCACCTGTTATAGCAGCAGAACATAAAAAATGTATAAAAGTAGGGTCAGTAGGACAAATATTTCCAAGTTTAGAAGCAAAAATAATTGATCCAAATGAACAAGGAATTGGAGAACTTGCAGTAAAAGGACCTACTGTAATGCTTGAATATTATGAAAATGAAGAAGCTACTAAAGAAACGATTGTGGATGGATGGCTTTTAACAGGAGATTTAGCATATTTTGATCAAGATGATTACTTATTTATTACAGGTAGAAAGAAAAATGTTATAGTTTTAAAAAATGGGAAAAACGTATATCCAGAGGAAATAGAGAGTTTACTTGCAAAAATTCCATCAGTCAAAGAGTCTTTTGTTTACGGAAAGGCTGATGAGGAGGATGAAAATGATTTGAAAATATGTGCTAAAATAGTTTATGATAAAGAAGATGTAAAAGAAAATTACATGACTGAGGATGAAAATGAGATAAAAGAAAAAATTTGGGAAAAAGTAAAAGAGATTAATAAACAAATGCCTACATATAAATACATTAAAGAGATAATTGTTACAGACCAAGAACTAATAAAAACAACTACACAAAAAGTAAAAAGATTTGAGGAAATTAAGACTATAAATAAAAGATAAAATGTTACAAAATATTACAAAAATGTAACGAAAATGTAATGAAAAAAGTCGAAAAATCCCTTGTATCTTTGGGAAAAACATTGTATAATAATTTTAGTATTTAAGTTAACAATTAGTACGAAGGAGGTAGTTTACATGTCAATATTTTTTCAAAAATCAGGCATAGTAAACGTGAAAATGGTTATCACGGAAGAGAAAATTTTATCCAATATAGATAAAATTCAAAAATTAATAAATCCAAATAGTAAAAAACAAATAGTTCAATTAGATGATGATTCTTATTTTAAAGATTTAGTTGAATCAATAAAAACATATTTATTGGAATATCCAAAGAAAAAGAATTTTCCTATAAGTGTTTATAAATCTGCTTATGATTTAGTTGAGTATGCAACTAATCAGTTTGAAGAAAATACAAAGAAAATTGAAGATTTAATTAGACAAAGAGAAAAGAATATCAAACTTGGAACAATATTAAGAGATTCATCAGAAGCTGTAAAGGCAAAAGCAAAAAATTGGAAGGAAATAGTTAAGAAAATAGAAACAAAATATCCTTCTGATGTAATTGAAGCTTTAACTACTATTGGAAAAGCTAAAAATAAAGAAACAGAAGAATATGAAGCTGCTGTTAAATTAATAGATGCAAAGGTTGGAAATCTTGAATCAAATTTACATATAGAAATTGATATGGAAAGAATTGAAGATAGATCTAAAGCCTTAAGTTATATAGGTATTGAAATAGCTGAAGCACTAAAATACATTCCAGCACCATTAGGTGACTTAGAAGGTACTGTAGAAAAAGTACAAGTAGAACAAGAAATAGTTAAAGTACCAGTAGCAAAAGCTAATATTCCAGCAAATATAGAAACAACTGATGATACTACTGAAAACGAAGTAGTTAATAAAAAAGCTTTTGGAACTACGGTAGTACCAAATGAAACACAAATTCAATCAGCAGAAGTTTATGAAGAAGCTGAAGATACATATTTTGAAGAAACAAGATTTGATGTTAAACCATCTTTATGGCAAAGAATTAAAAATAGTAGATTTATGAGAACAGTTAAATTTATAATGTCAATAAAAGTAGTATTAGATTATCCAGCTTTACCAGAAGGCAGAGGAGAAAACTATTAAAATATAAAAACATATTAGAAAGTCTAGGATTATATTTATTAATTTTAGGCTTTTTTATTTTATACAAATTATATATTTTGTTTTTAATTGCATTGAACTTTAAAAAAAAATATGATATAAAATTATTGTATAAAAATAAAGGGAGCAATAAGTTATGAAAATAGAATTATTAGGTGGATGTACAAAAGAAGAACTAGAAACAAGAATTACATATGTAGCAGGTGCAGGAAAACTATCAAGATTTCCAGGAAATGTTGAAGAAGTTATTAATAGTTGTAATGATTATGAAGAAAATTTAAAGTTAATAAAAAGAATAATAAAAATGGGTCATAAATCAATTATAGAACACGACTATTTAGTATTTGCTTTAAATGATGTAACACCTATTGTAGAACAAACTTTAATAGGATATAGATTAACTTCTTTTACAGTAAAGTCAAGAAGAGAAGTGGATTTTAGAACAGTTGGTTTTTATGTTCCGGAATTTAGAAATGAAAATAATGAGATACATGAAAAAAATGAAGAACTAAAAGAAGAATATAGTAAACACATGAGAATGCTATTTAATACATATGCTGATATTGTTGATAAAGGTGTGAATGTAGAAGATGCTAGATTTATTTTACCATATTCTTTTCATGATAACTTCATAATGGGGGTTAATGCTAGGGAACTAGAAAAAATGATTATAGCCTTAAGAAATGGAAACTTAAGTAATATACCAGATTTAAAAGAAGTTGGAGATGAGCTATATAAAATTGTAAAAGAATATGTACCATATTTAGTACCAAACTTAAAAAAACAAGAAGAAAACCTAAGTAATGGATTTGAATATCTTGAAAAAATGGAAAAAAGACCAGATATAAAAATTATAGAAAAAGCAACTATGATAAGTTATACACCAAAAGCTGATGATGTTGTATTAGAAAGTAGTATAATGTATCATTATCAATGTTCAAGAGAATGCGCAAGAGAAATTTTAGAAAATATGATAAAAAATGATAAAAATGCAAAAGAAAAAATGATGTATGATATTATGCATAAAGAAGAAAGAAGAGAGCTTGAACAAGTAAGTTTTACTTTTCAAATACCAATTTCATTATCTATACTTACACATTTAACAAGACATAGAATGCATTCTTTACTTATACCAGAATTTTTACCAATGTGGAATATGAAAAATTTTGTTACACCAGAAACCGTTAAAGCAAAAGCTAATGATATTTACATTAATGCTGTAGAAAAGAACATTGAAATGGCAGAAAAGTTTAGAAAGCTAGGGGTAAAGGAAGCTGATTTAGTATATTTCTATTTAGGAAACCAAATGGTAAATGTTATGACAACAATGAATGCAAGAAATATTCAATGGGTATGTAGATTACGTTGTTGTAATAAAGCGCAATGGCAAATTAGATTTATTGCAAATGATATGAGAAAACAAGTAATGGAAGTAGCACCTCTAATTGGCAAAGGATTAGGAGCAACATGTATGACAGATAGAATCTGTAATGAAGGAAGAGAATGCTGTGGATTAATAGATAAATTATTAGAAGCAGATAATAAAAATAAATAATTAATAAAAATGCTACTAAACTTGAATAGTAGCATTTTCTAAAAAGGAGTTTTTATGATAGATTTACATTTACATACTAATCATTCTGATGGAACAGATTCAGTAGAGGAATTATTAAGGAATGCAGAAAACAAAAAATTAGATTTAATTTCTATAACAGATCATGACCAAGTAGGAGCCTATTATGAGTTAGAAAATAATTCTAACTTAAGAAGTTTGTATAATGGAAAAATAGTAGTTGGCTCAGAACTTAAAACCTGCTATGATAGAGTTCCTATAGAAATTTTAGCCTATGGCATTGATTACAAAAAAATTAGAATTCATGAAATTGATATGCAAAAAATGCAAGAAGAAATTATGGAAAAATTAAAATCTGTTGCTAGAAGTTTAGGACTTAAGTTTGATGAAAAAAATACATATATAGATAGAAAGGATAGTATGAAACAATTTGCAGCATTTACTTTAGGAACTGAACTTTTAAAACATGAGGAAAATAAAGAAATAATAAAGCAAATTGGAGAATTTGAACCCACAACTTTTTTTAGGGTTCATCAAAGCAATTTAGATAGTCCTTTTTATGCTGATGAAACATTTGCATCAATAGATATAAATGAACTAATTTATAGAATTCACGAAGCAGGTGGTTTGGCATTTTTAGCACATGGATTTATATATCCATTTAAAGATAGAGTAAAAACTATAGAAGAAATTTTATCTAAAACAGAAATTGATGGAATGGAATGTATATATCCGCTTTTTTCTGAAGAAGAAAGGAAAATAGCCTTTGATTTATGCAAAAAATATAACAAATATATGTCTGGTGGAAGCGATTATCATGCAAAAAATAAACCTAATGTAGAAATGGGAACAGGAATTGATAATAATATAAGTATAGATTTAGAATTAGTAAAAGATTGGATTGATAAGGTGAGAAAAGTATAAAGTTTTTTAAAGGAGAGCACATAATGAACTATGAGGATAGAAAAATTGTAGGAATTATAGCTTCAAATGTAGAACCAGCTGTAGCACTTAATATAATAGGTCATCTAGCAATATCTATTGGTAAATATTCTGATGAAGAAATAATGGGAAAAGCAGAAATACAAGACAAATCAGGAATAAAACATTTAGGAATCAGTAAATTTCCTTTTATAATAACAAAAGTAAAACAAGGAAAGTTAAAAAATGCAATAGATGTAGCTAAAGCTAATTCTAATATATTAGTTGCAGATTATCCAAAGGATATGTTAGAAACTAAAACAGATGAAGAACTAGTAAGTTCTATAGGTTCAAAAGAAAATGATAAGCTAGAGTATATGGGAGCTGTTTTATATGGAGCTTCTAAAGAAATAGATGAGATTACAGGAAAATTTCAACTGTGGAGAATAGATTAATATTAGAGGATTTAAAAGAAAGGATGAGAATTTTTATGAAAAATAAAATAATAGTTTCTTGTATAGTTTTTATAATAATGTTAGTAACAGTAGTATGTGTTAATTCATATACAAAAGAAATAATTAAACCCAATAATGTACAATCAAATATGATTGAAAGAAATAAAAATCAACAATACTGTAATAAAAATGAAAATTGTATAATATATCAAGAAGCTTGTAATCAGAATGGAATTTGTGATGCATATCAGATAAATTGTAATCAATATGAAAATTGCCCAGGATATAGTCAAAATTGTAATAGATATGAAGACTGCCAAGGATATGCTCAAAATTGTGATAGGTATGAAGAGTGTCAAGAATATGGTCCAAATTGTGATAGATATGAAGACTGTCAAGAATATGAAACAAATTGTAATAAAGAATACTCTCATAAAAGAAATAATAATCAAGCAGAGAAGAAATATATAAATAATCATAATAATAGACATTGTAGAAAATAAGAAAGTAATACAAGATAAAAATAATGAAAGTGAGAAAAAATGAACTTAAATATTAATAAAGTTAAAATAACTGTTACTGTACCACCTGAACATACTAAAAAAGTTAGAGATGCTATATGTAATGCAGGAGCTGGAATAATAGGAAATTACACATATTGTACAATATCAAATGAATGTATTGGTACTTTTAAACCAACAGCAGCAGCCAATCCATATATTGGAGAAAAAAATAAAGTTGAGTTTGTTAAAGAGGAAAAAATAGAAACACTATGTGATATTAATATTGCAAAAAAAGTAATAAAAAAATTAAAAGAAGCGCATCCATATGAAGAGCCAGCAATAAATATTATTCCACTTATTAATGAAGAAGATTTATAAAAACAGGAGTAAATTACAAAATTTTGGATAGAATAATAATATGAAATAAAAAATATAAAAAATTATAAAAAAGTATTGCATAAAATTTTTCTATAATATATAATTCAAAATGTCAAAGGAAATATTCCTCTTTAGCTTAAGTTTGTAGATGCTGAGACTCTTGAAGACGAAGTCGATTAGAGTGTCAGTATGCGAAACGAAGTGTAGCTGCGCGAGGAAGAGCGCTTTTAAAAAAATATTCCTCTTTAGCTCAGTTGGTAGAGCGCTCGGCTGTTAACCGATAGGTCGCCTGTTCGAGCCAGGCAAGAGGAGCCACAAAAAAAGAATCACTTTTATGTGATTCTTTTTTTGTGATAATAAGATAATTGAACTTATATATAATTTGTGATATAAATAAGATATGCAATGTATTAAATAAAATAAGGTGATGGAATAAATAGATGGATTTAGAATTAATAAAGAAATTAAATCATTTTAATATATATGCTAATTTAGGATTTTGTTTTAATGAGATAAATAAATTTGAAAAATATATTATTACATCTCATAATACAATTAAAGACTATTGGTATAATTTTGTCACAGATATAAAAGCAAATAATAAAGAAGAATTTGATAAAATTATATTAGAAGCAAATGAGAAAATGAGAAAGAAAAATAGAAAATGTGCTATTGCAGTATTACCATATATGCAGGAAATTTATAATAATCGTGAAAAATTTTTTGATGATAGTTATGAGCTAGTTTCAAATGAAGTGTGGCAAATTTTTGAGGATTTTAAAAAATTAGATAATATACCTAGATGTAGTATAAAGGTAAAATTAGAAAAAACGACAGAGATGAAATTATATAGTGAAGAGATGATAAAAGCATATCAAACAGGCGATGTAGAGGACCCCTATGGAAATTTAGATTCAGCATATAAAGACGTCTATGAAAATTATAAAGAAATAGAAAATGGTTATACAAATGAATTTTATTTTGCTAAAGTTGGTAATGAAATTGTAGGAGTAACGCAAGGCGTATATGATAATGAAATTTATGGAATATATGGAGTGGCTGTAAAAAAAGATTTTAGATGTAATGGAATTGGAAAAGAAATCATAAGACAGCAACTTAAAATGTGTAAAGATAAGAAATTAAAGCTAGCATTTCTACAAACAGAAGATGGGTATTATCCAGCAGATACATATAGAAAATTAGGTTTTAAAGATGTATGTGTAGAATATTATTATATAAAAAATAAATAGGAGGATAAAACATAAATGAATGTAAATAATAATCCAATAAATATATTCGACTTTGATGGAACACTTACAACAGAAACATGGCCTAAATTTTGGGTATGGGTAAAGAAATTTGGATATGATGGGACTAAAAGAAATGCTTGCCTAGAAGAAGCTTTAACTGAGTATAGAAAGAAAAATTCTGGAAGTATGCTTGAAACTTTTTTTACATTCTTTAATGATTTACTTGTTAATAATAATGAAACTATTACATTTGAGGAGCTTATGGAAGGAGAAAAATTTATTCATTATAATTCAGGTGTAATTGAATTTGTTAGAAATACAAATTCTAAAAATTATATTATTTCAGGAGGATTAAAAGAATTTTTACAAAATCTTGAAATAGCAAAACATTTTGATGGTATATATGGCACGCCAGTAATTAAAAATAATGAGGGAAAGATTTCTGGAATTGGTACAGTTATGACAGATGAAAATAAAATACTTGCAATTCATGATATTCTTAAAATTAATAATAAAAAGAAAGAGGATTGCAGAGATGTATATTATATAGGAGATGGGTATAGTGATAAATCAGCCATGGAATATATACATAATAATGGTGGGAAAGCAATTTTTGTTTATCCACAAAATAAAGAAGACGAGCTATACCAGCATAACAATCAAGTTTATAAAGAATTAAATGAAAATGGAATTATAGATTTTGCATGTGTCTCTGATTATAGAAATAAAAGTTCTTTATACAATATTTTAGAAAGAAGAATTTGATATTTTAATAAAAAAATCTAAAAGGGGGAGAAATGAAAAAGAATGGAATATTTAGATGTGGTTACTGAAAATAATGAACTAACAGGAAGAAAAGAAGAAAGAAACTTTATACATGAAAACGGTATATGGCATAGAGAAGTTGCTGTTTGGATTATGAATGAAAACGGAGAAATACTATTACAAAAAAGAGCAAAGACTAAAAAACAATATCCAGATAAATGGGCAATATGTGCAGGCCATGTAGATGCAAATGAAAGTGTAGAAGTTGCAATGGTTAGAGAAATAGAAGAAGAAATAGGAATTAGTCTAAAAATTGAAGATTTAGAGTTTTTAGGCGTATATAAGGTACAAGAAGAAACTAATAATATCAAAAATAACTATTTTAATTATACATACTTTATTAAAAGAGATTGGAAAATAGAAGACTATAAAATTAGATTAGAAGAATTAAGTGAAGTAAAATATTTTTCTTTTGAAAAAATTGAAGAAATGATAAGAAATGGAAGTGAAGATATTACTTTTGTAGAAAAATCATATATGCCAGAAATATTAGAACTATTAAGAAATAGATTATAGGAGAAATAAAATTTATGAATAAAGAAATA
>JAAVXQ010000039.1 GCA_022790685.1 Clostridia bacterium
AATAAAAATAAATAATAAAAAAATAATAAATAAATATTTAATATAAACTTTAATAAAAATAGTACAAATATGTTGACAAGACTCCTATAAATATGCTAATATATATGTGTTGCTAAAATATTAGCAAATTCTTGGAGAGGTGGTCGAGTTGGTTTATGGCACCAGTCTTGAAAATTGGCGTAGGTTTGTAGCCTACCGTGGGTTCGAATCCCACCCTCTCCGCCAAAGAAATATGCTAGATAGAAATATCTAGCATTATATATATATGGAGATTTACCCAAGTGGTTGAAGGGGACGGTTTGCTAAACCGTTAGGGTTGCGTAAGTGGCCGCGAGGGTTCAAATCCCTCAATCTCCGCCAAAATACTAGAATAATCTAGTATTTTTTTTTGCATAAGTATAAAAAGTATGGATATAAATTAAAATTTTGCTGTGACTTTTTTTGTGTAAAATACAAAATATAAATTTAAGGAATAAGTTTGTATAATGTAAAAAAAGTAGTTTTTTTAGAATGGAAATTAAAAATATAAACCAAGCAAATGATTAGGTAAATAAAGAAAAAAGGAGATTGTTAAAGGGCAAAAAAACATCAAAACACAGTTGACATAAGCTTCTAAAAATCTGTTTTTTTAAACTAAGCAAAAGTGAAATATGGGTATAAAAATGGGAATTAATATTATTTTTAAGATTTTACAAAAAGGATGTTTTTTGTAGTTAAAATGACTAAAATATATTAAAATTTATTTTTTTTGCCTTAAAAAGATAAATTTTTTGAATAAAATAATAAAAAAATGTTATTTTTGTATAAAAAATAGAAAAAATATTAAAAAAAAGTGACAAAAATTAAGGTAAAAATTTTTCAACAATATAACTATCATGCAGATAAAAAAAGATTGAATTTTAAAATTATTTTTTTTATTTTTAATAATTATCGATAATTTTTATTAAAAAAAATGTAATAATCTAAATTGTTAGATACAAAAGGATTTCCAAGAAAATGACATTGATAAAAATAATGTTATTTGAGCAAAAAAAGTAGAAAAACACATAACCTTTAAGACAAACTACAATATAGAAGTTACAATTTCTTATACATAAAAATAATATGTGGAAAGATTTTTGACTAATGTTAGTTTTGAAAATAAGAAAAAGGAAATAGGAAAAAAGAAATAAGCAATATAAAATAATTTAATTTTATCTATTTTATATATTTATAATAAATAAAAAAATTTTTAAGAAAATAAATATAGCGAATCATTGATTTATTAAGAGTAAATTTTATAAAATCTTAGATTCGCTATATTTATTTATTATTAAAAATTAAATAATTAGTACATATCTTAGCATAAACCAATAGTGACAAGCACTACCCAGCATAACAAATATATGAAATATTTCATGAAACCCAAAATGCTTGAAATTAAGTTTTGGCCATTTTAGTCCATATATAATACCACCAATTGTATAAAAAATTCCACCTAAAAGTAGCCAAAGTAATGAGTATAGCATACCAGCATTATTAAAGGTTTTTATAAGAGGAAAGATGGCAATTAAAACAGTCCAACCCATAGAAATATAAATACTTGTAGTTAATGCTCTTGGTGCTTTAATCCATACAGCAGTTAAAATAGTACCTAAAACAGCAAAGCCCCAAATTATTCCAAAGATTGACCATCCCCAAGCACCTCTTAAAGGTCCTAAGCAAATAGGAGTGTAGCTAGCTGCTATTAATATATAAATCATTATATGATCAAATTTTTTAAAAACTGTTAAGCCTTTTTCACTTATATTTAGCCAATGATATAAGGTGCTAAATAAATATAATAAGAATAATCCTACTCCAAATATAGTGAAAGATACTATATCAAAGGCATCTCCTTTTAAGGATGCAAATACAATTAAAACTACTAAGCCAGCTAATGACAAAACCGCACCGATGCAATGTGTTAAACCACTAACTAAATCTCTAACTTTTGCCATATAAAAATCTCCTTTCTGTTTAAATTCAATTAATATAATACTATGAAAATATGTAAAAGTCAATACAAATAGAGTTTAAAAACAAACAATCTAGTTTTTAAAACTAGTACACATTTGTCATATTTACATTGTACAAGAATAGTATTGTACCAAGGAGGTAAAATTATGCAAAAAAAGATAATTATATTGGTAATTATAGGTATAATAATTTTGGCAGGTGTGGTTATTTATAATGTGAGTATTGAAACAGAATATATACCACAAGAAGAAATAAGTAATATTGATTTAAGAAAAACGATGGTAACATTATATTATAGAAATAAAAATACTAAAGAAATACAAGCAGAAAGTATGTTAATTGATTCAAAAGAACTTTTAAAAGAACCATATTTAAAATTAATAGAAATATTACTTAAAGGACCTAATTCAGATGAATTAGAAAAAATAATACCAGATAATGTAAAAATACTTGAAGCATCCTTTGAAAAAAATACAGTAAAGTTAAAGTTTAGTAAGGAAATACTAGTAAATAATGAAATTGAAGGAGTGGTTGTGGATAGTATTAGTAGAACCTTAATGCAATTAAATGAAGTAGAAAGTGTTGTTGTTGAAGTAGAAAAAGATGTGGATAAAACAAATAATATAGTTAATAATGATATAAATAATATACTTCAGAATGAGATTTTAGCCGAAAATACTAATAGTTAGAAATTATAAACTAAATTTTACTTTTTAAGAGAAATATAGTATAATACTAGTCTAATATAAAGGTAAGGTTAAAAGAAAAATGAAGATAAATAACAATGAAAGAATAGATGATTTAGAATATGAAAATTTAAAAATAATACAAAATAAAGAAGGATTTTGCTTTGGAATAGATAGTGTGCTTTTATCAGATTATGCAAAAAACATAAAAAAGGACGCTATTGTAGTAGATATAGGAACAGGAACAGGAATTATTGGTCTACTATTATGTAAAAAAGCTAAACTTAAAAAAATATATGGAGTAGAAATACAAGAAGATGTTGCAAAAATGGCAGAAAGAAGTATACAGTTAAATAGTTTAGAAGATAAATTTCAAATTATAAATATAGACATTAATAATATATCAGATAAATTAGATAATAATTCAATTGATGTTATAGTAACAAATCCACCATATAAAAAAAAGAACACAGGATTATTAAATGAAGAAGAGAAGAAATTAATTTCTAGACATGAGATAAAATGTACATTAGAAGATATAGTAAAAACCAGCTATAAATTGCTAAAGAGTAAAGGCGAATTTTATATGGTACATAGAGCAGAAAGATTAGTTGATATATTATATACATTAAGGAATAATAAGCTAGAACCAAAGAATATTAGATTTGTTCATTCTAAAGCAGGAGAAAAACCTAAACTTATATTAATAAGATGTGTAAAAGATGCAAAGGAATATTTAAAAATAGAAAATCCACTTTTTATATATGATAATAATGGGGAATATACAGATGAAATACTAAAAATATATAATAAAAAATAAGAATGAGGAGTAAAAATGAACGGGAAATTATATATAGTAGCAACTCCAATAGGAAATTTAGAAGATATAACGTTAAGAGCTCTTAAAGTACTTAAAGCTGTGGATATTATTGCAGCAGAAGATACAAGGCATACACTTAAATTACTTAATCATTTTGAAATTTCAAAAAAATTAATAAGCTATTATAAGCAAAATGAAAAATCTAAAAGTGATGTAATAATAGCTGAACTATTAGCAGGAAAAGATGTGGCGGTAGTATCAGATGCAGGAACACCAGGTATATCAGATCCAGGTGAAGAAGTAATAAAACTAGCAATAGAAAACAATATAGAGATTATTCCAATACCTGGTTGTGTGGCATTTGTTAATGCTCTTATAGCTTCAGGAATGTCTACAAAAGAATTTTGTTTTCAAGGTTTTTTAGAAACTAATAAAAAAAATAAAAAAGAAAAATTGTCTAGTTTAATATATGAAACAAGAACTATTATTCTATATGAAGCGCCACACAAAATGAAAACAACATTACAAGATATTTTTGATATTTTGGGAGATAGAAATATAGTACTTGCAAGGGAACTTACTAAAATACATGAAGAATTCATTAGAGATAAAATAAGCAATATTTTACAAAGTAATCAAGAATTTAAGGGAGAATTTGTAATAATTATCGAAGGTAGTAAAATATCTAAGCAAGAAAAAGATACAAAGGAATTAACTAGCTTAACACTTGAAGAACATTATAATTATTATAACGAACAAGGATTAGATAAAAAAGAAATAATAAAAAAAGTAGCAAAAGACAGAAATGTAAACAAAAATGAAATATATAAACACTTTCTAAATAAAGAGTAAAATATTATATACATTAAAAAGATGCAAGAAAAGAGCATCTTTTTTTGTATATATTTTTTTGAAAAGCATATATTGGAATAAAGAAGAGGTTAAAGGTATGCTAAATTTTATTTGGTGCTTATTTATAATAATTTCAGTATTTTTTTCTATAATAAATGGAAACTTTCAAAAGGTTAATGATTCAATTTTTATATCAATACAAAATACAGTAGAATTATGTATAAAATTATTAGGAGCAATGTGTTTTTGGAATGGAATAATAAATATTATCACAAATACTACTTTAAAGGATAAAATACAAAAAATTATAAATCCATTAAATAAATTTTTATTTCCAAAAGTTAATCAAAAATCAAAAGCCTATGAATATATGTCTATAAATATGGTAACGAATTTATTGGGATTAGGAAATGCGGCAACTCGGAGCAGGTTTAAATGCAATTTCTGAATTAAAGGAAGCTACACCAAAAGAAAAAAGTCATTTGAGTGATGAAATTTTAATGTTCTTGGTTATAAATACTGCATCACTTCAAATAATACCAACAAATATTATTGCAATAAGAAGTAGCTTAGGTTCTAAAAATCCAGGAGGCATTATAATGGGAGTTTGGTTTTCTAGTATTATTACATTTGCATTTATTACTATAATGACTAAAATTTATTTAAAAATAAGAAAAGAGTCAGGCTAAAGGAGAAAAAATGCATTTTTTTGAATATTTAGGAAAAGTTATTACACCTATTATTTTAGTTTCAGTAATAATATATGCAATAATTGAGCATAAAAATGTTTTTGAACTATTTATACAAGGGGTTATTGAAGGGGAAAAAATAGTTATAAAATTGTTTCCAACATTATTAGCTTTATTAGTAGCTGTTGGAATGTTAAGTGCATCAGGAATTACAGAATTTATAGCAAAAGGTATTATAAAAATATTTCCTGCTATGGAAGAATATAAAAGTTTAGTACCTTTCATTTTATTAAGACCTATATCAGGAAGTACATCAAATGCAATTGGAACAAATATAATGCAAAATATAGGTGTAGATACTAAAATAGGAATATTAACATCATTAATAATAGGTTCAACAGAAACAACTATATATGTAATTTCTGTATATGGTTCAAAATTAGAAGGAAAAAACATGAAACCAGCTTTAATATTAGGCCTGCTAGCAGATTTTATATGTGTAGTTTCATGCTTTGTTTTTATTAATTATTTATATTTTTAAATAAAAAAGCCATAAATTTTAAATAATATAAATTAAAATTTATGGTTTAAACAAATTATAGATTAATTAATTTTGTTGGATTAGATCTATTGGCTACATTTATGTTTATGGTATTAGTATCAATATTTGCGTCCATAAGTTCATTTAAAACAGTTTGATATGCAAGTTCAGGAAAGTTATTTTCTTTACTTAAGTGACCTAGCATTACTGATTTCAAATTTTTGTTAATTAAAGCAGAAATTGTTTTTCCAGCAGTAGAGTTAGAAAGATGACCATTAGGACCTTTAATACGTTCTTTTAAAAGATATGGATATTTAGAAAGTTTAAGAATTTCAGGATCATAATTAGATTCTAAAAGTAGAAATGAGCTATCTTTTAAAGTATCTAAAATTCTATTATCCATATGCCCTAAATCTGTTGCAATACTAAGTTTTCTTTTACCATTATGTATATTAAATCCACAAGGATTTGCCGCATCATGTGGGGTTGAAAATGGATGAATAGTTAAGTCATTTAAAACAAAATCTTTATCATTTTCAAAAATCTTTATATTATTTTCTGAAATTTTTTTCTTTTGAGCTTCCATAGCGTTCCAAGTTTCTAAGTTTGCATATACAGGAATATTGTATTTGCTAGATATAAGTCCAAGACTTTGTATATGATCAGAATGTTCATGAGTAACTAAAATAGCATCAATTTCTTCTATTGATGAATCAATTGATGCTAATGCTTCTGTAACTTTTTTTCCACTTGTTCCGCAGTCTACTAAAAGCTTAGTATTATTAGAATTTATAAATAAGCAATTTCCAGAACTTCCACTATATAAACTACAAAATTTTAACATAATAATTATCCTTAAATTTAATTATTCAGAAACTCTTTCTATTTTTGCTCCAAGTTTTCTAAATTTTTCTTCTATGTTTTCATAACCACGATCAATATGATTTAGGTTATATATTTCTGTTTTTCCTTTAGCTACAATACCCGCTATAATAAGGGCTGCTCCAGCTCTTAAGTCTGTTGCATAAACAGGAGAAGCATTTAAGGATTTAACACCTTCAAAAACAGCTGATTTACCCTGAGCAGTTATTTTAGCTCCCATTTTATTTAATTCAGCTGTATATTGGAATCTAGACTCCCAAATACTTTCATTTATAATGCTTGTACCATCAGATATTGATAAAGCAACACCCATTTGAGGTTGAAGATCTGTTGGGAAACCAGGATAAGGTAAGGTTTTAATAGTTGCTTTTGTTGTTCTTTTTGAACACCATACTCTTAAATGATCACCATTAGCATCTACATTTCCACCAATTTCTACTATTTTTGCTATAATTGATTCTAAGTGTTTTGTTATACAATTTTTTATTACAACATCACCTTTTGATGCAACAGCAGCTAGCATAAAAGTACCAGCCTCGATTTGATCAGGTACAATGGAATATGTAGCATTTCCTTTTAGTTCTTTAACTCCATTTATTTTTATAATATCTGTACCAGCTCCACGAATATCTGCTCCCATAGTATTTAAGAAATTAGCCACATCAACAATGTGAGGTTCTTTTGCAGGGTTATCAATAATTGTAGTTCCTTCTGCTAAAACGCTTGCAAGCATAATATTTATTGTTGCACCAACAGAAACAACATCCATATATATTGAAGTTCCCACTAATTTTTTTGCACTAGCAGCAATATTTCCATTAGAAACATCAACAGTAGCTCCTAAAGCTTCAAAACCTTTGATGTGCTGATCTATAGGTCTAGCACCTAAATTACAACCACCAGGACTTCCTACAATAGCATGTTTGCATCTTCCAAGTAAAGCTCCAATTAAATAATAAGAAGCTCTAAATTTTCTTGTAACATCTAAAGGTGTTTTATGAGAATCTATTTTTCTTGTATCAATAGTAACTTCATGTTCAGAATTCCAAGTAACTATTGCTCCTAAATCTTTTAATATATCACAATATAATTTTACATCACTTATATTTGGTAAATTTTCAATTGTACAAATTCCATTAACTAGTAAAGTTGCTGGTATAATTGCAACTGCTGCATTTTTTGCACCACTTATTACAACTTCACCTTTTAAAGGAGTTCCTCCAGTAATGACTAATTTTTCCAAAATATATACCCCCATATTTTTGTATTAGTAATGAGCATAAATTTACTCAATATGGAATATATCACAAAAAGAAAATATTTACAATATATTTTTTTCATTTAAAAATTCGATGATTTTAAATTTTAAATGGATATCCTCTGAATCACTAGATATTATAGCAAAATCTTCTTCTGAAAGATTTTCTTTTAATACATTTTCAGAAGTTTCATCAATAATTCCAGAAGACATATCTACAAAGCATAATGGTGGAAAAAGACTACACCACCAATTTTGTCCATTTGCTGCCCCAATTTCAATTCTTAAGGCATCATAATTACCAGCTGGAAGAGAAATATTTCCATAATGTTTTGTAGGAAATTTAAAATTACCAATATTTACATTTACACTATAATCAAAACCTTCTTCCTGAATAGTTTTTTGTGCAATTTCTTTAAAGTTTTCTAAATTAGAATTACATATATTAATAGCTTCATTTTTAGAAGAGATATTTTTAGTTATTTCTCTCATATATTCTAACACATTATCTCTTACTTTTAATTTTAATTCTTGATCGATTTGGTTGTCACTATTTGCTAGTATATGAAGTCTAAAGAAACTTTCACTTAAATCGTTAAAAACAGTAGTTGCATAAGAATTTATTGTAATAATAATGAAAATTATGAATAAAAGTAATAATAGTATATAAGATTTTATTTTTTCTTTCATAGTAATCTCCTTTTTATTAAAGTTTAAACAATTTTGTAAAATTTATCTATAAAATAGAGTATTTGCAAAATTTTAAAAATTATTCATGTCGAAAAAGAATAGACGATTTGAATTGACTATTGAGATGCAGAATAATAAAATTAGTATACAAAAAATATATGGAGGGATAAAAAATGAATACAAATATGTTTTGCAGTTTTTATGTCAGTGAAGCTCATTTAGTAACAATGCTTTTACCATATATGAAACAAAAGATGGAAGAAGAATATGATGTTTATCCTTTTTTTGAAAAGGACTTAAATAACATAGCACACAGAATTATTGATAGTATAACAAGTGTAGAAGAAAAAACAAATTTAAGAAAAATAGAATGGAAAAATAATAAAATAAAACTAAACAAGAAAAGAAAAAAACTTATAGTAATTATGGGAACAGAAGAATATATCAAAAAAAAGAAAAAAGATTTAGAAGAACAATTAAATAATGAAGATATAGTAATAGAATGTTTTGAATTTTGCCAAACACAAGAAAAAATAAAGGAAATCTTAGATACACACTCTAAGATTATAAATACAAAAGGAGAAGTTTTGAAAGAAGAATTATTCACACAATTTACACAAAAGGCAGAAAAAGATAACAAAGAAATCACAATTATGAAATAGTATAAGCTTATTATATTAAAAATAAAAATCTATATAAAATAGGTAGCCGTAAGAGATTAGATGTACTTTATTGACTTAAGCTAAAAAATGATATAAGATAAGTAAAAATTTAATTTTAGATTTAATATAAGTGATGAAATATAGAAAGGAGCATATATACTAAAATGAATGAAAGATTAGAAAAAATAAAAGAATTACTTGGAAAGTATAATCAGGAACATCTACTTGTAAATTATGATAAGTTAGATGATCAAAAGAGGGAAGAACTATTAAATCAAATAGAAAATATTGATTTCAACCTTATGAAAGAATTATATGAACAAACACAAAAACCTGTTGATTTAGGAACAGTTACAATTGAGCCAATAGAACATGTAGATAAATCTAAATTAACTGTTAGTGAAAAAGAAATGTACAGAAAAAAGGGTATTGAAGCCATAAAATATAATAAATTTGCTACAGTAACAATGGCAGGTGGACAAGGAACAAGACTTGGTCATTCAGGACCTAAAGGAACATATATATTTGATCCTGTATTAAATAAATCTATTTTTGAAGTATTATGTGATACCTTAAAAGAAGCCTGGAAAACATATGATACAGTAATTCCATGGTATTTAATGACAAGCAAAGAAAATCATGATGCTACAGTTAAATTTTTTGAAGAGAAAAATTATTTTGGATATCCAAAGGAAGCTGTGAAATTTTTTAAACAAGGTCAATTACCAATGTTAGGAATTGATGGAAAAATATTACTTACAGAAGAGGGAATGGTAAAAGAAGCTGCAAATGGTCATGGTGGAACACTTCAATCTATGGATAGAGCAAATGTTATAAGTGAAATGAAAGAAAATGGTATAGAATGGGTATTTATTAATGGTGTTGATAATGTATTAGTAAAACCAGTTGACCCATTATTAATAGGAATGTCTATTCATAATAAAGTATTAGGAGCTGTTAAGTCTATAGAGAAGACAGATCCTAAAGAAAAAGTAGGTGTATTTTGTAGAAAGAATAAAAAAGTAGGAGTTGTTGAGTACACTGAAATTTCAGAAGAAATGGCAAATTTAAGAGATGATGATAGATCTCTTGTATATGGAGATGCAAATGCAATATTCCATTTATATAATATAAAAGGATTAGAAAAAGTAAGCGAACTTAGTCTTCCTTATCATACAGCAGTAAAAAAAGCAAACTATATGGATGAAAATGGAAAAATAGTAACAGCAGATAAACCAAATGCTTATAAATTTGAAATGTTTATATTTGATTCATATGAAATGTTTGATGATGTGGTTGTACTAAGAGTAAAAAGAGAAGAAGAATTTGCACCAATAAAAAATGCAGAAGGTCAAGATAGTCCAGAAACAGCAAGAAAATTATATAAAGACTACATGAATAAAGTAGAATATCATAAGAAATATAAAGAATGGTCAACAAATCCAATTTTTGATGAAGAAACCAGAAAAGAGTTATTATTAATAACAGGAAATGAAGAAGAAATAAAAGATAGATTTTATAAAGACTTAGAATTTGGAACAGCAGGTCTAAGAGGCGTTATTGGAAATGGTACAAATAGAATGAATATTTATACTGTTACAAAAGCAACTCAAGGATTAGCAAATTTTATATTAAAAGAAGGAACAGAAAACAAAGGTGTAGTAATAAGTTATGATTCAAGAAATATGTCACCAGAATTTGCAGAAGCAACAGCACTTTGTTTAAATGCAAATGGTATAAAAACATATATTTTTGAGTCTCTAAGACCAGTTCCAGAATTATCTTTTGCAGTAAGAGAACTTGAATGTACAGCTGGTATTATGATTACAGCAAGTCATAATCCACCAGAATATAATGGATATAAAGTATATTGGGATGATGGAGCACAAATAGTTTCACCAGTAGACAAAGAAATAATTGCAGAAGTAAATAAAGTAAAAGATTATTCATTAATTAGAAAAATAAGCTTAGAAGAAGCTAGAGCTCAAAGATTATATAATGTAATAGGAAAAGCGATGGATAAACTATACTTAAGAGCAATAAAAAAGCAAGTATTAAATCTAGATATAATAAAAGAGGTAGAAAAAGACTTAAATATAGTATATACACCACTACATGGAACTGGAAATGTTCCAGTCCAAGCAGTACTATCAGATTTAGGATTTTCAAATGTATATGTAGTACCAGAACAAGAATTACCAAATGGAAGTTTTCCAACAGTAGATTATCCTAATCCAGAAGATGTAAAAGCTTTTGATTTAGCCTTAAAACTTGCAAACAAAGTTGATGCAGATGTTGTTTTAGCAACAGATCCAGATGCTGATAGATTGGGAGTTTTTGCAAAAGATAGTAAAACAGAGGAATATAAAGCATTTACTGGAAATATGTCGGGGTTATTAATAGCAGAATATGTTTTATCACAAAAACAAGAAAAAGGATTACTTCCAAAAAATGGAGCATTAATTTCAACAATAGTTTCTTCAAATTTAGCAATAGCGATAGCTAAAGAATACGGTGTAGACTTTATAGAAGTTCTTACAGGATTCAAATACATAGGTGAGCAAATAAGAAATTTTGAAAGCTCAGGAAGTCATGAATATTTATTTGGATATGAAGAGAGTTATGGATGTTTAGTTGGAACACATAGCAGAGATAAAGATGCAATAACAGCAGTTATGATGCTTTGTGAAGCAGCAGCATACTATAAGAAAAAAGGATTAACTTTATGGGATCAAATGATAAAGATATATGAAAAATATGGATTCTATAAAGAAGGTATTTCAACAATTACATTAAAAGGTGCAGATGGAGCAGAAAAAATAAAAGAATTAATGGAAAATATTAGAAAAAATCCACCTAAGAAATTAGGAGACTATAATGTTATTAGTGTAAGAGATTATAAAACTGGAAAGATTGTAGATATTAAAACTGGTAAAGAATCAGAAACAGGACTTCCAGAATCTAATGTATTATATTTTGATTTAGAAGATTCTGCATGGTGCTGTGTAAGACCATCTGGAACAGAACCAAAGGTTAAGTTCTATATGGGAGTAAAAGGAAATTCAATGAAAGATAGTGAAGATAAATTAAATACTTTAAGAAGAGCTATGACAGGATTATCAGAATAGATTTCATACAAGAAATAGTTATTAAGCCACTTTTAGAAATATAGTATAAATATTTCTTTAAAAGTGGCTTTTTTTATATATGAATTTACTATTTTAGCAATATCTATAAATACTTTTATGAGTAAAAAATTAACTTTTAGGGAAAATTAAAATAAAAATATTAAAAAATTTTTGAAAAAGGTTGACATATATAAAAAAATGTTGTATCATATAAAGGCAGTCGCAAATAAACGACTGATCCATATTTTTAATGGGCTATTAGCTCAGGTGGTAGAGCACTTGACTTTTAATCAAGTTGTCCCGCGTTCGAGTCGCGGATAGCTCACCAAGAATACTTTATAAGTATTCTTTTATGGCCCCTTGGTCAAGCGGTTAAGACATCGCCCTTTCACGGCGGAGACATGGGTTCGATTCCCGTAGGGGTCACCAATTAAAATATGGAAAATATATGCCGCTGTAGCTCAGTTGGTAGAGCAACTGACTTGTAATCAGTAGGTCGTCAGTTCAAGTCTGACTAGCGGCTCCACAGAAAATCGAGTAAAAAATACTCGATTTTTTTGATGTAAAAATTAAATTAATAAAAAAGAGCAATATATAAAGTGAAAAAATAGATATGTTTTGAATTTAAACAATATTATATATATAAAATAATAACAATGCATATAAGTTATATACACCAACTAAAACGAGGCCATTTCTTTCGAAACGGCCTCGTTTTAGTTGCGTCTGTTAGGTACATCAGCAGAGATTGAGGGTTTTCTCCCAGACCATCATTTGCTCATTGTCTGAGAAAAACAGAATGAGTCGATACTCGCTGTCGGACACTTTGATTTCCCGCAGTACGCAGCCCTTGTGCTGGTTAAGAAGCTCCTTGGCCCGTTGACACTTTGCCTGAGCGCTGGGACCATCTCCTTCATCATCCTTTACTTCCAAGATTTTGGTACAGGTGATTTCTGTCATGATGTCCCTTCTTCCAAGAGTCATTTCCCAAGCCGACATCAGTGCACTGGAATCAAGGGACGGCATGATGAAATAAACTCCGTCAAGCAGCTTTCTTTCTACCAGCATCTCGCCACCGTATTTTGCCAGCAAGTCTTTTGCCTTTCCGCAGAAAGTTAGTGCGAAGCATCATCTACGTCCCGGACCATGAAGTTTTTGACTACGAGACCTTCATTGTTGCTAAGATAATTCATTGTTACCATATGCTGTGACCCTCCTAAAGTCAAATAAAAATAATATGCATCACTATATATTATACACCATATTTTATAATTTGTAAACTGATAGCATTATAATAATTTGATAAGTAGATTATATTTAAATTCAAGAGCTTTTGGTATTGAGAAAAATAGACAATGATGATATAATAAAATATATTTTTATGAAAGTAAGGAAAAAAATGAAAAATAAAGTGGTATTGATAACAGGTGCTTCAAAAGGAATTGGAAGAAATATAGCTAAATCACTTGCAATAGAAGGATATACTATAATAGCAAATTATAATAATTCCGAAAAATTAGCAATGGAGCTAAAAGAAGAACTTAAAAAAGATGAGATAGATATAGAAATATTTAAAGCAGATGTTTCTAAAAAAGAAGAATCTCAAAGGCTAGTAAACTATTGTCTTGAAAAATATGGAAAGATAGATATTTTAGTTAATAATGCAGGAATTGCACAAAGCAAATTATTTACAGATATAACATATGAGGAATTTGATAATATAATGAAAACAAATGTATATTCTGCATTTTTTATAACACAAGAAGTTGCTAGAAATATGATAAACAATAAAAGTGGATGTATAATAAATATTTCTTCAATTTGGGGATTAGTGGGTGCATCTTGTGAAGTACATTATTCGATGACAAAAGCAGCAATAGATGGAATGACAAAGTCACTAGCCAAAGAATTAGGATTATCAAATATTAGAGTAAATTCAGTTGCTCCTGGCTGTATACAAACAGATATGACTAAAAATTTAAGTGAAGAAGATTGGAAAGGAATATTAGAAGAAAGTGCTTTATATAAAAAAGGTAAGCCTGAAGATATAACAAGATGTGTTAAATGGCTTATAGAAGATGAATTTACAACAGGTCAGGTCATATCACCAAATGGTGGTTTAGTAATTTAAAAAACATAGAATTAATAATATAAATTTACATCAAAAAATCCTAGACTACTCTAGGATTTTACACGTTAGTATCTGCTTTGCGTTTCTTTTTATAGTTTCCAGAAATAAGTCTAGGAACATATATAAGCATTTTATATATGGCAAGTTTTATTTTTTTTGAGATAATGTAAGATTTTCTAAGTCTTCTTATAGTAGGTACATCAAAGTCTTCTAATAAAACTAAAGAAGCTTCTGGATGTTCTATTAAGAAAATATAATTGTGATTATTGTTATTATCCCATTCATTTTTTTCATTTTTTAAGCAAAAATTAAAAGTATCTTTATCTAAAAGATCAACTTCTATTTGAAAACCTAGTTCTGTTTTTACCATTTCACCATCTACTAAATTATCCCATGAATTCCCAAAACCATAATGAATGTATACATTAGTAGAGCCATCTTGAAAAAACTTACCAGTATATGAAATTTTTACCTTTGTATTAGGCGTTAATTTATCTGTATTAAAGAATATGTTTTTAACTAATTCCATTTATTTCTCCTCTTAAGTAAATAACTGTAAATATTATATATTTAAAAGGAAACATATTCAAGTGGAAAACTCAAATGTAATGAAAATGTAAAAGAAAAAAGCGTACAAGTCATATAGCCCATACACTTTACTATTTTGTTATATTTATAAAAAGTATTTTAAACAGAAAAAATATCTATACATAAATTTTTCCAATAATTTGAAAATCAAAAGTATTGTTAATTTGAATATCATCAAATTCCTTATTATCTGCTCTTAAAACAAATTTTCCTCTTTTATAAATTAAACGTCTAATAAGAATCTGATCTTGAAATTTAAAAATACCAATATCTTTATTTGAAAGTAATCCACAAAGTTCTACATAAACATATGTACTTTCTTTAATAATAGGAGCCATAGAATTATCATTTACTTTGTATGCAAAACTTGCATTAGAATATTCAGCAGGACAGTTAATGTAAGCATCTATTTGTGATATAGCTGGTATTGTATTATAAGAAATTTTATCTATATAATTATAAGTTTTTTGTTCTTCTGTTAGATTTTTATCATATGTATATAGTAGTTGTTGGTAAGGAATATTCAAAGCTGAACAAATAGACTTTAATGCTTTATGACTAGGGTTTCTTTCACCTTTTTCAATATGAGTTAAATGCCCAATATTTATATCTGTTACTTCTGCTAGTTTTGTTTTAGTAATACCTTTTTCTTTTCGAATTCTTGATATCATTTCACCTATCATAGTTTCTTACCTCACTTAAAATATTTGTCAAATTAATTATATATATAAAAATTTTTATTGTCTAGTACAATTTTTTATTGCAGAAAAATAGTACATATGATAATATTGTTAATAATTAAAGTACGGAAGGAAGAGTGGCATGGCTTCTAACAATAAAAAAAATGCAAATAAAAAAATAGAAATTATAGAAGAAAATTTAAAAATAGCAGAAGTAAAAGAAGTTGAAGAAAAATTAATAGAAGAAAATAAAGAACCTCAAAAAACTATAAATAAACAAATAGATAAAAGAAGCGATATTACAAATAAGGATAAACCAATTGAAAATAAACAACCACAAAAAAGAGAAAAAATAAACATAGAGGAAGAGCAAAAAGCTCTTATAGAAAAAAAAGAAAATAGTAAAAAGAAAAGAACATATATAGCTATAAATATTTTTTTAATGCTTGTAATAATTTTATTATTTTCAACAGTATTTGCAATTATGAATATAAATAATACAAATATTGTAAAAGGTGTAAAAATTAAAAATATAGATATATCAAATTTATCAGTAGAAGAGGCAAAAAACAAAATTACAGAAGCAATAAATATTGAGTTAATTCCAGAAATTAAACTAAAGTATGAAGAATATGAAACAACTATAAAACCAAAAAACTTTGAATATAATTATAAAATAGATTTTGCCATAGAAGAAGCAAAAAGTATAGGAAGAAAGGGAAATGTATTAGAAAATAATTATGAACTTCTTTTAGTTGCTTTTTGGGGAAAAGATATTGATATAAATGCAGAATACAATGAAGAGCTTTTAAATTCGGCTGTAGATAGTATTGCATCTTCAGTACCAGGAGTTGTTGTTAACCCAAGTTATTATATAGAAAACAATGAGCTTATAATAAATAGAGGAACACCAGGAATAAAAGTAGAGAAGGAAAAATTAAAAGAAAATATATTAAACTTAATAAAAAATAGAAATGCTTCAGACATATTATTAAATAATAAAATTTCGGAAGAATTAAATATACCTATACAGCAGGTTAATCCTGAAGAAATTGATATTGATAAAATTTATAGTGAAATACATAAAGAACCACAAGATGCATATTTTATAAAAGAACCTTTTAAGATTGTATCAGAATCAGATGGAATAGATTTACAAAATAGTTTAGAAGAAGTAAGAAATATAATAAAAAATGAAAACAAAGATGAATATAAGTTTGCATTAACAATAACAAAACCACAAAAAACAGTTAAAGATTTAGGAGCAGAAGCATTTCCATATACAATATCAAAATTTTCAACAAGATATGATGCAAGTAATATTGATAGAAGTAAAAATTTAAAAATTTCTGCTGATAAAATAAATGGAACAGTTCTTATGCCAGGAGAAACCTTTTCCTTTAATAAAGTTGTTGGAAAAAGAACTATAGAAGAGGGTTATAGAAATGCAAAAATATATGCAAATGGTGGAGTTGTAGATGGTTTAGCAGGAGGAATATGCCAAATATCTTCGACTCTATATAATGCAGTATTAATTGCAAATTTAAAAATAGAAGAAAGAAGAAATCATGCATTTAAAACTTCGTATGTAGCAGCAGGAAGAGATGCTACAGTTGTTTATGGAACGATAGATTTTAAATTTACAAATTCAAGATCATATCCAATAAAGATAGCAGCAACAGTGGAAAATGGTGTAGCAGAGTTTTCTATAAATGGAATTCAAGAAGAAGTAGAATATGAAGTAAAAATATTGCCATCAGTAACTCAAACAATACCGTATACTACTGAAGAAATAATAGATCCTACTTTAGCACCAGGAACTAGAATAACAACTCAAAAAGGAAGTAGTGGTTGTAAAGTAACAACATATAAAGAAACGAGACTAAATGGAGCTGTGGTATCAAAAGAAATTCTTTCAAATGATACATATAGACCTCTAAAAGCAATTGTAAGAGTTGGACCATAAAATAAAGCTAGTTTAAATACTAGCTTTATTTTTTTAAATAATATATAAATGGTTTAAGCTCAAATAATATATATAAAATAAATTAAAAGTATTTGAAAATTATTAAGTTTATGATATCATATTTAGGTAAAAAAGTGAGAGAAGGATATTTTAATAGCAAAGCTAATGGCAGCCATTAGTAAAAAAAGAATACAACTTAATTGTATTCTTAAAATAGTGGTGCGCCATAGAGGAATTTAAGCCTCCAGGCCATTTGATTAAGAGAGGGCTGCTCTACCAACTGAGCTAATGGTAACTATTAGTAAAAAAGAATACAACTTAATTGTATTCTTAAAATAGTGGTGCGCCATAGAGGAATCGAACCTCCGACCATTTGATTAAGAGTCAACTGCTCTACCAACTGAGCTAATGGCGCATATTAAATTCCCTAGAAACTTAATATATTATAAAACAAGGATAATATTTTGTCAACAAATTTTAGAAAGGAAAAGTTAAAATGATAGATTTACATACACATATTTTACCAAATACAGATGATGGATCAAAAAGCACGAGGCAATCTCTTAATATGTTACGTGAAGCTAAAAATGCAGGCTTTAATATTATTTGTTGTACACCACACTATTTAGAACAAAAATGCTTAAAAACGAGAAAAGAAAATATACCAACAATAAGAAAATTAAGAGAAGATGCATTAAAAAATAATATAGATGTAAAAATAGTGTTAGGGAATGAAATATATATAAATGAAGGCATATTAGAAGAAATAGAAGAAAAAAAAGTTTCATGTATAGGAAAATCAAATTATCTACTAGTGGAATTACCAATGAAACAAGAATTAAAATATTTAGATGAGATATTTTTAAGAATAATAGAAAAAGGATATAGAATTGTTATTGCTCATCCAGAAAGATATACATATGTACAAAAAGATCCTAATTATCTAGTAGATTTTATTAAAATGGGAATCTATTTTCAAGGAAATTATGGAAGTGTAATTGGAAGATATGGAAAAACAGCAGAAAAAACTATAAAAACTTTATTAAAAAATAACTTAATACATATATTATCAACTGATGCACACACAGATAATTCTATGTATTTAGAGATGGACGAGATAAATAAAAAAATACTTAAAATAATAGATGAGGAATATTTAAATTTACTTAGTAGCTTAAATCCAAAATTACTTTTAAAAAATGAAAATTTACTAGTTCCAAAGCCAAAAATTAAAAAAGATAAATTTTTTAAATAAAAATAGTATTGATTAAAATTAAAATCAAAGGTATAATATAATAGAAATTATATTTTACTACGGAAATGTAAGACACAGAAGAAAAAATGGAAGGATAGAGGTAACACTTTAAAGGTAAAAACGATGGAAGAAATTGATTTAAGAAGATTATCAAAAACAGCATATACAATGAAATGGTACATTGTATTAATTATGATATTATTTATTTCTGCAGGTTCAGCTTATTCTTTTGTATATAATCAGCCTAAGTATAAATCATATACAAAAATAGCGCTTACACAGATTGCTACAGAAGGAGAAGGAGACTCTACAAATTCAATAACACAGACAGATATAACAATGAATAAGAACTTGGTGGATACTTATAATGAAATTATAACCAGTAAGACTGTTTTAAAAGAAGTAAGAGAAAATTTATCTTTGGATATAACAGATACAGAACTTACTAAAATGATATCTACAACTTCAGCAGATAATACTACTATTTTGAAAATAGAAGTTGCAAGTCGTAATCCAGAACTTTCAAAAAATGTAGCAAATGAAATAGCAAAAGTTTTCTCAAAACAAGTAAAAGAAATGTATAACATAAGCAATGTACATATTCTAGATGAAGCTGAAAAATCAGAGAATCCATATAATATAAATCATGTTAGAGATATAGCAATATTTTCTGCATTAGGAATTGCAGTATCAACAGCGTTAGTATTAATTATGTATTTGTTAGATACTACTATTAAAACAGAAGAAGATATTGAAAATATTACAAAACTACCTGTTCTTGGAACAGTACCTTTATTAGATAAAGAAGATATAAAGAAAAAATTAAAAAACAATAAAATGTTAGATACTGTAAATATGCCAACTACTGAGGCTTTTAGAACCTTAAGAACTAATCTTACATTTGCAAGAAAGAATAAAAAGTTTAAAAATATATTAGTTACAAGTAGTTTTAGTGCGGAAGGAAAAAGTTATGTTTCATCAAACCTAGCAGTAGCACTAGCTAGATCAAATAAAAAAGTATTGATTATAGATGCAGATATGAGAAAAGGAAGACAAAATACTATTTTTAAGGTTCCTAATGCAAAAGGTTTATCAAACTTTTTAGCAGAAGTTAGTAATGTTACACCTAGCAATGTAGCTAAATATATAAAAACAACCAGCATTTCTGATGTTCATGTAATGACATCTGGAGACAGACCTACAAATCCATCAGAACTTATATCATCAAAGAAAATGATAAAATTAATTCAGCTATTAGATGAAATATATGATATTGTTATAATTGATGGAACACCATCACTACTTGTTTCAGATAGTATTGCGGTTTCAAAATATGTTGATAATGTTATTATAGTTGTTGCTCATAAAATTACAAAAATAGATAGTTTAAAAAAGGTTAAAAAACTTGTTGAGAATGTTGGTGCTAAAATAACAGGAGTTGTACTTAATAAATATCCTATAAAAGAAAGTGCCTATGGAGAAAAATATTATTATAGTGATCAAAAAGCAAGAATGTTAGAAGAAAATCGTGTTAATAAAGAAATAAAAACAGTAGAACAAGTTTTTGCAGAAGCAGAAAAAGGAAAAGAAGAAAAATTTAGAAATAATGAATTTGAAATTTTAGAAGAAGAATTTGCAGAAGAGGAAGAAGAAAACTTAGAAGAAAATAATAATTTAGCTTTGCAAAATCAATTTGAAAATGAAAATCTTCCAGATATGAGTTTAATGCAGTATAAAATGGAAAATATAAGTAGCGAAGTAAGCAATATAAGAAACTTATTTATACAATATATGATGAATAATAAATCAATAACTGTGGAAGAATATAATGACCTTAAAAACGAACTAGAATATATTAAAAGTGCTGTAGATGGAACAAACACAAGTGAACTAACAAAAGAGCTAAGAGAAGAAGTAAACAACATAAGAGAATTAACATCAGATTTAATGAAACAACAAAAAGCTAATAGTGAAAAAGTTAAAACATTTATTAAAGAATATAGAAAAAAATTATCATAAAGGTAAATAACCTAAGAATATTAAAATGAAATTAATATTGCTTAGGTTATTTTTTGTTTAAAAGCAAAATAAATGAATAAAAGCAGAGTTAAAAGTTAATAATAATTAAAGAATTGTAAAAGGGAGGAATAAAATGGGAACTTTAAATCAAATTGAATTACAAAACTTAAGACATTTTATAGGAGCGAAAGAGACTAGTTATAATAAGCTTACTAATTATGCAGATTCTGCTGTTGATCCACAAATAAAACAGGTGTTAAATAAAGCAGCGCAAGATACATTAAATTCAAAACAAAAATTATTATCATTTTTTAATTAGGAGGAAATATGGAAGAAAAAAGTATAGTAAATGATGTTTTAGCAAGTGTAAAAAATTCAATAAAAGATTATTCAAGTGCTATTACAGAAACAGCTAACTTAGAACTTAGACAAACATTTCAAAATTTAAGAAACTCAGATGAAAGTTTTCAATATGAACTTTTTAAATTAGCTGAGTCAAAAGGGTATTATGTTCCAGCTGAAAATTCAAAGCCAGAAGAAATTGAAAAAGTTAAAAATGAATTAAAATTTTAGGAAAAAGGATTAATAAAAGTAATTGTTTAAATATTTGCTTTTATTAATCTTTTTTTGCTAAAAACCACATTTTTAGCAAAGTAATTAAATAAAATGTTACAAAAATGTAAAAAAGTAAAAAACAAGAAAATGGAAATATAAGAGAGCATAATTAAGATATAAAGGAAAAAAATAGTAAAAAAAACTCTATTTTGATATTGAAATTATTTTGAAAAATATATAAAATAATAAAAGCAAAAGAAAAGGTTTAAAAAGGAGTGTTTATCATAACTAGTATATTTAAAAATGTTGTAATTCATTTAAGAATGTGGACTAAGTTTATAATACTTTTATTAATTGCATTAGGGCTAATAGCATTTCTATTATTTGTAGTATACAAACCGATGTATTTAGTTAAAATTCGGTGGAGAAGAAATAGGATATACAGAAAATAAAAGTGAATTACAAAAGAGAATTAAAAATTATATAACTAATGGTGATAGTAAAACAGTAGCCTTTGTAGAAATAGATACTATGCCAGAATATAATATGTGTTTCTTAAAAAAGGGTATAGAGCCAAATGATAATGAAATATTTGATACAGTTATTGCCTCTGGTATACCATTTTATAAATATTATGCAATAATGGAAAATAATCAAGAAAAATTTTATGTAGCCACATATGAAGAGTGTGAAAATGTAATTCAAACATTGAAAGATAAAAATAGTAATAATAAAGATAGTGTTACATATGCTTTAAAATATGAAACTGAATTAAAAGAGCTTACAACAACAGAGCTTGCAATAAATGGTTTATATGTAGAAAAACCAAAAACTTCAGCTAATAAAAAGGTTAATACTATGAAAACAATGGATTATTCTAATACAGCATTAGGTATTAATCTTATAAGACCAATATCAGGAACGATAACTTCAAGATTTGGTAGAAGATCAAGAGGAACACATACAGGTTTAGATATAGCTACATCAAAAGGTGTACCAATAAAAGCAGCAGCTAGTGGAACAGTTATCTATTCAGGAACTAAAGGTGCATATGGAAAAATGGTAGTAATAGACCATGGAAATGGAATTCAAACATATTATGCACATTGTAGCAGATTAGATGTTTCATCAGGTACATATGTAAATCAAGGAGAGGTAATTGGAGCAGTAGGATCTACAGGAAATTCAACAGGACCACACTTACATTTAGAAGTTAGAGTAAATGGAGTTGCAAAAAATCCACAAAACTATGTATATTAAAATAAATTGGAAATAGAGTTTAAGTAAAACTTAAACTCTATTTTTTATATAAAGATTTATATGAAAAGTAAATATGGCAAGTGCTTAACCTAATTGATTATATAAATAAAGTTTCTAAATTAATTTTATCTCCATATTCAGCAAGCTTAATATAAAAATTATTAGGCTTATTTACTTTGAAAGTAAATTCAGAAAGATATTTATCTATAGAGGTATATATAATTTCTGAAATACCATTTTGAGAAAGTATAAGAAAATATATGCCATTATAAAAATATAAAGGACAATTTAACAAAGTATTATAATATAAATTTGAAGTAGAAGAAATGAAATTAAAGAAAACATTTAATTCATCTTTACTACAAAATTTATACACATTAAAAGTATCTATATCTTTATAGGAACTTCTACTAACAGTTACACGAGGAATATTTTCAGTTTCATTTTCCAAACTAGATATAATCATAATAAAATCTCTATTACATACATAAAAAGTATCGACTAAAAGATTTTTACAATCAATAAAAAAGTTATAATCTGTTTTAAGTTTAATTAATATTTTTTTAAGTATTTCTTGATTTTCCATATTAGAAGCCATAAAAGAATGAATATTAATATTTTCTTCTTCTAAATCCTTAAGAGAGAGTAAAATTTTAAATTTGTTTTCTTTAATTTTTTCAATTACCATAAAAAGCCTCCTAAAAAGATATATATAAATTAATTATAGTAGTTATAATTTAAAAGTAAATGTCAAAAAATGTATTATATAAATTTATAAATCTATTACTTATAAATTCTATTCATAAACAAGAAAAAAATGTATATAAATTACTTGAAAAAAAAGTCATTGCAAGATATAATAGTTAAGTAAAAAAATACAAAGTTCCGTAAGAAAAAATGGAGGTAAATAGATGGCAACTAAAGATAAAAATATTTGGATACTATTAATATTTATTTTGTCAGGACTAGTAGTAGGGGGATTACTTGGAGAACTTGCAACAAAAATATCTTGGCTATGGTGGTTAGGATATGGACAAGAGTTTGGGTTATCAAGCCCTGTAACTTTAGATATTAATATACTAAAAGTAACTTTTAGTGTGATTTTTAGAATAAATATAGCAAGTATAATAGGAATGGCAATTTCAATATTTATATATAGAAAAGTTTAATAATTAAAGGCATAAAGTAAGCGGAAAGGATTTTTTTGATACGATTAAAAAATTTACCAATATCAGAAAGACCATATGAAAAATGTATTTTATATGGTGAAAAAAGTTTGAGTATTGTAGAACTAATAGCTATTATTATACATACAGGAATGAAAGAAAAAAGTGCAATTGATATAGCTATGGAATTAATTAATAAAAACACAGAGCAATATAATAATATAAGATTTTTACAAGATATGTCTATAAAAGAATTTATGAAAATAAAAGGAATTGGACTTAAAAAGGCTGTTAGATTAAAGGCAGTAGGAGAACTTTCCAAAAGAATGTCAGTACCATTAGAGATAAATAAAGTTCAAATAAAAAGTAGTGTAGATGTTTCAAATATTTTAATGGAAGAAATGAGATATGAAAAGCAAGAAGTCATAAAAGTAATTTTACTAAATTCGAATAATAGACTTATGAAAATCGTAGATATAGCGTCTGGGAATAGCAATAAAGTAGTTTTTGATATAAAACAAATATTATCAGAACCAATTAAATTAGAAGTACCAAAGATAATATTAGTACATAATCATCCTAGTGGAAATCCAAAACCTAGTAGTGAAGATATATTGATAACAAGAAAAATCAAAGAAGCAGCAGGTATTTTAGGAATAGATTTGATTGATCATATAATAATTGGTGATGGAGAGTACAAAAGTATAATTTAAGCAGGAGGAAATATGAAATTTAATTTCGGTAAGGATATAGGAATTGATTTAGGTACAGCGAATATTTTAGTAGCAATTAAGGGAAAAGGAATTATATATAGAGAACCCTCTGTTGTAGCTATAGATATTAAAACGAATGAAGTTATAGCATATGGATTAGAAGCAAGAGAAATGCTACGGGAGAACACCTACTAATATAAAAGCAATTAGGCCCTTAAAAGATGGAGTAATTGCTGATTTTACAGCAACTAAATTAATGCTTAAAGCAATAATGAATAAAATTTGTAGTAAATATAGAGTAATAAAACCAAGAGTAGTAGTTGGAGTTCCATCAGGAATAACAGAAGTTGAAGAAAGAGCAGTAGAAGAGGCAATTATTTCTAGTGGGGCAAGAAATGTTTTTGTAATAGATGAACCAATGGCTGCAGCAATAGGAGCAGGATTAGAAGTGTCTGAAGCAAAAGGAAATATTGTTGTAGATATTGGAGGAGGAACTACAGAAGTTGCTGTAATATCGTTAGGTGGAGTAGTTATAAGTGAATCTTTAAGAATTGCAGGAGATGAAATAACAGAAAATATTATAAATTATATAAAAAGAAGGTATAATTTAACAATAGGGGAAGTAACTGCTGAAAATATAAAACAAGAGTTAGGCTGTGCAATGCCACTTATGACAGAAACTGAGATGGAAATAAGAGGAAGAGACTTAAGTTCTGGATTCCCAAGTAGTGTAATAGTTACTTCAAGTGATATAGAACTTGCAATTAAAGAGCCAATAGAAAAAATAATAGAAACAGTAAAAACTACATTAGAACAAACACCACCAGAACTTGTTTCAGATATATCTGAGACAGGTATTACTTTAACTGGTGGAGGTGCTTTAATAAAAAATTTAGATAAATTAATGAGTGAAAAGATGGAAACACCAGTATATATAGCAAATGAGCCATTAGATACAGTAGTAAATGGAACACTTGCTATGCTAGAAGATCTTGATAACTTAAAAAATATTTTAAAAAGGAATGTGATTTAGAGTGAATAGAAATAAGCAAACTGAATTATTAGGAGGAATAATTACATTAATTATACTTATATTATTAGTTTTTCTTTCTAATGTAGAAGTTAATAAGCTTTCTTATTTTGAAACAGCAGTAAATACAATAATATCTCCAATTCAAAGAATAATAACAGATTTAAAAAACAAAATACAAGGAAATAGTGAATATTTTGCTAATATGGAGAAAATTCAGCAAGAAAATGAAGAATTAAGAACTCAAAATAGTGAACTAGAAACAAAATTAAGAGAGCTAGAAAGAATAAAAGCTGATAATATAACTCTTCAAGAATATATGAATTTAACACAAAAATATGCCTCTTATACAACCATTCCAGCTTATGTTATAAATAAAGATGTAAGTAATTATAGTAGCAATTTAGTTATAAATGTAGGTACAAATGATGGAGTTCAGAAAAATATGACAGTAATTGCAGATAAAGGCTTAGTAGGACATGTTATTTCTGTAACTGAAAAAACAGCAAAAGTTCAAGTAATTATAGATCCAGCAAGTACAGTAAGTTCACAAATGAGCACATCAAATGAAAGTATTATTTGTAAAGGTACTTTAGATAATGATCAAGTTTTAAGAGCAAGCTATATACCAACAGATGCAGAATTGATTAAAGGATATAGCTTAGAAACATCTGGACTTGGCGGAATATATCCAAAAGGAATTCATATAGGAACAATAGAAGAAATAATAACAACAAGTAATATTATAGATAGATATGCTATAGTAAAGCCAGCTGTTGATTTTTCAAAGCTAAATACAGTTCTTGTAGTAACAGAGTAGTTTTAGAAAGGGAAAAGTATAATGGAGATTACATTATACTGTAAGGAAAGGGTATGAAGAAACTTTTCATAATATTAGGACTAATATTAACGTTTTTTTTAATATATTTTTTACAAATTAACATATTTGCAAATCTTACAATAGCAGGAATTATGCCGAATTTATTTGTTATTTTTGTTTTGTTTGTGGGATTGTTTGCAAATTCTACACTAGGAATTATGACAGGAGTTTTTGTAGGCTTAATGTTAGACTTTATGTATGGAAAAGTTATAGGCATAAGTGCAGTAATGTACTGTATAGTAGGATATTTAGGAACATATTTTGATAAAAATTTCTCAAAAGAAAATAAACTTACAATTATATTAATGTGTGCAGGTGCAACATTAATATATGAAATAGGATATTATTTATTAAGTTCTATAATAATAAATTTTGAGAGAGAATACATTTTATTTATAAAAAAGGTAGTAGTAGAAGTGATTTATAATATACTTCTTACAATTATACTATATCCACTAATTCAAAAAGTAGGATTTAGTATGGATAGAATATTTAAAAGAAACAATGTGCTTACAAGATATTTTTAAAAGAAAAGAGGGTGAAATATTCTGAAAAAGACAGAAACAGAAAAATCGAATTTTAGATATAACCTTATAACAACAATTGTATATTTGATAGGAATAATAATATTAATTCAGTTATTTAACCTTCAAATAGTGCATGGAGAAGAATATAGAGAAGATTCAAACACAAGGCTTACAAGAGAAGCTAAGATAGAGGCAGCAAGAGGAAGTATAATGGATAGAACAGGAAGCTTACTTATAAGTACAGAACAAGGTTTTTCTCTTGAAATGTATAAAACAAAAGTTGAAGATGAAGACTTAAATAATTCCATATTAATAATGACTGATATATTAGAAAAGAATCAAGATGAGTATATAGATGAATTTCCAATAAGTATAGATCCATTTGAGTATCATTTTGATTCAGAAGAAAAGTTAGCAGAATGGAAGAAAAAGAATAAGATACCAGAAGCTGCATCAGCAGAAGAAGCTTTTTATTTATTTAGAGATAAATATAAAATAAAAACAGAAGATATTAAACAAATAAGACAAATATTAGCAATAAGATATTCAATTTCAACAGTTGGATATTCAAGTAAAAGATCAATACAAATATCAAAAGAGATAAAAAGAGAAACAGCAGTACAATTGCAAGAAATGTCTAATGATTTAATTGGTATAACAATAGTTACAGAGCCAATAAGAAAATATCATATGGGAAGTTTAGCATCACACATCTTAGGATATACTAGTAAAATAACAAAAGCCAATAAAGATGAATTTACATCCAGAGGAGATAGCTATGAATATGAAAATGATGACAAAGTAGGACAAACTGGAATAGAAAAAGTTTTTGAAGAGTACTTAAGAGGCGAAGATGGAGAAAAGCAAATAGATATGTCTGTTGATGGTACAATTACAGGAGAATATACTTCTAAAGAGGCAATAGGAGGAGCTAATATTGTTTTAACTATAGATGCTAATTTACAAAGAATTGCAGAACGAGCATTAAGAGATAATATAGAGAAAATCAGGTCAGGAGGATTTGCAGAACAAGCAGAAACAAAAGGAGGAGCCGTTGTAGTAGCTAATGTAAATACAGGTGAAGTATTAGCAATGGCAAGCTATCCAGATTATGAGCCAGAACTTTTCTATAATGGAATAAGTCAAGAAAAATATGATGAATATAGAAATAATCCATATTTTCCATTTATGAATAAAGCTATAAGTCCATATCCACCAGGTTCAATTTTCAAAATGGTAACAGCAATTGCTGCATTAGATTCTGGAGTTACAACAACAACAGAAAAAATTAATGATAATGGACCTTATTATGGAATAACAGATGAACATGCTAATCCACCTGCATGTTGGTTATATAATACTTATGGAAGAGGACATGGAAGACTAGATATTTCAGGAGCAATACAAAATTCATGTAACTACTTTTTCTATGAAGTAAGTACAAGAATGGGAATTGATACTTTTAATGAATATTCAAAATTCTTTGGACTTGGAAGAAAAACAGGAATAGAACTTCCAGCTGAGACCTCGGGAACATTAGCAGGAAAAGAAGCTGCGCAGAATACTTCAGAAAAATGGTGGTCTCCAGCAAAAACAGCTTATGCATCAATAGGTCAAAGTTTAAATAGTTTTTCACCACTTCAAATGGTAAGATACATTTCAATGATAGCAAATGGCGGACATAAAGTAGATATGACTCTTGTAAAAAATGTAGTGACAGCAAATGGAACTCAAATATCAAAAAATGAAATTGAAGAATTTGTAAATAAAAAATTACAAGTACCAGAAGACACGTCACAAAATTTTGAATTTAGCCAAGAGCATATAGAAGCAGTAAAAATGGGAATGAGAGCTGCAACAGACGAGCCGGGAGGTACAGCATATTCTGTATTTAAGAACTTTGATATAGAAGTAGCTGGAAAAACAGGATCAGCAGAAACTGGAAAATCAAAAGAAGCAGATGTATACGCATGGTTTGCAGGATTTGCACCATATGATAATCCAGAAATAGCAGTTGTAGTAATGGTTGAAAATGGAAGACATGGTTCATATACAGCAGAAGTAGTAAGAGATATAATTTCAGAATATTTTGGAATGAATGTTAAAGATGTAGTTGAAAATATGTCAGCAAGAAGTGAAATAGAATCATTTAGATAGAAAGGAAATTAAAATGTTAAACAATATTAAAATTAGCCAAACTACAGAAGAAATAATATTAAATGTTAATGTTATAGCAGATATGCAAGACATATTAGCTGAATTAGAAACAAAAATACCAAAGCTTAGAGATTTTTATCAATCTTCTAAAATACCGATTAGAGTTAAAGGTAAATTATTTACAGAAACAGAAATGGAAATGATAAAAAAAGTAATTAATTCAGAAATCGATGTAGAAATAAAATTTGATGATGTGTCAGATTTACTAGGGCTACATGCAATAAAGAAAACTTTTGAAACAAATACTGAAATATCTGAAACTAAATTTATACAAAATTCTATAAGATCAGGACAAAAGGAAGAATATACGGGAAGTTTAGTAATATGTGGAGATGTAAATGCAGGTGCCGAAATAATAGCTGGTGGAAATATAATAATAGTAGGAACTTTAAGAGGGCTTGCACATGCAGGAGCAAATGGAAATAAAAAAGCTATAATCTCAGCAAACTCTATAGATATAACTCAAGTTAGAATAGCTAATCTTGTAAAGGAAGTTGGAGAAAAAATAGATAAATGTCCGATATGTAAAATAGATGTAAATGAAATTGTAATATCATAAAAGAGATAAAAACCATTCAATTTGAATGGTTTTTTTATACTTATGTATATTTAAGTATGCTATAAGATAAGTAGAACAAGAATGATTATTAGTATAAAGTCATAATCAGAGTTTTTAAAACTTTGAAAATTATTCATAGATTCTAGAGCAGTTAAAAGATTAGCAATCTTTACGTACTGCTCTAATTTTTCCTTTTTTGTATTCTCAAGATAAGGTTTTAAAGAATATAGAAGCTTATTTCTAGGAGAATCTTTACTTTTGTTCATAGCAGTAAAGATATCTTTCATTTTTAATATAGTATCCATATCAAAAGAAAAATCGGAATTATTACTTTCTTCCGCATTTTCACTATTATCAGAATTATTCATTATATTATTTAAATCTATATTTTTTTCTTTTAAAATATCTGAAAATTTATTTAAAACCTCTGAGAAATCTTCATTCATTCTTTAAAACCTCATTTATTATTTTCTAAATTTTTTTTAATATCAGAATTCTCCAATATTTGTTGTGCTTTGTAGATGTTTTTTTCTAATTCTTCTTTATCCATTTTAGAAATAACAGACAAAAGTTTATTAATATCCATGTTATTCAATAGAAAATACCTCCTTTAGAAATACTTTGTATTATTAGTATATGAAAGGTAAAGAAAAAAGTTGACAATATAAAATATATTAAAAAAAACAATACAAAAGTCACAGATATTTAAATATATGCAATAAAAATAAAAATAGCACTCAGAAAGTTTACATAAAAACAAAAAAGTGATATAATAATATTATGGATAAGTGCGCCTATTTTCCACAAACGGTATAAAAAAAGTGGATAACTACACATAAACAAAAATGTAATGAAAACTTAATAAAATAAAAAAGGACATCGAAAGGTAGAATTTCCGTAAAAAAGTTTAATTAAAAACTCTGTAACAATTGAAAATAGAGGAACTTTACCTATGTACAAAGAAAAATAATTGTCGTATATTATTATATATAATATAAAAATAGGTCGTATTATGTCTAAAACTAAAGAAAAGGAGTATGGAGAAAATGGAAACAAAGTTAAGAAAAGTCTTAATATTAATAATTATTTTCATGATGATGTTTTCAAATTTTGGATTTACCATAAAAGCAATAGCTACATCAGATGAATTCCAAGTAATTTCAAATGGATTTTTCAGAAAAGACGAAGTAAAATTTTCTGGATATTTTGAAAACGAAGATGGAAAGCAAACAAATGAAGTAATTAATAATGCAAAACAAAGAGCAATTCTAAAATTTAATATTAAGCCTCAAGTAGAAGGGTATTTGAAAAACGCAAATATAAAGGCAGTAGCCACAGATGGCACTGACTTAAATTTTAGATTTGTGTCTGCTAAAAACATGCTTGATGAAATAAATCAAGAAGAAGAGAAAGAAGATACACAGTTTGAAGTGAAAAATGAAAATAAAGATTTATCAGAAATTTCTGCTATGAACGAAATAGAAAATACAAGTTTAGAAAATTCTGTAAATGAAAATCAAGCATCAAATGTAATAAATGAGATTTCAAATGATGCAAATGAAATATCAAACAGTGTATCAAAGGAATTAAATTCTAATACGGTGGAAAACAGTATTGCAAATGAGATAAGCAACAATACTGTTTCTAATGATGTGCCTTTAGAAGAGGAAGAAGAATTTATAGATGAAGAGGAATATATAAAACAAGAACAAGAGACAGAAACAGAAGTAGAAAAAGAAAAACTAGTTTCTGATGTTAAACTTGTTAATGATAATGAAATTAGTCTTGTAAATATTCTAGAAGATACAACTTTAGAAGTAGTAATAGAATTTAATCAAAAAGACGAAATAAATATAGCAGACTTATACAAAGAGATAAGCTTTAGATTAACAGGTACATATATAAATGTAAAGTTAGAAGAAGTTGATATAGCAAAAGAACAACTAATGAACATTGGTTGGAAATATAGTAAAGATATCGAAGTTACAAGTGAATATACAAAATTTTCTCCATTTAAAATAGGTGAAGTAACAGGTATAATTGCTGAAAATAAAATAGTACTTGCAAGAAATATAGAAGATAGTAAATATTTACCTATAAAAAATACAAATATAGAAATAATGGTTCCTACAGTTAATGGAAAAATGCCAATGAGTGTAGATGTACAAGCCACAAAGTTGATGGCAACAAAAGGACAAGATAGTGGATATGTAGAATTTACAAATAACAATTGGACATATGATCAAAATGAAGGAAAGATTATTATAAATGTAAATAATGACATAGATGGAAAAGCAAAAAATTCTTTAGGTGAAGACGAATACGTTATTATATATAGATTTGATGAATATACAGAAAATGAAACTGTTAGATTAGATAGAAATGTAAAAGTAACAGTAGAAGAATATAGTGCAAAAGAAAATAGCATATTAGAAAAAACAATTGATGATAATGTAGAAATACAAACTAATAAAGGTGAATTAATAACATATAGTATTAGCTCATCAGAAGAAAAAATAAATAAAGCTAAAATATATGCAAATTATAACTCACCTGATGCACCATATGAAACAGAATATACAAGTAATATAAGATTAAATGTACTTACAAGTGACATGCTAGAGGAACTAAAAATAGATAGTTCAAAAGAATATTTTATAGATAAGAATGGAACAGAGCTTGAGGCTTCAGGAATTAAATACAAGAAAATGACATTTAACTATAATGATATAAAATCAACATTAGAAAAAGGTGGAGCAGTAGAAATATATTCATTAGAGGGAGCACTTATATATACACTAACAAAAGATTTAGTAAAATCACAAGATGATTGTACAATAAATATGAATAATGAACCAGGAGTTATTATACAAGTAAGAGATGTATCAGCTAATGGAAAAATAGATGTAGAAATAACAAAAGCAATAGGAAGACCAGAAATAGACAAATCAATATTTGCAAACTTTAGAAGAATAGAAAGCAGAATTACAGCAGAAGTAAAATATGCAAATATAGAAGAAAGATTAACACTTCCACTAATAGGAACATCAAAAGAATTTGAAGAAAGTTATACAAAAGCTACATTAAGTATAAACAAACCAAATTTAACAACAATGCAAGAAAATGAGAATGTAGAGCTTAAAATAGAACTTAACAATGATAGTCAAAAAAGTGACTTATATGTTAATCCAACATTTGAACTTGTTTATCCAAAACATATAAAAGAAGTTGAACTTGAAAGTATAAATGTAATATATGATAGTGGTTTAACAGTAAAACATTTTGAAACATATAGAGATGGTGAAAACTTAAAAACAAGAATAGAGCTAGATGGAATTCAAACAAGCTTTATAGAAAACTCAATGACAAATGGTACAAATATAATTTTAAATACAAGAATGAAAATAGATGAATATACACCAAGAAAAGAAGATCAAATTAAACTTTATTACTATAATGAAGGTGTAAGTAATTATCAAACACAAACAATGTGGAAAGTAAATAAAACTATTCCAAATAATATTTTAAAACAAACAAATGGATTTGATGTAGCATTAATTAATTATCAAGCACCAGTTGGATTAATTGCTATAAATGGAATGAGAAATTATGATGGTGAAGGTTCAGAATTAAGATCTGTAAAACAAGGAACAATGACAAGACAAATCCAAAGAGAAAGAGCAGAAGTAAATACAACAATGGATTTATTAGTTCTTAACAATACAGGAAATGAATGCTCAGACATAACAATGCTTGGAAGAGTACCTTTTAAAGGAAATAAAGATGTAATAACAGGAGAGAACTTAGGAACTAATATAGATGTAAGATTAGTAGGTTCTATTCAAGAAGACAGTGAAAATTCAGCTAAAGCAACAATATACTATTCAGCAAAAGCTGATGCAAATAAGAATTTAAATGATTCATCAAATGGATGGACAACAGATGTTCAAGATATGAGCAAAGTAAAATCTTATTTAATAGTAGTTGATGGAAAAGTTGAACCAGGAGCTTTCTTAAAATATACTTATGGATTTGTAATTCCAGAAAATCTACCATATGAAGGAAAAATTGTAGGAAGCTTTGGAGCATATTATAACAATATAACAGATGTGGCTGTAGTGTATGAGAGTATGAATGCTGACAAAACTGTATTAGAAACAGAAAAAGGAGCTAAATTAGAAGCAAGATTAAATGTTGATATAGGTGATGGAGCAGATATACTAGAAGAAAGAAGAATGATGTATACAGTTACAGTAATAAATTCAGGAAGTGTTCCTATATCAGATATAACAATAACAAATCCAGTACCTAGATATACATACTATACAGAAAAAGGACCTGTAAGATATGGTGATTATGGCTTTGAAGTTAAGGATGAAAAAGAAATAAAAGAAACAGGTATTACATTAGAGCCAGGAGCAACAAAAGAAATGACATATTACTTAACAGCTCAAAAAATACCAAATTTATCATCATATTGTGCAAGTATGGGAAATTCTGGTGAAGATGAAAATGGTGTGTATTATGAAAAAGTAGTTGGAACAGAAATAGAAAAAATACCAAATACATATGTTGATGAAAATGGAGTTGAACATACAGAATATCAAGAAGTAATAAAAGATAAAATTGAAAAAGTGTATGTTTCAGAAGTGCCAGATGTGTATATAGAAAATAAAGCAACAATAGAAACACCACTTATAGCAGATAAAATAGAGACAAATACTGTAAGAAATAGAATGAAAAAAGCTAACTTTAGTTCAAGTTTAGCAATAGATTATGATAGACTTCTAGTTAAAGGTAGTGTAACAAATTATCAATTAACATTAAGAAATATATCAGGTAGAGATTTAGAAAATGCACAGGCTATATTTAATATAGGAGAAGGATTAGTTTTTGTAAAGGGAGAAGTACAAGGCACTGATATTACAGCAGATTACAATCAAGAAACACATAAAATATCATATGATATTGGTAAACTAGATAAAGATAGTTCTGTAACTATTAGTACAGAAGTACAAACAATTTCAGTAGATGAAGGAAGAAAGCAAATAAATTGCTATTTTGAATTAAAAGCAGATGATGTTGCTACTGAATATAGTACAGTAATACCTCAATATATTGTAAAACCAAAATTATCTGTAGAAGACATGACAGCAATTAAAAATACATATGGAGAAGAAGAGGTATTTACAGTAACTACAAAGATTACAAATGTTGGAGCAGATAGTTGTAAAAATGCAACTATTGAATGTGAAATACCAAATGCAGTAACAATAAGAAGTGTAAAAGTTTCAGGAGATTCTAATGGAACTTTAGATGCCAATATTTCAACAGGAAAATTAGAATCAAAATTACCACTAATACCACCAGATAGAAGTATTATAGTGGATATAAACTTTAAAACACAAAACTTAGCAGGTTCAGATCCATCAAAAGTTATATTAACAAGAATTATAAAAAATGAAAATCAAACAGATATAAAAATAAATCCAGTAGAATTAACTGTAGAGAACAACTTAAAAACTATGGAAGAAAAAGAAAAAGAAAGAGAAGAAGAAAGAAAGCAAGAAGAAGAAAAAAATAAAGAAGATAAAAAAGATCAAACAGATAATACACAAAATAATAACCAAAATACAAATAATTCAAATAATAATAACTCAAACAATAACTCAAATAATAATAACTCAAACAATAACTCAAATAATAATAGTACAAATAACAATTCAAATAATAATAATAATAACACAAATAATAACAACTCAAATAATAATACACCTACAGTTCAAGAAGAAAAAACATATATGATAAAAGGTGTAGCATGGCTTGATAAAAATGCAGATGGAGTAAAAGACGAAAATGAAGAGAAACTAAAAAATATAAAAGTATATTTATTAGATGCTAAAACAAATGCAATGATAAAATCTGCAATGACAAATTCAAATGGAGAATATCAATTCAGTGACTTAAAAAATGGAAGATATATTGTTGGCTTTGAATTTGATATGGATAAATATAAAATAACGAGCTATAAGAAATCAGGAGTTTCTGAAGAATTAAATTCGGATGTAACTGAAGCAGCAAATGCTAGAGGAACAAAAGAATCAATAAAAGCTGTAACAAATGAAATTACTATAAATAATGCAGATGTATCAAATGTAAATATAGGATTAAAAGATGCAAAACAGTTTGATATAGAAATAAATAAATATTTATCAAAAGCAACAGTAATAAACAAAAAAGAGACAAAAGAATACAAATATGACAAAGCAGATATAGCTAAATTAGAAATACATTCAAAACAAATAAATAATTCAACAGTAAAATTAGAGTATGATATTGTTGTTAAAAACATTGGAAATCTTGAAGGAACAGTACAAAAAATAGTAGATAGTTTTAGCTCAGATGTTGAATTTGACGAAAAAGATAATAAAGACTGGTATAAAGGAAATGACGGAAAGATTTATAGTAAAAACCAAGATGGATTAACTTTAAAGCCGGGTGAAGAGAAAATACTAAAACTTGTAGTTACAAAGAAATTAGATGGAAACAGCACAGGTTCATTAAGTAATAAAGCAATTTTAGAGCAAACAAATAGTAGTTCGGGTGAAGAAGAAGAGACAAAAAATAATACAAGCACACAAATTACAATTATAACAGTTTCTACAGGTGGAAGAACAATAACAACAATTTTAATAGCAATTTTTGGAATAGCAGTTATAGGATTTATGTATATAAGTCCAAAAGTAAATATAAACCTAGGTGATATAGGTAAGAAAAGTTATAAAGCTAAAAAAGAAACACTAAAGAAAAAATTAAAGAAAATTTATAAATAAGGGGGTGAGAATATGAAACAAAAATTAATGAAAAAGATATTAATATTAACAATGACATTAATAAGTGTTGTAGGAATAGGATATACAATTAAAACATTAGCAACTGTACAGATAGGAGTATTTAATGCTGGATATAATGAAGCAGTTGTTGGAGAGCCTATTAAAATGACAATAACTCAAGAATATTCTCACTTAAGAGAACCAGATAAAAATATAGTACCTAATCCAATAAGAAGTTTTCCAGTAAATAAAAATGTGTTTAATACAAGTCAAGATTACTTCTGTATACAACATGGTGTACCTTATGCAATAGCGGCAAATGGACAACAATCTAAAGGAACAGCTGGACAATATCTTTCTGATTCTGGAATTCAATATATTTCAGGAGAGGGATTAAGAAATGGTAAATTAGATAATTATAATAATCCAGATGGAATTGGTTATGGAAACTATCATACAGGAGCATTTGATATAAGTTCTGATATAAAAATAAATGAAGATCCTTCTTTGTCATATGATAGTAGAACAGCGAATACAACAGCACTTACTAATAAAGGTTTTCAAGGATATAGAGAAGATGAACCAGCAGAAACTCCTGTTGATACAGTATATTCAAATTATGTATATAAAACTAAAAAGTTTGAATTTGGATGTATTGAAAAATCAGGAGATCATTGTGAAAGAAAAGTAGAAGTACCAGAAACATTTAATTCAACTCAAGGTGATGAAGGATTTGATGAAGGATTAGCATTTTTATTAGCCAGATATAAAATAACTCCAAGAGGCTCATATTCAAACGATCCTTTACAACATGCTGTATGGGCTACATTAGGACAATATAGTGGTGGAGAAGCTTATATTAAAGATTATGTACTAAAAGAAGCGAGAGAAAGCTTTGATAAATATCATAAAGAAGCAACAGAAAAGATGGTAGATGTAATACCAAGTGATGATGTTGGCACAGTATTATCAAATGGTAATTATGTAGTTGGACCATTTAAAATGAATGATTATATTAGAGCAGAAGATTATAATTATACAGTAGGTGGTTCAATACATTCAAGTTATTTACCAGGAGACGAAGGAGAAGATGATGAAACAATAGATATTGATATGCCAAAAACTCAGGAAAACTTACAAAAAATATTTTATAGGACTGATTCTAATAATCCAACAAGTATTACAGAAAAGAAAGAATTATATGGTGGTATATTAAGAGCTTGGGTTGTATTTAATGATGGAAGTATATATGAATTTGCAAAATGGGAAGATAAAAATGTTCCTGCACCAGGTAAAGAATTTAAAATAGAAATACCAACATCAGCAGTTAATGATGGAGCAGATGAAATTATAGATATAGTATTTGAATATCAAATAATTCATGCATATGGTGAAGGTGAAACATATATAGGTAGACAAATAAGAGTTAGTTGGAATAAAAAGCAAGATACAAGTGGAGGATGCACAGAATATAAAACAAACTATCCTGGAGAAACAGGTTTATGTTCTTATCATGGGGTTAATGCAGGACCATTTACAAGTACTACAGGAGGATGGCAAGATACTACTCATAACCATATTCATGATTGCGATGATTTCTATCATGGACATGGATGTGCAGGGGGACACTATAGTTCTTCTTGCCATGCTTGTAATTGTACAGGACATGGAACAGGTCCTGATAAAACATATTGCTCTTGTTCTGGTCATAAAAAGGCAGGATGCCATTGTTCGTGTCCAGGACATACATGTTCACATACTAAAAATATGTTATTCTTATGCGATCATAAACATGTTAAATGTCAAATGTTTGATTGGCAAGCAAATAATATTTCATATGATGCATGTCAAGATGGTGCAACATTACAAGGAAAGCTTTCAAATGAAATTGTAGAATATTCAATAAAAGTAAATGTGCCATTAAAAACAGATATGTCTATATATAAATATATTAGTAAAGTAGAACATAATGATATAGCAGAGCATAAAACTTGTAACCATACATATAATGGTGGAACAGAAAGAAGAGATTGGGAAATTGCAGTAAAAGAAGCAGACCCAGTAAAAGTTGAAAGAGGAGATATTGTAACATATACAATTGAACTTGTAAATAATTCAAAATTTCCAACCGAAGTTCTGGTGCAAGATACTCTGCCAGATGATATATTAGATGAAGATAGAAGTGACATTAGAATAAGATGGCATTATGAAACAGTTGCAAATGACTGGATTACAATACAACCATATAGTACAGAAACTTTTGAAGTAACAGTAGTTGTAGACTCAATGTCAGGAAAGTATGTAAACTCAGTTGAATTTGTATCAACAAATGATAAAGAACCACATATGAGATATGAACATTGGGGAGATGGGGCAACACATGGACCACACGAACATGGTTGGATAGTAAACATCAACAATAAAATACAAGATGAAGATTGGTATGAAGTAAAAGAATATAAAGTAAATATTGACAAATATATTTCTGATGTAGAACATACAGAAGTAAAATCTTCATATGATTCTACAATGCCAGAAAGTGATGCTAGATCAAAATTCAATATGAGTGAAAGTGATAAACAAAAAGCACCAGTATATGTTGAATATGGTGATATAGTTACATATACAATAAAAATATATAATACAACAAATAAGTATGATAGCTCATTTGATAGAACAAAAGCCCCACACTGGGAACCAGAAGTTGTATATGTAGATATTGAAGACACTTTACCAGTAAACTGTATATTACAATCAATAGATGTAGATGATACATATACACAAAGAGAAGCAACAAATGAACATGTATACTTAGATGATGTTAGAGTTGAAGAAGATGCAGTTACAACAATAACAATAAAAGTAATGGTAAATGATGTAAAAAGAACAACAGTAAGAGAAAATAATGTAATAATACTAAATGATAAAATTGAAAATATAAACAGAGAAATAATCCTAAATCATACAGATAAAGACGATACAAGTGATTGGTATAAATTAAATGATTATGACATAGATATTGACAAATATATAAGTGCATATAATGGTTCTATGATGAAAGAAAACAATAGAATAGGATTCACAGAAAATGAAACATCAACAATAGATGATAAAGGATTTACAAATACTGGAGCAACAAATCAAGCAGATAGAGAAGATTTAGACAGAGTTGATTTGACAGATGCATACAAAAAAGATTATCCAGTAGAAGTTGAAAAAACAGAAGAAGTTATTTACTCTATAAAATTAGAAAATCATAAAACCAAATTAGGAAGTCAAGATGCAGTAGCAACAGGTTCACAACCAGGCACACAAGTTAGACCAACAAAGATAACTGATACTTTACAAACAGGTTTAGAGTTCCAAGAAGTAAAAGGCGTAAAATATGAAGCTGATGGAACTAAAGTAGCAGATGTACAAGTAACAGCAACACCAATAGGAAATAATACATATGAATTTACAATAGGAAATGGAAACGAAACAATATTAGATCCTGGACAATTTATGGTTTACTATGTAAGAGTTAAAATAACAGAAAGCAATATGTATTTATTAACACTAGAAAATTCAGCAGTTATAACAACACTAACAAATATAAATCATAATCCAGATATAGAGGAAAGAATTGTAAAAGACCCAGATAATCCAAATATTGATGAGAATATCTCTCCTCAAAAAGAATCAAAAGAATATGTAAAACTAAAAGAGTTAATAATGGCAGGTAAAGTATTCTTAGATGCAGATAAAAATGGATATATGGAAACAGAAAATGATAAAAACAGATTTAATAATATAACAGTTAAATTGTATAGAAGAGATGGAGATGGAACAGCAAAACAAGTAGGAGAGAAAAAGACAGGAACTAATAAATTAGGAGAAAACGGTTTCTATACATTTGAAAGAGTTGACAAAGCAGATGATAAACAACATGCAACAAAAGTTAATGACTACTATGAAAAAGATGGCGTATATACAGCAAACAGTAAACTTTATGAATATTATATAGAATTTGAATATGATGGTGTAGCATATAAAGCAACAGAAGTATATGGAGGAAGAACAGAAGATGTTAATCCAAACTTTGGAGATAATAATATAACAGAAAAATGGCTTCCAACAGACCCTGATGCAGAAAAATATATCACAGATTCAAATGCATATGAATTTACAGATATAAGAGATGCATTTAATAGAAATTATGAGACAATAGGATATAACAAGGCATATAAATCAGGAGAAGATACAAATAATAAGACTGAAACTGCAGCTCTAACATACACAAAGAAAGGCCATACATCACTATTAGATGTTGTTGAAGCTCCAAATGCACAAAATCATCCAGAAAGAGTAATGACATCAAGAACCTTTATAAAGAAAGAAGTTGTACCAGTAGATGGAGAACCATCAAGCTTTAAAGATAAAGGAATAGAACAAGACCTAGGATATCCTGGAAGTTTAGGCTATGGTAAAAATTTAGGAAATACAAAAACTTTATGGCTATATAAACAAGGAGCAGACTATAAATTACCAGAAACAGAATATTTAAAATATATGAACTTAGGTTTAGTTGAAAGAGAAGATGTTAATATATCACTTGTAAAAGATGTATACTCAGTAACAACAACAGTAAATGGTGAGCAGATAACATATGACTATAATAAAAACGGTGTAAAGAATAATGAAATATTAATAAAAGGAAATGCACCTGTAACATCAGAAGAAGCACAAGGAGCGACAGGAACAGAATTTAATGAATCAAATGGAAAATATATTGACAATCAAAAATATGGCTTAGAATTATATGAATCAGATTATTACTATAGAGTTGAGCAATATGAGCATCAAGCAGTAAGAGATTATAAAACAATATACAGTGAACTTAATATTGAAGTAACATTTAGAATTACAATAACAAATGAAGAAATTATACAAGATGAATTAAACATGAGAGATGTTGATAGAGAAGTTATTGTAACTATAGATGAAATTGCAGATTACTATGATGAAAACTTTGTTGAATATACAGATAACATTGAATCAGCATACAAAGCAAAACTTGGAACACCAAATGAAGATTCAGATTATAAATATATGACACAAGAAGAGGCTGATACTTTAGATGATTCTGTAGCAGTTAAAATAAAAGTAAAAGTACCGGATGAGGAAAATATTGCAAGAGATCCAGGTTCAACAAAATTAATAGACAGAAAGCTAGAAGTTGTAAAAGCATGGTACTATAAAGATGGAACAACAAATCCAACAGGATTAATTGTAACAAATAAATCAAACTATAATCCAGAACGTGTAAGTAAAAATGGAGAGGCAGATGGATATAGAAAACTATATATTAGAGGCTTTAATAAAGTTCAACTACATGAAGGAGAAAGCATAGATTTATATGTAAAATATATAGTGGATAAAGAAGCAGCTGGAAATATTTTAAGTATGACATCAGGTGATTCAAGAAACTTAAAAATAGCAGAAAGATTAACAAAAGGTGAATTTGGTAGAGGACAAGAAGGAATTGCAGAAATAAGTGCATACTCTACTTGGTATCAAGAATATGATACAACAAAGAGTCCAGCAACAAATAAAGGAAATGAACTAAAACCAGCAGGACTTGTTGACAGAAATTCAAATCCAGATAACTTAGGGGATGACAATTCAGGAGCAGAGGTATCTGTAGACGAAATAGGATTCTATGAAGATGATACATATAAAACAGGTATAGAAATGACAGTTCCTAAACCAGAAAATCCACCAAATAAACCAAATCCA
>JAAVXQ010000040.1 GCA_022790685.1 Clostridia bacterium
ACCAAAAAAAGAAGAATGGAAATATATATGATATAAAAAATAATTCAAAACTTACATTAAATTTTGTAGATAAGGATGGAATTAAAACAGAAGAACAACTAGAGATAGACATTATAAAAAGAGAAGAAAAAGTATATCCAATGGGACTTTCAGAAGAGGTTGCTATTCTTGTAAGCGATAAATTTATTGAAAAGCTAGATTATAAACAGAATATAATGTATGTAATGTCAAATAACACTAATGCTCTTAGTGAAGAGATTAATAATTTGAAAAAATCTAATGATAGCTACAATATGATAAGTTATTCTGACTTAGAGGCATCAAGAAGATCCGAAAATGCAATGGTACTTGTTATATCTATATTTTTATATGGATTTATAGCAGTAATTACTTTAATTGGTGTAACAAATATATTTAATACAATTACTACAAATATGAATTTAAGACAAAAGGAATTTGCAATGCTTAAATCAATAGGAATGACAAAGAAAGAATTTGACAGGATGATAAGATTAGAAAGCATTTTTTATGGTTTCAAGTCTTTAATTATAGGAATTCCAATCGGAATTTTAGGTTCATATTTTGTATATAAAGCTTTTTCAAGAGGAATGGAAATGTCATATAGATTGCCAATAATGGCAATAATAATTGCGATTATATTTGTATTTCTAATAATAGGATTAATAATGAAATACTCATTAAGTAGAATAAATAAACAAAACATTATTGAAACTATTAGAAATGAAAATATATAAAAATCTCCAAAAAAAGAAAGCTACTAAAGGTGTAGTTTTCTTTTTATTTTATAGAAAAATATTTTATGCTGATGTAAAAAGATTAATTATAATTAAGATTAATTTTGAAATATTGATTATCTAGTACTGCGATAATACTAAGAAGCATAATGATTACTGATATAAAAAGTGATATTTTTATAAAAAGAGAAAATGTATGATAAAATATTTTTAATTAATGAATATGACAATATTAATTCAAACTAATAATGAAAATTACATAGTTAAAATACTTAATATGATTTAAAACATTAAATGAATTTTATGGAAGAATTAAGTATTTTTTTCTCTAATTTTCACCACGAAGATAGGAATTTGTTAGTAATACATGAAAGTCAATTACTTTATAACTTAAATCAATATATTTTACAGTACCAACATATTTTTTAAATATGATAGTAAATAGAGCAAACTTCATAAATATTTAAACTTTATTTTGAAATAAGGTACATTGTATTGTAAATAAAATAGTTTGAAAATGGTATTCTAATATTTCGTTAATAAAAAATAATTATATAATGGAGGAGTAATATGAAAAAATTATTAAAAACTGTTTTTTTAATAACTTTAGGAATAATGATTATGGCACCATTTATTTATGCTAGTACAAATTCAAAAGGAACGGCATGTGCTATAGTAAGTTCAAAAAGAGGTGGATTTGAGAGTGAGGGAGATAGAGCAATGCAAAATGCAAAAAATACTTATGACAGTATGGGGTATAATACATTGATACTAAAAGACCCAGGAGCTCTAATACTATATTCAAATATTATAGCTTCTAAAGTTCAATTATATTGTTGTCATGGGAGTTCAAAGCATATAGAATTCCCAAATGGAGGGCTATGTATAGGGAATGGAAATAGTTATGATGGTAAGACTTTTTATAGTATTGATAATTTAGATTTATCAAATGCAAAATTAATTACATTAGCAGCATGTAATACAGCTGGAAATGGGAGTTCTAGCTGGGATTCTATAGCAGCTAAGATGATGGAAAGAGGAGCACAAATGACAATTGGCTGGTATACAGAAGTAAATCCATTTTCTATGCCAGATTGGTTAGACAATTTTCATAAAGAAATAAATAATGGATATGATCCTTTAACAGCGCTAAATAAAGCTTGCAATAATTACTGGTATATGAATGATAATGTAAAAAATATATTATTTTCTTATAAAACTTTGTCTACACTTTCAAATAATAGTGAACTACAAATGAAAATATCAGAAAAAAATATTTTAAAAGAAAAAAAGCTTGTGAAACTAACAGAAACAGAAATTGAAAATAAAATAAAAGAAAATGATTTAACATTTGATGTTAAGGATTATAAAAAACAGTATTCAGATGGAATATATACATTAAATGGTGAAACAAATGAAATTCAACATATATGTAGTTATATAGATTATACTTTAAAGATTGGTGATTATATAACTAATTCTGGATATACAGTTGTTTTAGATAAAGAAGAGAATGTTCAACAAATTATTGATAACACATTTAGTAAAAAGAATTTGATAATTACAAATAGAAACAATAATAATTTTTTAGTTTCTGAAAACGATAAAAATTATTACATAAGTGCAGCAAAAGAAAAATTAGAAATTAAAGACAAAATAATAGATGAAAATGTAGAATTTTATTATGATGTAAATACTAGTCAAAAATTTGCAAATGTTACTATAAAAGTAGAAGATAAGTTGTCTGGATTTAAATTAGATACTTATGTATTTAAAATAACTGATTAATTAAAAACATTAGAAAAGGCTCAAAAGATATTTTTATGGCTTTTGAGCCTTTTTCTAGTGTTTAATATAATCAAGTACTCTAGGAGTGTATATTTTTTGAATGATATACTTTGCCTCACGATAAGTAGTATTCCAAGAACATAAATATTTTTTCTCTAATTTTTCACCAGGAAGATAGGGATCTGTTAGTAGTACATGAAAATCAATTACTTTATAACCTAAACCGATATACTCTACAGTACCTCCATCTTGATAAGAAAAAATTCCAAATAATTTAGAACAAAATAAAGGCAACTTTTGATTTTTTGCTAAAATATAATCAGAACTAAAGCATATTATCCAAATAATTATTAAAAATGATATTATTTTAATTATTTTTTTGAATTTTGTAGAATTGGATTTTATAATAAATCTTATGGTAAATAAAATGATAGTAAATAAAATAAGGTTTATAAGTAGCTTTAACATAAAATAATTCCTTTCTCATATTAATATAAATAAATTATAATTCAAAGAAAATTTTTTATCAATGTAAAAACAAAATAATATACCCCCATATTTACAATATACCCATATGGGTATATAATGTGGATAGAAAAATTTAGATAAATAAAAAATTTTTTTAGTAATAGAAGAGGTAAAAATGAAAGAAAAAGGAGAAGTTATTAAAAAAACTGTAAGAAGTGAGTCAGAAAAAAAGACTATAAATAACAGATTAAATAGGATTTCAGGACAGATAAAGGGAATTCAAAAAATGATAGCTGAAGACAGATATTGCGATGATGTTTTAATTCAATTATCTGCAGTTGACAAATCTATAAAAAGTTTAGCAAATCATATATTAGAAAATCATATGTATAATTGTGTGTTAAATGATATAGAAAAAGGAAATCTGGAGATAATAGATGAAGTTGTAAATTTATTTAGGAGGTTCCAATAATATGAATAAAATTCTATTAAAAATTGGAGGAATGAGTTGTAGTGCTTGTTCAAATGGTCTTGAAAAATACCTAAATAAACAGAGCGGAATTACAAATGCTAGTGTAAATTTAGTAATGGCAAATGCACTGATAGAGTATGATGAGAGTATTTTAAATCAAAAGAAAATAGAAAAGTTTGTAAAAGAAGCTGGATTTGAAAGTTTAGGTTTATATAATGAAAACGAAGAAGAAAAAGAAAATAAAACTCAAAAAATAAATTTTATAATATTTACTATTTTATCAATAATACTATTATATATTTCTATGGGAACAATGATAGGACTTCCTGATTTACCTAATTTTAGTATGCATCACAATTCTAAAAATTATGCTATTTTACTTACAATTTTGAGTTTTCCATATCTTATTTATGGATTTGACATAATTAAAAGTGGATATAAAAATTTAATTCATAAAACACCAAATATGGATACTTTAGTTGGAATAGGTGTAATAAGTAGTTTTTTATATAGTTTATATGGAATGTTTATGATTCTAAAAGGTAATCACCAATATGTAGAAAATTTATATTTTGAATCAGCAGCAATAGTAATATTTTTTATAAAACTTGGAAGATATATTGATGGGGTAAGTAAAGATAGAACTAAAGATGCTATAAAAAGATTAGTTCAAATAACTCCTAATGAAGCAACTATAAAAATTGATGGAAAAGAGAAAAAAGTAACAATAGATGAAATAAAGAAAGAAGATATAGTTGTATCATATGCTGGAGATAGAATTGCAGTAGATGGAGAAATAGTAGAAGGAAAAAGTCACTTAGATGAAGCTTTTATAACAGGAGAAAGCAAACCTGTAACAAAGTCTGTAGGAAATAAAGTAATTGCTGGAAGTATAAATTATGATGGATATTTAGAATATAAAGCAGAAAGAATAGGTAAAGAATCTACAATTTCTGAGATAGTAAGAATTGTTATGGAAGCAACTAGTTCAAAAGCGTCAATTGCCAAAATAGCAGATAAAATAAGTGGATATTTTGTTCCAATTATTATAGTTTTAGCAATAATAACTTTTGGTGTTTATTTGGCACTTGACTTAGGAATAAGCAATGCAGTTTCAAGTTTTGTAACAGTATTAGTAATAGCATGTCCCTGCAGTTTAGGATTAGCAACACCTCTTGCAATAGTTGTAAGTGAAGGAGTGTGTGCAGAAAATGGAATTTTAGTAAAGAAAAGTGAAATTTTAGAAAATGCAATGAAAATTGACAGAGTAGTATTTGACAAAACAGGAACTTTAACATATGGAAATTTAAAAGTTTCGAAAATATATAACTTTTCAAAATTATCAGATAGTGAGCTTATGCAAATTGCAGGTAGTATAGAAACAAAATCTACACATCCAATATCTAAAGCTTTTACAGAATATTTAAAAGAAAATAAATTAGAGACTTTAGAGGTTTCCGAATTTGAAAATAAAAGTGGATTTGGAATAAAAGCTAAAATTACTAATAATGAATATCATTTAGGAAACAGTAAAATGGTTTCAAATTTAGAAATAGATAATGAACATTTACAGGAAGAAGAAATATTAGCAGAAGATGGAAATAGCATAGTATATGTGATAGAAAATAAAGAAATACTAGGTCTAATAGGAATTAATGATATAATACGAGATACTTCAAAAGAATTAATAAGTAACTTAAAGGAATGTAAAATAGAACCAATAATGCTAACAGGAGATAATATTAAAACAGCAGAAAAAATTGCAAAAGAGATAGGAATTACAAATATAATTGCGAATGTTTTACCAACAGAAAAGGCAGATAAAATAAAAAATCTTCAGAAAGAAAACAGAAAAATTATGATGGTAGGAGATGGAATAAATGATAGTCCTGCTTTAGCAATTAGTGATATTGGCGTTAGTATAACTAGTGGAACAGATATAGCAATGGATTCTTCTGATGTTATATTAATGCAAAATGACTTAAGCAAAATTCTAAGTTTAATAAAGATAAGTAAAAAAACAATAAGAAACATAAAACAGAATTTATTTTGGGCATTTTTCTATAATGTATTAATGATACCAATAGCAATGGGAGTCTTAAAACCAATTGGAATTTCTATAAATCCAATGATAGCAGGTTTAGCAATGACTTTAAGTAGTTTGACAGTAATATTAAATGCGTCAAGATTAAAATATATTAAATTTTAAAATAATAAAAAGTAAAGGGGAACTTTAAAATGTTTGGAAAAGAAAAGATTGTAAAATTAATAGGAATTGAAGGAATGAGCTGTATGCATTGTGCTAAAAAAGTAGAAGATAAATTAAGTAGTATAAAAGAAGTAAGATCAGCTAAAGTAAATCTAGAAGAAAAAAATGCAGAAGTAATACTTAAAGCTGAAATTGATGATGACAGATTAAAAGAATGTATAGAAGAATTAGGATATACAGTTACAAACATAAAATAATGTAAGAATTTAATTTTGATAATTATACTAAAATTAGATACGGTAAATGGTCTTGTAAAATGTAAAATTTGCAAAACTTAAAAAAAAGTAATATAATACAAGCGTAAAATCTAGTATAAAACAGTAATAGGAGATAAGGTATGAGAGGACTCGAGAATTTTAAAGTACCTAATTTTAAGTTTCCAAAACTAAAAATGGAAGGTATAAAAGAAGAGATAAAAGCAGAACCAATATTACCAAAAAAGCAAATTAAATACGAACCATACGACTTTAAAACTATAAAAGAAGTATTTGAAAAATCAACTGAGAAATTTAGTGAAAAAGAATTCCTTTTAGAAAAATTTGATCATAAAGGTTTATATAAAGAGATAACTTATAAGGAATTTAGAGAAGATGTTATAGGTTTTGGTACAGCATTAAATAAAATTTTAGATTTAGAGGGAAAAAGAGTAGTTATCATAGGAGAAAATACTTATGGTTGGTATGTTTCATATATGACAATGCTTTGTGGAACAGGAATTGCAGTTCCTGTTGACAAAGAGCTTCCAGCAAATGAAATTGAAAATGTTGTAAAAAGATCAAAAGCATCAGCTATAATTTATAGTCCAAAGAAAAAGGACGTAATTCAAAAAATAAAAGATAATTTAGATGGCATACAATATTTTATAGAAATGTATTCAGAAAAAAATGAAGCTAGAGATAAAGAAATAGGAATGAAATATCTAATAGAAGAAGGAAAAAAACTTGTAAATTCTGGAGATAATAGCTATATGGAAATAGAGATTAATCCAGATGAATTTAAAGTATTAATTTTTACTTCTGGAACAACCTCAAGTGCAAAAGGTGTAATGATTTGTAATAGAAATTTAGCACAAAATATAAATGCTGTAAGTGCGTATGTAAAAATATATGATACTGATAGGCTTTTTTCAATACTTCCTTTGCATCATACATATGAATCTAGTATAGGCTTTTTAGTTCCAATGGCAAATGGCTCTTCAGTAGCTATTTGTGAAGGACTTAAATATATAGTACCAAATTTAAAAGAAACTAAACCTACAGGAATGCTTGCAGTACCTATTTTGATTGAAAACTTATATAAAAAAATAAATGCTAATATTGTTAAAAGTAAAAAAGAAAAATTAGTAAATACAATGATTCATTTAACTAACACACTAAAAGGTGTAAATATAGATATAAAAAGAAAAGTATTTAAAGAAATTCTTGACAATTTAGGAGGAAATTTAAGAATAATAGTTTCTGCAGCAGCTCCAATAGATGCAAAAATAGGAAAATGGGTTGAGGATATAGGAATAAGATTTTTGCAAGGATATGGATTAACAGAAACAGCTCCTATATCAGCACTAACACCAGAATATGAATCTAAAATCGGTTCAGTTGGAAAAGCAGTTAATTGTGCTAAAATAAAAATAGCAAATCCAAATGAGAATGGTGAAGGTGAAGTTTTAATTAGTAGTGAAACATTAATGCTTGGATATTATGAAGATGAAGAAGCAACTAAAGAGGCTATTTTAGAAATTGATGGGGAAAGATGGTTTAATTCAGGAGATATAGGATATTTAGATGAGAATGGATATTTATTTATAACAGGAAGAAGTAAAAATGTAATAGTAACTCAAAATGGAAAGAATATTTATCCAGAAGAAATTGAGCAGTTATTTGTAAATGTTTCAGAAGTAAAAGAATGTATGGTATATGGAAAAGAAGAAGAGGGTTCAAAAGAACTTGTTATATCTATAAAAGTAATACCAGATTATGAAACTATAGAAGAAAAGCATGGAAAAGATTTATCAAAAGAAGATGTATATAAAATTATATGGGATGAGATAAAAAAAGTTAATAAGAAACTTACCTCATATAAAGCTATTAAGAATTTAGAAATAAAAAAAGATGAATTTGAAAAGACTACTACAATGAAAATAAAAAGATATGTAGAGCTTCAAAAGGATAAAAATTAAAATAAAAGGTTATTTAAATAGGAGGAGATTTTATGAAAATATTAGTTGTATCAGATATTCATGGCTCAGGATATTATGCAGAAAAAATAGAAGAAATTATAAGAAATGAAGATCCAGAAAAAATAGTTTTGCTGGGAGATTTATATTATCATGGACCAAGGAATCCTCTTACAGAAGGGTATAATCCACAAAGAGTTTGTGAAATATTAAATAAAAATAAAGATAAAATACTAGCAACTAAAGGAAATTGTGATGCGGAAGTTGATGAGATGATATCAGAATTTGATATGAAAGATAAAATAATATTAGAAGAAAATGGAAAGAAATTATATTTTACTCATGGTCATAAAGCAAATATTGACAAATTACCAGAAGAAGATTTTGATGTACTTATTTATGGACATTTTCACACAGGATTTATTAAAGAAAAAGAAGGAAAGATATTTGTAAATTCAGGCTCAATTTCACTTCCTAAAAATGAAACTACTAATAGTTATTTAATTATAGAAAATAATACAATACTTCTAAAAGATATTAATGGAAATTTATTAGAAAGCAAAGAACTAAATTAAATAAAATTAAAAGTAAGTCTTAAATAAAATTTATGACTTACTTTTTTTTAAATAAAAAATATATATTACATTTTTTATTTTATAATTTCTTTTATAACTTCTCCAGAAACAATGAGTCCAGCTACACTAGGTACAAATGAAATACTTGACAAAACTTGTTTTCCATTTTCAATGTAACTACTAGGTTTAATAGGTTCTTCTTTAGAAAAAACAACTTTGTGTTTTTTTATACCTCTAGATTTTAATTCTTTTCTAAGAATTTTACAAACAGGACATACTGAGGTTTTATAGATATCAGATACTTCAAATTTAGTAGGATCTAATTTATTTCCAGCGCCAGTAGCTGAAATGATTTTTAAGCCAAGCTTATGAGCTTTTTCGATTAATTTAATTTTACTGGACATTGTGTCAATAGCATCTACAACATAAGAAAAAGTGCTATCTAATAGATTTTCTTCACCACCATCTATTTCTGAGGGTAAATATGTTTCAACAATGGCGTTAGGGTTAATATCTAAAATTCTTTGTTTCATTATTTCTGTTTTACTTTTTCCGATAGTTGAATGTAAGGCCATAATTTGCCTATTAATATTTGTTACATTTATTTTATCCCAATCTATTAAAACCAAATGACCAATTCCGCTTCTAGCCAGTCCTTCAGCTACATAAGAGCCAACACCGCCAACGCCAAAAATTGCTACTTTAGATTTTTTTAACTTTTCTAAATTCTCATTTCCAATAAGTAGTTCAGTTCTTGAAAATTGATTTTTTTCCATAAAGAAAAACTCCTCTTAATTAATTATAAAAATTATATCAGCAAAATGTAATAAGTTCAAGTAAACATTTTGTGTTTAAATATAGAAAAGATATATAATTTAATATATAATAAAAAAGCAATAATGAAAATTAGAAAAGAAGGAAAAAAATGAGAATACAAATACCAAATATTGAAGTTTATGAAGTAAATGAAAGCATACAAAATAAGATAAATACCACCGAAGAAGATATAACAAATATAAAATTTGAGAATGTAGTAGAAACAGTGCAAGGATACAAGCTTGAGTTTAAATCTTGTAAATTTGTAGGATGTATTTGCACAGATTCGAAATTTGAACATATGTATTTTACAGATATTATATTTGAAAATTGTGATTTTTCAAATACAGACTTTTCAGAATCTTATTTTAATAGAGTAGAATTTATAAATTGCAAATTTGTAGGGACTAATTTTATGGTGTCAGTATTTAATAATGTAAAAATAAAAAATAGTAATTTTAGGTATAGCAATTTTTCAATGTCAAAAATTAAGGAGTTTATACTAGAAGAAAATGATTTAGCAAACTCATATTTTCAAGAATGTGAAATGAAAAATACTTATATAAGTAAAAGTGATTTTATAAATACACAATTTTTTAGAACGAAGCTTAATAAAATAGATTTTTCAGATTCTAATATTGAAGGAATAGTGGTAGCCATGGAAGATGTTAAAGGAATGATTGTATCTGAATTTCAAGCATTAGAATTATCTAAATTATTAGGAATAAATATAAAAACTTGATTTAATAAATAGTTCACAAATGTATGATAGATTTAGAATACTTTATAAGTATAAGGAGGAATCAATATGTTTGAGGACGTAGTAAAAAAGTATGAAAAAAATTCAATAGTAATTGCAATTATAATGACTATTTTAGGAGTATTTTTATTTGTAAAACCAGTAACATCAATAACAGTTATAGTTAGTTTATTTGGAATAATAACGGTTTTAGATGGTTTACTTCATGTTATTTCATATTTTAGAACAGAAGAAAGTTTAAGACTAATGAGCTTTGAACTAGTAGAAGGAATAACAGAAGTAATAGTAGGTATATTAATTATTACTGGTGGAAAAACTTTAAGTACATTTTTCCCTATAATGATAGGAATTTGGATTATAATAAAAAGTATAATTAAATTTCAAATAGGAATGAATTTAAAATCTGTACCAGACAGTAATTATTTATTAACAATTATATCTTCAATAATTACATTAATTTTTGGATTTATTGTAATTTTAAATCCATTTTCATCAATAATTGCAGTTACAAGAATAGTAGGAATTTATATTGTAGTATATGAAATTATGAACATAATAGAATCAGTACATATGTTAAAAGTTCTTAAATAAATGATGATATTTAACAATCAGTTCATAAAGTTTATATATAATTAATTAAAATTAGAAGTAGGTAAAATTATTTATAATATAAAAATTCCCTTTTATTTAGATAACTACTTCTAATTTTCTCTATTCTAGGAATTTCGTTACTGAAGGTAACGAAAGCTCCGTAGAAGAGAGTTATAGCGAAGCTTTCTCTATTCTAGGAATTTTTCTTAGCTGTGAGAATGAAATGAGCTACAGATAAGTTATTACTGAAAGTAACGAAAGCTTAAGTAGAAGAGAGTTATAGCGAAGCTTTCTAGTTTTAAGAAAAGCAACAAACATAAAGAGGTGAAAAGATGTTTAAAATTCTTGTAGTAGAAGATGATAAAAATTTAAGAAAATTAATAGTAACATGTTTAAGAAAAAATGACTATATGCCATTTGAAGCGACAAATGGAGAAGAAGCATTAGAAGTATTAGATACTACTTACATTGATTTAATAATAAGTGACATTATGATGCCCAAAATGGATGGATATGAACTTACAAAAACCTTAAGAGAAGCACATTATAATATTCCAATTTTATTAGTAACCGCCAAAAGTGCATTTGAAGATAAAAAGGAAGGTTTTTTATTAGGTGCAGATGACTATATGGTAAAACCTATAAATATTGATGAAATGATTTTAAGAATACAAGTGCTATTAAGAAGAGCAAAACTCACTAATGAAAAGAAGATACAAATAGATGATTTTTGCTTAGACTATGATCAATTATTAGTTACAAAAAAAGAAAAAATATATCAGCTTACTCAAAAAGAATTTTATTTACTATACAAATTACTTAGTACACCAAATGTTATTTTTACAAGACAAGAGCTTATAGAGGAAATATGGGGATTAGAAAACGAATCAGAATTTAGAACTATAGATGTACATATAAAAAGAATAAGAGAAAAGTTGCAAGATGTAGATAACTTTGAAATAGCGACTATAAGAGGAATTGGCTATAAAGGAATTGTAAATAGTAAGGGGTAGAATATGAAGTTATTAGAAAGAGTATTAGGAAAAAGAAAAAGTCTTCAAAGATCTTTAGTAAAAGACTTATTAATTTCTTTATTAGTAGTTAGTATAATAGCTGTAATAGGATTTTATTTTTTAGTAAATAATTCTATAAATTTAAAATTAGATACTATAAATATAAATAAAAAAGAAGATGCCCTAGAAATACTAAATATAATAAGAAGAAGCTTAGCAATAACGGCAATAACAGTTATTCTAATAAGTGGAATTTTTATGAAACTTGTAGCTGCAAAAATATTAAAACCAATAAATCAACTAAAAGATGCTACAAAAAAAGTAGCAGCAGGTGACTTTTCAGTAGAACTAGAAACAGAGAGAAAAGATGAAATAGGTGATTTAACTCATGATTTTAATAAAATGGTAAAAGGATTATCTAGTATTGAATGCTTGCAAAAAGACTTTATAAATAATGTATCACATGAAATAAAAACTCCAATAACTTCAGTACAAGGATTTGCTAAACTATTAGATGATGATTCTTTAAATGAAGAAGAAAGAAAAGAGTATATATCAATTATTATTGAAGAATCAGATAGATTATTAAATATTTCTACTAATATTCTTAAATTATCTAAGCTTCAAAATCAAGAAAGGCTGGTTAATAAAGAAGAAATTGAAGTTTCTGAGCAAATAAGAAAAGTAATTAGTATATTAGAACCAAAATGGAAAGAAAGAAATTTAAAATTTAATGTTAATTTGCAAGATGTTATTTATTATGGAGATGCAGATTTAACTTTTCAAGTATGGATGAATTTAATAGATAATGCTATAAAATTTTCAGAGGAGAATTCTCATATAGATATAAAAGTAAAAAAGGAAAAAGATGCAGTATTAATAGTAATAAAAGACTATGGTATAGGTATGGATGAAAAAGAAAAAGAAAAGATATTTGATAGATTTTATCAAATTGATAAATCACATTCTGAAAAGGGAAGTGGTTTAGGATTAGCGATTGTTAAAAGAATTATAGAATTATCTAGTGGAAACATTAATATTGAAAGTCAAAAAGGAAAAGGAACTAGTATTACTGTAAAACTTCCTATAGAAACAGAAAATAATAAAATTGTTATAAAATAAGTAAAAATTTCTGGTTGTTATTTTAAAATAAAACAATCAGATTTTTTTTATAGTTAAAATATAATAATTATGGAATAAAACTTTAAATACATAAATAAAATAATTAAAAGAGGTGACTTTTTTATGATACTCGAAGTTTTTTTGATAATTATTGGATTTTTTTTACTTATAAAAGGAGCAGATTACTTAGTAGAAGGTGCTTCAAAAATAGCTAAGAAGTTTTATATTCCAGAAATAATCATAGGACTTACAATTGTTTCTATGGGAACTTCTATGCCAGAACTATTTGTTAGTACTACTTCTGCGTTAGAAGGATATTCTGATATAGCTATAGGAAATGTGCTAGGAAGTAATATTTGCAATTTATTACTAATACTAGGTGTATCCGCAATTATAAGACAAATAGAATTTAAAAAAGAAACAAGAGTTATAGAGATACCATCAATGCTTGCTATAACAGTAATATTTTCGATTTTCTGTAATAGTAATAAAATTATAGATAGAGCAGAAGCAAGTATTTTAATTGCAATGTTTGTTGTATTTTTATGTTATACAATATGGATTAGCATAAAAGAAAAAAATATTAAAAATAGTAGTATAAAGGAAAATAGTGGGCAAGCAGAAAATATAAATTTTATCAGAAATATAGTATTTGTAATATTGGGAATTATAGCCTTGAAATTTGGAGGAGATTTAGTAGTAGAGAATGTAAAAAAAGTAGCTTTACTACTTAACATTAGTGAAAAAATCATAAGTGTTACTATAGTTGCGTTAGGAACAAGTCTTCCTGAATTAGTTACAAGTGTTATGGCACAAATAAGGGGAGACTCAGATATAGCAGTAGGAAATATCATAGGTTCTAATATATATAATATATTATTTATAGTTGGTGTATCAGGTGCTATAACACCAATTTCTTATAGTATAAGCTATAATGTTGAAATAATTATTTTAATTATTTCAACATTATTATTAGGAATTTTTCCTATAATTACTCCAAAAGGAAAAATGACAAAATCAAATGGATTTATTTACTTATTTATGTATATATTGTATATGATAATAATAACTCATAATGGAAATATACCTATAAATATATAAACCAAGTATAGTAAAATTAGATTTTTATTAGTAAATATAGAAAATATAAGATGTGTGTGCTATAATAGAGGTAATTTTTAAAAGAAGGAATATATGTATATGAATATGGATAAAGAAAATATGAAAAAAATAATTAAGATAATATTAATAGCAATACTTTTTTACTGGATACTTCAAAATGTTTTTGTAGCAATTAATTTTTTTAGTAAAATTATAGACATTTTATTTCCATTTATAGTGGGAGCATGTATAGCTTTTATTATAAATATACCAATGCAGTTTTTTGAAAAAAAGTTTACTAAAATAGATAAAAAGGGAAATAAAGTAAAATTTAAATTTGCAAGACCACTTGCTTTGATTTTGTCAATAGCATTAATAATAGGAATAATAGCATTAATAATAGGGGTAGTAATTCCAGAACTATTTAATGTCTTAAAAATACTTATAGGATATATTCCTGAGCTTGCAAATAATATAAAAGACTTTGCAATAGAAATTACAGAAAAATACCCTGATATAAATGAACAGATAATGAATACCAACATAGATTTAGAAGAAGCTTCAAAAGATGCAATAACTTTTATTACTAATTTAAGTGGAAATATAATTATGTCATCTATAAATATTGTAAGTAACATCATAAATTTTGTGGTAAATTTAATAATTTCAGTGATTTTTGCAATTTACATTTTATTTAGTAAAGAAAAACTTCTAAGGCAATCTAAAAAGCTTATATGTGCATATATAAGTGAAGAAAAAGCAAATTATGTATTCAAGATTTCAAAGCTGTCTAATACAACTTTTTATAATTTTATAAAAGGTCAATGTACAGAAGCTGTGATTTTAGGTGTATTATGTGCAATTGGAATGTTAATTTTACAAATTCCATATGCAGTAACTATAGGAATATTAATAGCTTTTACAGCATTAATTCCAATAGTTGGAGCATTTATTGGAATTGTAATAGGAACAATATTAATTCTTTCTATAGAACCAGTAAAGGCACTTGTTTTCATAATTTTTATATTAATTTTACAGCAATTAGAAAATAATATAATATATCCTAAAGTAGTAGGAAAATCAGTAGGCCTTCCAGGAATATGGGTATTGCTTGCAGTTACTGTTGGAGGAAGTTTAGCTGGAATTGTAGGAATGATAATAGGACTTCCCGTAGCTTCTGTGATATATACTATAATAAGAGATGAAACAAATGACAGATTAGAGAAGAAAAATATAAAAATTGTATAAATAAAATAGTACAATAATAAGAAAAATATTATTTTTTTATGAGAAATACAAGAATATTAATTTTAATAAAATCTTAATAAAATATAAATAATTGTTTAATAAGTATGTGATATTAATATATTAGATTTAATAAATAACAAAATTTATTTAAAGTGTATTAAATAAATTTTTAGGAGGACCGAATGAAAAAGATATATATTTTAATGTCACATACAGGAACAGCTTTATCAAATTTAATAAAATTATATACAAAAAATGAATATACTCATGTATCAATTTCTTTAGATGAAAATCTAAATGAATTATATTCTTTTGGAAGGCTAAATCCTTATAATCCTTTTATAGGTGGATTTGTTCATGAAAAAATAAATAGTGGAACATATAAAAGGTTTAAAAATACAACTTCTGTGTTATATTCTGTCGATGTTGAAGATGAAGTATATTATAAGGTAAAAAAAGAGATAAAAGATATTGAGAAAAATAAAGATTTATATGATTTTAATATACTAGGATTGTTTTGTGTAGCAATTAATAAAAAGATTTCAAGAGATACAGCCTTCTATTGTGCGGAATTTGTAAGATATGTATTAGAAGAAGGTGGAATAAAGCTTAATTTACCAGAATTAATAAAACCAGAAGATTTTAAAAAATTAGAAAATAAAAAATTAATTTATAAAGGATTACTTAGAGATTTTGAAAATAAAAATAATATTTATATAAATAAAAATCAAAATGGATTAATATTAATAAATAAAAGTGTTGCATAAAATAGAATATAAAAAAGCCAAGCCCATTGTCAGTTACGACAATGGGCTTAAAAGAACACTACACATTTAAGTAAATCTAATTTTATTTCAAATATTTCTCAATAAGATCATCCATTTGATCTATTGCAGAGCGAGTGGCTTCTTGTTCTTTCAGAGTTTGCTCGAGCATAGCTTTATGATGCCCAAGCATACTCTCAATCTGTGAAACATCGCTTTCATATTGTCCCCTGGGAATCTGACGAAGAATGTCCTCAAAGTAATCGATAATGGCTTTTTCATACAAAATATCATTATCAAGCATTACCAAGAGGCATTTTCTTTCAGCATTCATAGAGAGCATAGCCAAATAGCCGGGTTGAGATTCGAGCTCTTCTGCATTGAATTCCTGGAAACCAAATTGCTCATAGCTTGAGACAAGGTTCAGGTTTTCATTGCTGACAGAAGAACTATTTACGGCAAAGACTATAAGAAGCGTTGCAAACACTCCTGTAACAAAAGCGATTATGATGTGGAACCAGTTTTTCTTTGCGGGACTGCTAGATTTCATATTCATTGATTTTTCCTCGTGTTTTCTTTAGAATCTGTGCTTTGGTTGATAGTTGAAAGAGAAATAAAAGAAAAATGTGTGTGTTCTTGTTAACCGCTATACGGCTGTAAAATGAATACTCATTATAAAGTTTAACATAATTTTTCCAAAAAAGCAACTTTTTTTAATATATCACTTGACTTTTACAGATTTTTGTATTAGAATAATTAAGCATTATGTAAGTATGTAAATTTATTTTTAACTTCTCCCCGGTAGTTAAATTTAAATTTTATATATAAATAAAAATTAAATTTAAGAATGGAGGGTATTTATTACCATGAATAATACTACATATAGCCCAAAAGCAGGCGAAATCGAAAGAAAATGGTATATAATAGATGCACAAAATAAACCTTTAGGTAGAGTTGCAACAGAAGTTGCAAAATTATTAAGAGGAAAACACAAACCAACATTTACAACACATATGGATGTTGGAGATTATGTAATAGTTATTAATTGTAAAGATGCTGTTTTAACAGGTCATAAATTAGATCAAAAAGTTTACAGACATCATTCAGGATATATTGGAGGAATGAAAGAAACATCAGCTAGAGTAATGATGGATAATACACCAGAAAAAGCAATGTTTCTTGCAGTAAAAGGAATGCTTCCTCACAACAGATTAGGAAGACAAATGATTAAGAAATTAAGAGTATATGCAAGTAATGAACATGAAAATGCAGCTCAAAAACCAGAAGTTTGGGAGGTAAAATAAGATGACAAAAAAATCTGAAAATATAGTATTCCAAGGAACAGGTAGAAGAAAAGAATCTATAGCAAGAGTTAGATTAATGGCTGGAAAAGGTGAAATAACAGTTAATGGAAGAAAATTAGATGAATATTTCGGAACAGAAATATTAAAAGTTATAGTTAATCAACCATTTGCAGTTACAAATACAGTTGGTAAATATGACGTTATAGTAAAAGTTACAGGTGGAGGATATACAGGTCAAGCAGGTGCTATAAGACATGGTATAGCGAGAGCTTTATTAGAAGCTAATTCAGAATATAGACCAATTCTTAAAACTAATGGTTTCTTAACAAGAGATCCAAGAATGAAAGAAAGAAAGAAATATGGTCTTAAAAAAGCTAGAAAAGCGCCACAATTCTCTAAGAGATAAAAAAAAGAGCTATTTTGGCGGTAATCAAAAAGAGTTATCTACAGCGGTAGTCTATGTAGACTATTGCTTTTTATATTTTAAAAGAAATTAAAATAATATATATTAAAAGGTCGAGGAGTGCGAAACGAATCGCACTCCTCTAAAAGTTCTTTTCAGGTTCCAATTTTGGATGGGTTTAAGACTCAGGAATGACTCAGCAGTTCTTTAGCTTTGGCTTCGCTCATAAGCCCATTGTCCTTGGTGTTATGGAGAGCGAAGACATCGCAGTTAGGATAGCCATAGGCAAGCACTTTGTCATCATCTTGCACGATGGCACGAACCTTCTTGCCAATGATTGTGGAAAGGAAGCGGGTACCGCCGGACATCTTGCACAGCATGCGGAGCTGGTAAACATCCTTGGAATCGTCCAGCTTGTAAGAGATGCCGATGACCCGAAGGCCGTCCTCCAAAGAAGACCTAAGGAGCACATATACCTCGAGGGGCTTACTGTCGGCAGAGTTGTTGCTGAAAATGATGTCCTCCTCCACGTTCATTTCTGCATTCAAGATCTCAAATGTCAGAGTCGTAGTATTCATAGTGTAATCCTCCTGATAGACTTATTTTTTTTGGGTATAAAATTCCACAATATTATTATAACATACTTTACATAAAAAGTCAATTTTTATATTATGCACATAAAATAGATGCATATTTAACTTGATATTTTTAAGATAAGACAGGGGGCCACTCATAATCTTGAGTAGCCCCCATATCTTTACGCTTGATATCTGGATATTTTGAAAAACTCTCCATGGCGCATGATTTTTTCACCCTTTCGTAAGAGTTCCTCCTCTACTTTTTGATAAAAGGCATCACGTTCCGTAAAAGGAATATCATGTGCTTCGATTATACAAGTGTAGGGATTGAAGAAAGAAAAGTCATGTGCTAATAACCGACTGGCTTCTTCAGAAGCATAGGCTTCGAGTTCTAAATCGTCCATAATATTAAGTACCTCCTAAATTTTAATCATATGAAAGTATAGCACTAAAATATATTTTTTGCAATAATAAATGCTATAAAAAGAAAAGTAGCTGTAACACCGAAGTATTACAGCTACTAACCCCAGAAACAAACGTGAATGCTTTTGATTATTTTACATACGATATTCCTGATAAATTAAATAATTCTTTCGTATATGATCTATCACTGTTTCATAATCTTCAAGACTATAGACGAAAGAATAGCCACTTGCCAAGCCCACCTGGATATCTAGTCTTTTTGCTGCGATGTATGAAATAACTTGGTCGCAGAAAGAACCAGTAAAGGTAAAGCTACCAGCAGGTAGTGGCTCAGTTGATTTGGATAGTAAATCCGACACCACCGTCGAAAAGTCTAGCTGATTTGAGGTCATAAAGCATCTCCTTTCGGCGCTCGCCATGTTTTTACATTTACATTTTAACATAATTTAAACATAAATACAAATTTTACAATTATTTAAAGTTATAGGGAACATTATTTATAATAAAAAAATATAATTATATTAGGTGATATATTATGAGTGGATTAGAACTTACAAGTTTTATAACAGCAATTGCTAATTGGATTGCGTGTGAGGTAGATGATGATGAATTAGATTTACTTAGTGATATATTTTCGCAATTAGGAGATACTCTTTCAACAATATCTAGTTGTAGAAATTGCAATGAAAAGGGAGCTTCTGACGAAAATAAAAATACCTAACAGTATATATGACTAAGAAATATACTATTAGGTATAAAATATTATTAACAATCTCCTAATTTAACAATATAGTAATTGTCAAATTTTTTAATACTATCTTCTTTAGGCCAATTAGCAGTAATAGCTCCAGTATTTATCCTAGCTTCATTTACTTGCTCAGGAGAAATTGGAGTAAGATTATATCCTAAAGAACTGAATAATCTTATTATATTACAGGTACTAAAGTAATATAAAGGCTCTGCAGAATATCCAAATTCAAAGTTTGATATTCCTATATTTTCACCTATTATAGAAGAAGGACTAATTCTTTCTTCTAAATGTCCATAGAAATATATTTTATCAGCATTTGTAATTCCTAATTTATTAAGATCATATATTAATTGATAAGCTATTTGAACATCATTTTGTCTAGTTAGATAATCAGCATAATATAATTTTTGAGTCATATAGCTTTGCTCTAAAAATAAAATAGATATTATTATAGCTACAATATATTTAATGATGTTGTAATATTTATTATTACATAAATAGTAAATAACAAATATCATAGAAATAGCTTCTATTATAGGTATAAAGAATTGACTTCTTAAAACAGAGGTTTGACCTAAATATATAGTAAGTAATATAGGTGATAGAGCAAATAAAATATATACTATAAAATAAGTTATTTTATCAAATACTTTTGAAACTTTAGAAGTTTTTATGCTATTATATATACCTATTAATAAACTTATACCTAAAAATAGTGGTAGTCCAAAGTTATAATAATTTCCGAGCTCCAAGTAGTAATTCTTTAAAATGATTAAAAATATTTTTTATACAGTATTGCTTTGGTAAATTTTTCCATCCCATAGAATTATTTAAATAATTAAAATCACAACCCAAAAATTTTATAATTAAATTATATAATATAAAAGATATAAAGAAAGTTCCTAAAAGTTTAGCTATTGAAATCCATATATATTCAAGTTTATTATCTTCATTAAAGTTTTGGTTTTCATATAATAATATAAATGAAAATAAACATAAAGCTATATAAATAACAAAAAATGACTGATAAGAACCAATCACTATTGTTAGAAGTGCTATATTAAAAATAGAATATATAAACTTTTTTTCAATAATCCATTTAAAAACAAATAAAACTGCAAGTATAGTTAAAAATAATGAAAAAGCGATTTCGGCTATTTGAAGAATAAATATGAATTGCTCCGTCCAGATAGGGTGTGTAAAACCAATTATAGGAATACATAAATTTATTAAATTAAAGTCTTTTCCACTTATTTTATAAAAGGTATAATAGGTTACTAGGCAAAAAAGCAATAAAAATATTATAGCTAACATTTCAGCATAAAATAAAGAAAAAGAGTTCAAATGTAAAAGACTTTTTTGAATTAATAAGCCGAATCTGCCATTTTCTATCCAATTATAATTACTTTCAGGATCATCTATAAAAACATTAGTGTCAATACCAATATTATTATTAAATAATAAGTATCCATGTGAAAGAAGTAATATAACAATTGTAATTATTATAATAAGAGTATGATTTTCTAAATATGTGATAAAATCTTTAAAGGTAATAGAGTCTGCATAAGTAGTTTGTTTTTCTTTTTTTAAAATACTAATAAAATTCATAATTTATAGCTCCTAATTTTATATTGTTAATTTTATATCATAAATAAAAGATATTTACAATGAATAATAAATTTAAAATTAATTTTATTTAAATTATAATAAAAACTATAAAAAGTATTGACATAATGGGAAAAATGTTTTATAATATCTATGTTTTAAAAAGAAGCATCCACTTGCTCACCTTATCTTTTAAAAGTAAGCATAAGGTAAATAATAAAACTTTATACATATAAAAATAGTATAAATTTGAATTGTTATGTGGATTTGACTTTTTAAAATAAGTCAAATTTTTTTTTGGAGGTGTTTTACTATAAAACAAGAATTGCCTATAAATAGACAAATAAAAGAATCAGAAGTTCAAGTAATTGGAGAAGATGGAGAAAAAATCGGAATCTTAAGTTTAGATGCAGCAATAGAAATGGCTGAAAATAAAGACTTAGATTTAGTATTAGTTGCTCCAAATGCAAAACCAGTAGTATGTAAGATAATGAACTATGGAAAATACAAATTTGAACAAGCTAAGAAAGAAAAGGAATCTAGAAAAAATCAAAAGGCTATTGAAATTAAAGAGATTAGAGTTACACCAAATATAGGTGAACATGATTTTAATTTTAAAAGTAAAAATGCAAGAGGATTTTTAGAAGATGGGAACAAAGTAAAATTCACAGTAAGATTTAGAGGAAGAGAGCTTAATAATATAAAAACAGGAGAAACTATATTAAACAAATTTGTAGAAGATTTGTCAGATATATCAACAGTTGAGAAAAAGCCATTCTTAGAAGGTAAAACAATGTTTGTAATATTAACAAAAAAAATATAAAGTGAAGGGAGTATTTAGAAAATGCCAAAATTAAAAACAAACAAAGCAGCAAAGAAAAGATATTCTTACACTGCAACAGAAAAAGTAAAAAGAACAAAAGCTAATAGAAGACATCGTTTAGCAACAAAAACAACAAGACAAAAAAAATCAGGAAAAGTTCAAGATGCTTATGCAGATAAAACTGTAGTAGCAGGAATCAAAAAATTATTACCATATGGTAACTAGAATTAAATTTTAAGAGTAGAAGGAGTTGAAAATAAATGGCAAGAGTAAAAACAGCAAGAACAACAAGAGCAAGACATAAAAAAGTATTAAAACAAGCAAAAGGATATTATGGAGCAAAACATTACAGATACAGAATGGCTAAACAAGCTGTTATGAAATCTGGAATGTATGCATATGTTGGAAGAAAAGATAAAAAATCTGATTTCAGAAAATTATGGATAGTAAGAATAAATGCAGCAGCTAGAATGAATGGATTAACATATAGTAAACTAATAGCTGGACTAAAAAAAGCTAATGTTTCTATTAACAGAAAAATGCTAGCAGAACTTGCAGTATCAGATAGCAAAGCTTTTAGCGAATTAGCAGAAATTGCAAAAAAAGCATAAGAATAAATATATAAGGAGAATATGACTATCATATTCTTTTTTTATAAAATTTGAATGTAAAAATCAAGAGCAAAGTTTTTATAACTAATATACAAAATATATAAGTATTTTATACTTATATATTTTTTAATTTTCTAATATTGCAAAAATGTCTAGAGTGATATATAATATAAAACATTATAATGAAAAGGGGAGAAAGCATATGAGTTATAATTTTAAAAATGTAGAGCAAAAATGGCAAAAAAAATGGTACGAAGAAGGAACATTTAATGCAAAAAATGATTACACTAAGAAAAAATGGTTTGGACTTATTGAATTTCCATATCCATCAGGACAAGGACTTCATGTAGGTCACCCAAGAAGTTATACTGCATTAGACATTATTGCGAGAAAAAAGAGAATGGAAGGATATAATGTTTTATATCCAATAGGTTTTGATGCTTTCGGACTCCCTGCTGAAAATTATGCAATCAAAAATCATGTTCATCCAAAGATTACTACTGAAAATAATATCAATCATTTTAGAGAACAACTAAAATCATTAGGATTTTCTTTTGATTGGTCTAGAGAAGTAAACACTACAGATCCAGAATATTATAAATGGACACAATGGATTTTTATTCAGCTATATAAAAAAGGATTAGCTTATAAAGCAACAATGCCAATAAATTTCTGTACAGGATGTAAAGTAGGACTTGCAAATGAAGAAGTAGTAAATGGTGTTTGTGAGAGATGTGGAAGTCCAGTAGTACAAAAAGAAAAGTCTCAATGGATGTTAAAAATTACAGAATATGCGCAAAGATTAATAGATGATTTAGATGACATAGATTTTCTAGAAAAAATAAAAGCTCAACAAAAAAATTGGATTGGAAGAAGTGAAGGAGCAGAAGTTAATTTTAAAATTGACGGAACTGATGATAGTTTGCTAATATATACAACAAGACCAGATACAATTTTTGGTACAACATATATGGTAGTAGCTCCAGAACATGAACTAATTAAAAAATATGCAAATAGAATTGAAAATTTAGAAGAAGTAAATAATTATAAAGAAAAGTCTGCTCTTAAATCAGATTTTGAAAGATCAGAACTTAATAAAGAAAAAACAGGTGTTGAAATAAAAGGAATTAAAGCTATAAATCCATTAACAAATGAACATATACCAATATGGGTTTCTGATTATGTATTAATAACTTATGGAACAGGTGCTATTATGGCGGTTCCAGGACATGATGAAAGAGATTTTGAGTTTGCTAAAAAATTTAACTTGCCTATAAAACAAGTTATTAAATCAAAAACAGAAGAGCAGTCAGAAGATACAAATAATATTATGGAACAACCTTTTACAGATGTTTCAAATGGTATGGCTGTTAATTCGGGATTTTTAAATGGACTAGATTCAAAATCAGCAATAGAAAAAGCAATTAAATATATAGAAGAAAACAAATTAGGAGAAAGAAAAGTAAATTATAAATTACGTGATTGGGTATTTTCTCGTCAAAGATATTGGGGAGAACCAATTCCAATGGTGTATTGCGAGGAATGTGGATGGAATCCAATTGACGAGAAAGAATTACCATTAGTTCTTCCAGATATAGAGGACTATGAACCAGGAGAGAATGGAGAATCTCCATTAGCAAAACAAACAGAATGGATTAAAACCAAGTGTCCTTGTTGCTCAAAAGAAGCTAAACGTGAAACAGACACAATGCCTCAATGGGCAGGATCTTCATGGTATTTCTTAAGATATATGGATCCACATAATAATGAAGCATTAGCTTCAAAAGAGGCTCTAGAATATTGGTCACCAATAGATTGGTATAATGGTGGAATGGAACATACAACACTTCATTTATTGTATTCTAGATTTTGGCACAAATTTTTATATGATATAGGAGTTGTTCCTACAAAAGAGCCATATCAAAAACGTACTTCTCATGGTATGATTTTAGGTTCTAATGGAGAAAAAATGTCTAAATCTAAGGGGAATGTAATAAATCCAGATGATATAGTAAAAGAATTTGGTGCAGATACTTTTAGAGTATATGAGATGTTTATGGGACCTTTTGATCAAACAGCGCCTTGGTCTATGGAATCTATTAGAGGATGTGGTAAATTTTTAGATAGAGTATGGAATCTTCAAGAAATATTAGAAGATGGAGAAGAGTACTCAAAAGAACATGAAAAAATGATACATAAAGCCATTAAAAAAGTTTCATCAGATATAGAAGAAATGAAATTTAATACATCTGTTGCAACATTTATGACAATGGTAAATGAATTTTATAAAGATAAAAAAATAAATAAAGCAGAGTATAAAACATTTTTACAATTATTAAATCCATTTGCACCACATATGACAGAAGAAATATATAGTATGATAGGTGAAACAAAAACAATTAATGATACTGAATGGCCACAATATGATGAAGCCAAAACAATAGATGATGAAATTGAAATACCAGTACAGATAAATGGTAAAGTTAAAGTTGTAGTAAAAGCTGATAAAGATGCAGAAGAAGAAATGGTAAAAGAAATTGTACATTCAGATGAAACTATTAAAATACTATTAGAGGGGAAAAATATTGTAAAAGAAATTTACGTAAAAGGAAAGATATATAATATAGTTATAAAATAGAGATAAAAAAGACCTTAAATAGACATATCGTTTATTTAAGGCCTTTTTTAATGAAAAGAAATTTTATTAAGTTTGCAGAATTTGGTATATAAGTTAGGTAAGGTAAGTTAATATAATATTTTTGTTAGATAAAAATATTATATTAATTTTTGTCGGTTAATTAAGATATTATAATTAATATTTTAAGTTAGGTATTTGCCTAGCAATATTTTCATAATTGGGTTTATATTTTTTTAACATATCATAAAATTTTTTAGAATGAGTTTTATATTTTAAATGGCAAAATTCGTGAAATATAATATATTCAATTATGTTTTTTGAATACATAACAATATATGGATTTATACTAATTATTTGTAAATCTTGATTACAAACAGCAAGAGAAGAAGAAAGTTTTTTAATTTCATAATCTTCAGGGGCAAATCCAAAAATATGCCTTGCTTTTTCCATTATGTTTTCAATTTCAGTTTCTGCTATTTGAGTATACATTTTTAGTAAAATGATATCTAATAAACTTTGGTTGTTTTTTTTTCTGTATTCCATAGGTAAATGAATATTTATTTGAGTTTTATTAAGATTTAATTGTGGTGATTTAATTTTAAAATAATATACATTTACTGAATAGTTTAATCCAAATATTTTTGTGAATTTTGGAAGTAGAGTTTCATCTTTTCCAAATAAGAAGTTGTTATTATTATTTAGATTATATCCTTTAGTATTGGCT
>JAAVXQ010000041.1 GCA_022790685.1 Clostridia bacterium
AAAAGCTTGTCAAGAGTTTACATATGAATTTATAAAGACATATATAAATAATATGAATTAAGGTGCAAATAAAATATAAAAGGAAATAATATGAAAGTAATAGTTATAGGTGGTGGACCAGCGGGCATAATTTCTGCAATAGCAGCTTCAAAAAAAGGAGATAAAGTTGTTATATTAGAAAGAAATAAAGCATTAGGAAGAAAATTACTAATAACAGGCAAAGGCAGATGCAATATAACAAGTGCATTAGATATAAATGAGTTTATACAAAATGTTCCAGGAAATGGTAGATTTTTATATAGTGCATTTCAAAGTTTTACAAATATAGATATAATAAACTTATTAAAAGAAAATGGAGTAGAAGTAAAAGAAGAAAGAGGATCGAGAATATTTCCAGTTTCTGATAAAGCAGAAGATGTTTTAAATGCATTTATTAAGGAAATAAAAAAATGCAATATAGAAGTAATGACAGGAGTAAGAGTAAAAAAAATATTAGTAAAAGAAAATATGGCTATTGGAGTAGAAACTGAAGCTAAAAATAAAATTTTAGCTGATAAAGTAATACTCGCAACAGGAGGAAAAAGCTATTCTATAACAGGATCTACAGGTGATGGCTATGAAATGGCAAGAGAACTAGGACATAATATAATTAAAGTGCAAGGTTCGCTAGTTCCTTTAGAGGCAGAACCTCGAATATGTCAGAATATGCAAGGATTATCTTTAAAAAATGTAAAAATTATAATAAAAGATGTAAGTTCAAATAAAAATATTTATGAAGATTTTGGAGAAATGCTATTTACACATTTTGGAGTAAGTGGTCCAACGATTCTTAGCAGTTCGGCACATTTATTAAGATATAGAAATATAAAGGAATTACTTAAAAATAATAGCATAAAATTATATATAGACATAAAGCCAGCACTTACTTTAGAAGAACTAGACTTAAGAGTAAGAAGAGATTTTGAAGAATTTAAGAATAAAGAATTTAAAAATAGTTTAGATAAATTATTACCTAAAAAAATGATAAAAGAATTTATAACAAGAACTAATATAGATGAATTAAAAAAGGTTAATGAAATAACTAAACAAGAAAGAAAAAGAATTGTAGAATTGCTGAAAAGATTTGATATATCTATAAAGGGTTTTAGGCCTGTAGAAGAAGCTATTATTACAGCAGGAGGAATTGATACGAAACAAATAGATCCAAAGACAATGGAATCTAAAATAATTAAAGGATTGTTTTTTGCAGGAGAAATTATTGATGTAGATGCGTATACTGGTGGATTTAACCTACAAATAGCATATTCAACAGGATATGTAGCTGGAAGTAACTAATAAGAAGTAACTTAGAAAACATGGGAGAAAGATGATGTTTAAAACTATAAATGAAAATGTTTCAGGAGAGATATTAGAGAAGAAATCCAAATTTATTGCAAATGTTTTTTATATAGAAACTGTAGAAGAGGCAGAAAATATAATTAAAGAAATAAAGAAAAAACATATACTTGCTAGACATAACTGCTATGCATTTAGTGTTATGACAAAAGATGGAATTATAAATAGATTTAGTGATGATGGAGAACCATCTGGAACTGCAGGATCACCTATGTTAAATATAATTACTTCTAAAAACTTGACTAATATATTAGTAGTAGTTACAAGGTATTTTGGAGGAATTCTATTAGGAACAGGAGGATTAGTAAGAGCATATACTGGTGCTTTTTTGGAAACTTTGGAACAAACAAAAGAAATTTATAAGGAACTTGGAGTAAATAGCAAAATAGTAGTAAGATATTCAGATTTAGAAAAGCTAAAATATTATTTAAAACAAAATAATATTGAAATTGAAAATATCGATTATAGTGAAAATATTAATGTGTTTATAAATCTTACCAGGGAACAATATAAATGTATGATAGATAAAAAAGAAGATTTTAATTTTTTAATATTAAATAGTGAGATAATTAAAGAAAAATATATTATTATAGATAAATAAAAATAAAAAAGATAGTATTTTAAAGGTTTATTTTACATACTATCTTTTTTATTTATATAATTTAGGGTAAATTTTAGATTTATTCTAATATAAATTTTATGCTGATTTAATTTCTAGTCTTAATTTATCAGCAATCATGGCAATAAATTCTGAATTAGTAGGTTTTCCTTTATTAGAAGAAACAGTATATCCAAATATACTATCTACAGTTTCTAACTGACCTCTAGACCAAGCTACTTCTATTGCATGGCGAATTGCTCGTTCTACTCTTGATGCAGTTGTTTTATATTTTTTAGCTAAGTCTGGATAAAGTTGTTTTGTAATTTGATTAATAATTTCAATGTTGTCAACTACCATCATAATGCCATCTCTTAAATATTGGTATCCTTTAATATGTGCAGGAACCCCAACTTCATGGATTATATTTGTTACCATAGCTTCTAAATTTGTTTCTTTATTTATTCCTGAATTTACATCAATATATGAATTTTTTGAATCTTTTGCTAAAAAGTTTGCTTGATTAAGTGGAGCTTTTTTTGTTAGTTCTCTTATACGTTTTATTAATACATCCATTTCGAAGGGTTTTAGAATATAATATTGTGCACCTAAGTTAATAGCTTGAGTTGTGACTCTGTCTTGTCCAACAGCAGATAGCATTATACAAATAGGAAGAGTGGTAAGATTAGAATTGTTTAATTTTTCTAATACACCAATTCCATCTAAGTGTGGCATAATGACATCTAATATAGCTATATCAGGTTTTACCTCCAAAATTTTATCAAATGCGTCTAAACCATCTTTTGCTGTTGCGATAACCTCCATATCTTCTTGTGTGTTTAAATATGTAACTAGTGTTGAAACAAAATCTAAATTATCATCTGCAATAAGTATTTTGATTTTTTCTTTCAAAATAATCCCTCCTTAAATAATGTGTAAATATTTACAAAAAAGATTATATTATTATAAAAAAAAATATGCAATAAAAAGTCGCTAAACTACCTAATTTTCGTATTATAATATTCAACAAAATTCGACATACTTAAATTCATATTTAATAAGTAAGTATAAGAATAAAGACTGATAATATTGCAGAAGAAAAGTCATATTGTTATAATTTTTTTAAGAAATATAGAAAAATGAAACCAAAAGCACTTCTAAGTTGTATTAATAATAGATAGGAGGATATTATGCAAAAACAAACAGATATAGATGAAATTGTAGAAAAATATTCAGATATGGTTTATAGAATTGCCCTAACAAGATGCCAAAGTATTGAAAATGCAGAAGATATTTTTCAAGAAGTTTTTATGAAATATAGTGAAAGAGCACCTGTATTTGAAAACTGTGAACATGAAAAGGCTTGGTTTATACGTGTTACAATAAACCTAAGTAAGAATATAAGAAAATCTGTATGGAATAAACGTGTTACCAATCTAGAGGATAATATAATTTTAGAAAATGATAATAAAAAGGAAATTTTCGAGATAGTTTCTAAGCTTCCTAAAAATTATAAAACAGTAATATATTTATTCTATTATGAAGGATATAAAGTAAAAGAGATTTCAAAACTAATGAAAACAAGCGAAGGCACAATAAAGACATGGCTATTTAGAGCAAGAGAAATGCTAAAAGAGAAAATAGAAGGAGGGTTTGAAAATGAATAAAGATAATTATAAAAAAGCTATTAATGAAGTTCATGCAAGTAAAGACTTAAAAGAGAAGACAATAAATAAAATAAAAGAAAAAAAGAGTAACAAAATAGTTTATATAAGATTGATATCAAGTGTTGCAGTTTTTGCATTAATATTTTCTATAGGAATATTTGAACTTAATTATTTAAAGAGAAATAATATTTCTGATGATAATAAATATACAATGGGAAATAATGATAAAATACAAATTGCAAAAGAAAAAAATGATTTACCAAGATTTAAAAGCATGGAAGAACTAAAAAATGTTTTAAAAGAAAATTATGATATAAAAAGAGAAACTATGGTAGAAGATAGTGTACAGATAGAAAGCAGTGATATTAAAGAAAAAAGCACATCAAAAATAGACTATTCTACTACAAATATACAAGTAGAAAATGTTGATGAAGCAGATACTGTAAAGACAGATGGAGAGTTTATTTATTATGTTGTAGGAAATAAAGTTATTATAATAAATGCAGAAGAAATGAAAGAAATTTCAACAATTGAAATTTCTAAAGAAAAAGAAAGATTTAGTCCAAGAGAAATATTTATAAAAGAAAATAAATTAATAGTTTTAGGAAATTATTATAAATATGAAGAAAATATAGAAAATAGTACAGCTAAAAGAAGTGATGTATATTATGATATAGCCAGAATAAAGACTACTACTATGGCTAAAGCCATAGTATATGATGTTTCTGATAAAGAAAACTTAAAAGTTATTAGAGAAGTATGTTTAGATGGAAATTATATTAATTCCAGAATGATAGGAGATAATATATATTTTATTAGTACTAAGTCAGTATATTATTATGAAGGAATAAAAGATGAGGATATTCTTCCATTAGTTAAAGATTCTTTAGAAACAAAAGAAGCAAAAACTGTAAATTATTCAGATATAGTATATTTTAAAGATACAGACTATAATAGTTATATGCTAGTAGGAGGTTTTAATATTAATAATAGCGAGCCTCTTAATATAGAAACTTTTTGGGGAGCAAGTAGCCAAATATATGCAAGCGAAAAAAACTTATATATAACTAAAACGAATTATAGTGATTATAGGGACTATTATAAATCAAAAACTACTATATATAAATTTGACTTAAATAATTCACATATTTCTTTAAAGGCTAAGGGTGAAGTAGAAGGATATTTAAATAATCAATTTTCAATGGATGAATATGAAGGAAAGCTACGAGTAGCAACAAACATCAGAATAAAAGAGGAGGCTGAGGAAAATATTCAAAATGATGAAGAAGATATAAATACTTTTAAACAAACTATTGATGGAAATAGATTATATGTATTAGATGAGGAACTAAAAGAAATCGGAAGAATAGATAATTTGGCAAAAGACGAAAAAATATATGCAGTTAGATTTATAGGTAAGTATGGGTATATTGTTACATTTAAACAAATAGATCCATTATTTGTAATAGATTTATCTGATCCTACAAATCCACAAATAAAGGGTGAGCTTAAAATTCCAGGATATAGTGCATATTTACATCCATATGATGAAAATCATATAATTGGAATTGGATATAATACAAAAGATAATGGCTATGGAGGAATTACTAATTATAATATGAAAATGTCAATGTTTGATGTCTCAGATGCAGAAAACCCAAAAGAAATATTTAATATTGATATAGGTAACTCTTATACTTATTCAGATATATTATACAATCATAAATCATTATTTTATAAAAAGGCTGATAATCTAATTGGAATTACTGTGGGAAGTAATGGAAAAAATACTTTTGAATTATTTAAGATTGATTTAGAAAAAGGATTTGAAGAATATGGAAGAATTACAGGTGAGAATATTAATAGTATAGAAAGAACAATATATATTGAAAATACTTTATATTCACTTGGATATAAAAATATTATCTCATATAATTTGGAAAATCTTCAGAAAATCAAAGAACTAGAAATAGAACATAGCATAGATGAAGGAATATATGATCTATATTATGCTGAATAAAAATAAATGTTAAAACGCATTGAAATATTATTTTAATGCGTTTTTTTGGTAAAGATGCTTTATAAAAGAGAGAAATGTATGAGATTTTATATAAAGATAAAGTCTATTAAAATTGGATTTTGTAGAAAAGGTTACACGTATTTTTATTGAATGCAAAAAAACATATATTTTATATATTGAAAAAGAAATGAATTATTATTATAATTGATAAAAATAGATAATAAAGGAGAGTTTTATGAGACTAAAAAATAATAGAGGAGTGACTCTTTCTGCGTTAGTTATAACTATTATAGTAATGTTAATATTAGCTGGGGCTTCAATTGTAGTACTTGTTCCAAAAGATTCTGCAATAGATAGTGCGAATGCAGCGAAAATATATACTAATATAGCAGGAATTGAAGAAAGCATAGGTATTTTACTAACTGATGAAAATAGTATAGATGATATTATATCAAATCTAGAAAATGAATCTTCTATTATGAAAATTGTAAACTCGTCTAATCAAGAATTGTATTGGATTACGAAAGAAGGAATGACAAAACTAGCTCCAGGATATGCAAATGGATTAAAAGATGAACTTGTTGAAGCAAAAGTAGATACTACATCAGGAAAGATTAAGGTAAATTCTTTAGAAAGTTTATTAAATACAGAGATGTATGTGATGGATAGAGAACTAAAGGTTTCGTATATAGCTGATAAAGTATATGGTGATGCAGAATTTAGAACTGGAAATAGCGAACCTAAAGATAAATGGTGGAAAGTAAAATAGATTATATTAAATTTAAATGGAGGTATAAGTATGGCAATTCATAATGAAGCAAAATTAGGAGAAATTTCAAGAAATGTTTTAATGCCAGGAGATCCAATGAGGGCAAAATATATAGCAGAAAATTTCTTGGAAGAATATAAATTAGTAAATTCTGTAAGAGGAATATATGCTTATACAGGTAAGTATAAAGGAAAAGAGATAACAGTTATGGCTTCTGGGATGGGAATGCCAAGTATAGGAATATATTCTTATGAACTATATAAGTTTTATGGAGTAGAAAATATAATAAGAATAGGTTCTTGCGGAGCATATACTGATTATTTAAATTTACTTGATATAGTTTTAGTGGATAAAAGTTATACAGCTGGAAATTTTGCAAAAAATATGACAGGGGAAGAGTGTCACATGATAGATTCTTCAAATAAGCTAAACAATATTATAGAAGATGTAGCAAAAGAAACTAATCAGAAATATGAAAAATGCAATATAGCATGTACAGAATTTTTTGATCCATATTTAGAAAATCCAAAGCTATTTGCAAATAGTTTGCCACTAGAAAATGAAATAATGGGTGCAGAGATGGAAAGTTTTGCACTTTTTTATGTAGCAAAAGTTTTAAATAAACAAGCTAGTTGTTTATTAACAGTTGCAGATTCAATTTGCAAAGAAGGGAATTTAACTTCAGAGGCAAGACAAAAATCAATGAATAATATGATATTACTAGCTTTAGAAAGTATAATAAAAGCATAGATAACATTAAATAATTAAATAATAGTTTTGAGTTTACAATAATATTTTTAGGAAAATTGAAAAAGGTGTTGACAAAGTAAAATAGAGGTGCTAAAATATAAAACAGTCACAGCAAGAAGTTACCATAAAAAGCACATTAAAAACATAAAAAATAAGGTCAAAATTAATCATAAAAATTGTGATTAAATACTTTAAAAAAAATATTAA
>JAAVXQ010000042.1 GCA_022790685.1 Clostridia bacterium
GTAAGTGGGAAGGTGTTATTCTTTCAGAAGAAAATAAAAAAATGTTTATGATACCTAGAGGATTTGCTCATGGATTTTTAGTACTGTCAGAGGAAGCAGAATTTAGTTATAAATGTGATGATGTATATAATCATTCAGCAGAAGGTGGATTAAAGTGGAATGATCCTGAAATAGGAATTATATGGCCAGAAATTAAAGGTATGAAACCAGAAGAATATTTAACTTCTGAAAAAGATGGATTGTGGCCTACTTTAGAGGAATTAAAAAATACAGATTTATTTAAGAATTTGAAATAATCAAAAATAAGAATAAAATATATATAAATAAAGGAGAAATTAAATTATGAAAAATATATTAATAACAGGTGCAGCAGGGTTTATAGGAGCAAATTTTGCAGAATTAATGGTAAAAAAATATGAAGGAAAATATAATATTATTGTATTTGATAAATTAACTTATGCAGGAAATATTCATAATTTAGATAATATAAAAGATAAAATAACTTTTGTGCAAGGTGACATTTGTGATTTTGATTTTGTAATGGAAACATATAAAAAATATAATATAGACGCAATAGTTCACTTTGCAGCAGAATCACATGTTGATAATAGTATAAAGAATCCATTTGTATTTACACATACAAATGTAATTGGAACACATACTTTATTAGAAGCAGCAAAACAATTCTGGGGAGAAGGAAGTGAAAATAAATTTGTACATGTTTCTACAGACGAAGTGTATGGAACACTTGGAGAGACAGGATACTTTACTGAAACTTCACCAATTCAGCCTAATAGTCCATATTCAGCTTCAAAAGCATCCTCAGATTTAATAGCCTTTGCTTATAGTGAAACTTATAAAATGAATGTATCAGTTACAAATTGTTCAAATAATTATGGACCATATCAACATCATGAAAAATTAATTCCTCATATGATTTCATTAGCAATGCAAGACAAACCATTACCAGTATATGGTGAAGGACTAAATATTAGAGATTGGTTATTTGTAGAAGATCATTGCGAAGCTATAGATATAATTTTACATCAAGGTAAAAAAGGAGAAAGATATAATATTGGTGGACATAATGAAAAAAGAAATATAGAAATTGTTAAATTAATACTAGAAAGACTTGGAAAACCAGAAAGCCTAATATCTTATGTTGAAGATAGAAAAGGACATGATTATAGATATGCTATAGATCCTACAAAATTGAAAAATGAATTTAATTGGGCACCAAAAACTATGTTTAAAGATGGAATAGTAAAAACTATTGATTGGTATTTAGCTCATCAAGAATATTTAATGAAATAGAATGTAAATTAAATATACAAAAATGTTTTTAGACAGATAAATTTTTATTTATCTGTCTATTTTTTTAAAAAGCAAAAATAGCAAAATAAAACATTGATTTTTACTTGGCTATATAGTATATTTTAATAGAAGTTAAAGTATATAAGGGGTAGATTATGAAAACAAAGGAGAAAAAGAATAAGAAAAAAAAATATAAGAAAAAGAAAGTAAATAAAGTTAATAAGAAAAATAATATAGTAAATAAGCAAAACAATGATAATATTAAAGAGACTAAAGAAATAGTGAAAACTCAAAAAGAAAACAAACAAATGACTAGTAATGTAGAAGATAAAAATAGTATAAAGTCTGAAAAGTTTTTTAAAACAAAAGAGAAAAATGAATATACTAAAGTTAAAAAATATTTTAAAGTAACTACCATACAAATATTAATATTATTTTGTATTGTACTAGTTTCAGCAATTACATGGGTATATAAAAGTTTTAATAGTTGCACAATTGAAAGTATATTATTTCAATTATCTCAGCCACTAGATGGAACAGATCCTAATACAGTAAAAAATGGAATAGTATCAATATTAATACCAAGCTTAATAGGAATATTGCTATTTAATATACTATATTTTTTACCAGTGAAAAAAATACCAAAACAAAAATACAGAAATATTTTACTAACTATTACATTAGTAAGTTTGTTATCATATTCTATTGTAAAAACAAAAATAATAGGTTATATACTAAGACAAATATACTCAAGCTATATGATTGAAGAAAATTATGTAGATCCTAATTCAGTAGCTATAACATTTCCAGAAAATAAAAGAAATTTAATATACATAGTTTTAGAATCTATGGAAAATTCTTATGCAGATTACAGTAAAAATGGATGTATGGAAAAAAATTTAATTCCAGAAATAACAAATTTGATGGAGAAAAATATAAACTTTTCAAATAATTCTAATGTGATAGGCGGATTTAAAAAATGTTCTGGAACAGAGTGGACAGTTGGAGCATTAGTAGCACAATCTACAGGCTTACCCTTAAAAATAAGTGCAATAGGTGGAAATAATTATGGTAAGTATAAAAATTTCTTGCCAGGAGCTACTTCGCTTCGGAGAAATTCTTAAAAAAGAAGGATACAATCAAATATTTATGTGTGGTTCAGATATTTCTTTTGGAGGAAGAGATAAATTCTATAAACAACATGGAGATTATGAAATTTTTGATTATATATCAGCTAAAAATAATGGTAGATATACAGGAGGATTAGAAGGTTGGGGATTTCTTGATAAAAATTTATATGGTTTTGCAAAAGAGGAAATAACAAGACTTTCAAAAGAAGAAAAACCCTTTAATTGTACTATTCTTACTGTAGATACACACCATATGGAAGGACTTCCTTGTAATTTATGTCCAAAAGAATATGACCAGCAATATGCAAATGTAATAGCTTGTGCAAGTAAACAATTAGATAATTTTATAGAATGTATGGGAGGAATACTATCCAGAAGATTATGATAGAACAATGGTAAATTGCTTTATAAATTCAGCTGTAACTCCAAAAGGAAAATTAAATAGTAGAGATTTTTATGCGATGGATATGTTCCCAACTATTCTTGCAAGTTTAGGAGCACAAATTGAAGGAGATAGATTAGGTATAGGTACAAATCTTTTTTCTAATAAGCTAACTTTAGCAGAAGAACTAGGAGATAAATACTTTACAAAAGAAGTATCAAAAAGATCAGAATTTTATGACCAAACTATTTTGGAAATTGGAAAATAATTACTAACAAAAGGTTTTATATTTCAATTATTTCTATATATTAGTAAAATTTTATAAGGATTTATGTAGAGCTATTTAATAATATTATTAGAAAAATAAAATATATTTTGTAGTAAAAGAAAGTAGAATTATCTACTTTCTTTTTTACATATATATAGAATTTTTTTATAAGTGTAAAAGCTCTATTAATTCTTAATTTTTCACAAATAAGACACATAAAAAGCTTGTATAAAGTAAGCATAAATGATATAATTCTGTCAAAATTATGAGTTGTAAAGGTAAGGAAAAATGGAGTTTTTTAACATACTTTTTAAAAATAGAAAATTAGCGATTAGACTTGGAAAAAATGATTTTAGGAACAGATTTGCAAATACTAGTCTTGGAACCGTTTGGGGATTTGCACAGCCCTTTGTATTTATGATGACATATGTAATAGTATTTCAATATATATTAAAAACAGGAAGCTCTGGTAGTTATCCATATATAGTATGGTTTTTACCAGGAATGTCAATGTGGATGTTTTTAAATGATGCAATAACTACAGCTAGCAATTCTATAAGAAATTATAGTTACTTAGTGAAAAAAGTAGTATTCCCAATAGATATAATCCCAATAATTTCACTCACATCTTCAAGCTTTATAGGAATATTCTTGATTTATATTGCTACAATGTCTGCAACAGCTTTTGGATATTTTCCAAATGTTATAAATATTATTTATATACTTTTTTGTGCAGTAGCATTTATTATTGCAATTACAAGATTTACCTCTGCACTTACAACAATAGTTCCAGACTTTTCACAATTATTGAATATTATTATGCAACTATGTATGTGGTTTACGCCAATAATTTGGAATTTAAATATGATAGAAGGAAGTTTAGTAATTTTATTTAAAGCTTTTCCTTTTACATATTTAGTAGAAGGCTTTAGACAAGCGTTTATACCAAGTTCTACAATAATAACAGAACATCACTTTTTGTATACAATAGTTTTTTGGCTGGTTACAGCTTTTATGTTTGCTTGGGGAAATAATGTATTTAAGAAAAATAAAAAAGACTTCTCAGATGTTTTATAAATTTGAAAGGTAATATAATAAAATATGGAAAAAATAGATATTTTACTTGCGACATATAATGGTGAAACATATTTAAAAGAACAATTAGACAGTATATTAAATCAAACATATTCTAATTTTAGAATTTTGATTTCTGATGATAATTCAGAAGACTCTACGAAAAATATTATAGAAGAATATGCTAAAAAAGATAATAGAATAAAATTTTTCTTTCAAGAAAGAAATCTGGGTGTAATTGCAAATTTTGAATTTTTATTAAAAAAAGTAGAAGCTGAATTTTACATGTTTTCAGATCAAGATGATATTTGGAAAGAGAATAAAATTGAACTTTCTATGAAGAAAATATTAGAAGAAAATTGTGATTTAGTATATACAAATTTAGAAGTAGTAGATAAAGACTTAAATATAACATATGATTCATATTGGAAACTTAAAGGTTTAGAGGAAAAAGTAAAAAAATATAATAATTTTGAAAGTTTATATTTAAATAATTTTATAACAGGTTGTACAATGCTTTCAAAATCGGAATTTATATCTGAAATTTTACCACTTCCAAAAGAATCGAAATATGTTTTACATGATTATTGGACAGCACTTATTGTTAGTCAAAGAGGTAAGATATCGTATATAGAAGAGCCATTAATAAAATATAGACAACATAAAAAAAATAGTGTAGGTTCTAAAAAGAAAACAGATTCTATAAATTCTTTAAATGAAATAAGAAAGTTGTTTATAGATGTGAAAAAAGAACATTTTGAAGTGTTTATTACAAATGAAAATAAATTTATAGATGAAAAATATAGAATATTAAATAGAAAAGCTTTAGAGTACTATAAAACTTTAGAACAAACAAAAAATATTAATTTTAAAAATTGGAAATTGTTCTTTAAACTTTATAAATATGAAAAATTTATGTATAAAATGGAGAATTTTATAATCTTAAATATTCCATTTGTAGCTAAAGTTCTATTTGGAATAAAGACTTTAGTAAAAAAATAATAAAGAAGGTAAAATAATGAGTGATACAGTTATTAAGATTACAAATTTAGTAAAAGAATATAAAATGTATGCAAGAAAAAAAGATAGATTATTAGAAGCTATTCTTCCAAATTATAAAAAACATTCGACTTTTAGAGCTATGGATAATCTTAACTTAGAAATGAAAAAAGGCGAAGTGCTTGGAATTTTGGGTAAAAACGGTGCAGGAAAGTCAACATTATTAAAAATGATTACAGGAGTTGTAATTCCAACATCAGGGAATATTGAAATAGAGGGTAAAATTAGTTCACTTCTAGAACTAGGAGCTGCTTTTAATCCAGATTTAACTGGTATAGAAAATATATATCAACATGGACAAGTAATGGGACTTACAGAAGAACAAATAAAAGTTAAAGAAAAGGAAATTATAGAATTTGCAGATATTGGAGATCATTTATATCAACCAGTAAAAACATACTCTTCTGGAATGTTTGCAAGATTAGCTTTTGCTTGTGCTATTAACGTAGAACCGGATATTTTAATAGTAGACGAAGTTCTATCTGTTGGGGATATAGCTTTTCAATTAAAATGCTTTAAAAAATTTGAACAATTTAAAAATAGTGGAAAAACTATAATTTTTGTAACACATAATATTGCTGATGTGCTTAAAAATTGTAATAGAGCGATAATTATAGAAAATGGAAAAAAGACTTTTGATGGAGATGTTAAAACAGGAGTTGAAAAATATAAAAAAATTATAGTAGGAATTTCTGAAGATGAGGAAAAAATAGAAGAAATTGAAAATGACGAAAAAAATAATTTAGAAATAGTAAATAATAGCGAAAAAATAGATAATGAGAAAGAATGGAAAATAAATTTTATTCAAAATCCTAATATAACAGAATATGGTAACAAAAAGGCAGAAGTAATAGATTATGGAATGTTTGATATTAAAGGAAATTCTATAAATGCTTTTGATAATGGAGAAGAAGTAATTTTAAAATCAAAAATAAGATTTAATGAAGATGTAAAAGATCCAATTTTTACAATGACATTAAAAGATTTTAGTGGAAATGACATAGCAGGAACTAATACAGATATAGAAAAAGTAATGACAGGTAATTATAAAAAGGGAGATATTACAGTGGTTACTTTTAAACAAAAAATACCAGTGTCTTGTGGTAAATATACTTTATCTTTTAGTTGTACTAAATATAATCTAAAGGGAGAATTAGAGGTTTTAAATAGAAAATATGATGCACTTTTAATAGAAGCAATAACAACCAAAAATACAGTTGGACTAATTAGAATAGATTCAGAAATAACTATAAATAAATTAGGAGAAAACTAGAAATGAGCAAAAAAGCAAAAAAAATAGGAATAATTTTTTTATTAGTATTAGTTACAATATTATGTGTGGCTTTAGGCTTTAAAACAAGATATGATAATAGAATAAAAATAATACAATTTGAGCCACAAGGACCAAGACAATCTATGGGATATATGCTTAAAACTAATAAAGATAAGTTAATAATGATAGATGGTGGAACTAAACTAGATAAACAGCATGTAAGTCAAAAGATTAAAGAAAATGGTGAAGAAGTAGAGTATTGGTTTATTACACATGCACATGATGATCATTATGGAGCTTTAAATGAAATTCTTAAAGAAAATGATGATATAAAAATAAATAATATAATTGTGAGTTTAAATGATGAAGAATGGTATAAAGTAAATGATGAAAACAGATTTGAAGATATAAAAGAGTTTTTGAGTATTTTAAAAAGAGAAGATATTGCTCCTAAAGTAAGAGAAGCAATTTTAAGAGAAAAAATATCAGTGGATAATTTAAATTTTAAAATCTTAAAACTAAAATCACCAGAGATAGTAGAAAATGCTGGAAATAATCAGAGTATGATCATAAAAGTTGATAATATGTTTAAAAGTGCTTTATTCTTAGGAGACCTAGGTGTTCAAGGAGAAGAAGACTTTGTAAATAATAATTTAGATGAAATTAAAGTAGATGCAGTTCAAATGGCACATCATGGTCAACAAGGTGTAGGAAAAGAAACCTATGAAAAAATAAATCCTAAAATATGTATGTGGCCAACTCCTGATTGGCTATGGGATAATAATAATGGAAACGGCTTTAATACAGCAGAATATAAAACTATTGAAACTAGACAGTGGATAATAGAAGAAATGAAAATAAAACAAAATTATATTGCTAAAGATGGAGATTTAACTATAGAAATTTGGTAAAAGATATGTTTTGGAGGAAACCATGAAATTAAATTTAGACTATTACAAAGACTTAGAAAAAAATAAGTTAACTGAAGAGGAAAATCAAATTATAAGTAAATATTTTAAGTCAGAGGGAATAAAAGAATTAGAGGAACTTTTAGATGAAAAATCTAGTATAGAAGAAATTTCAGCTATTTCAGATAACAGAAAAAATATTATTAGTTTTTATCCAATAACAAAAGAAGATACAGTTTTAGAGATTGGTACAGGCTTTGGAGAAATAACAGGTGAATTATGTCAAAAAGCCAAAAGAGTAGTTTCTATTGAGGCAAAAAAAGAAAAGGCAGAAGTAGTTTCAAATAGATATAAGGATATTTCTAATCTAGAGATTATAGTAGGAGAGCTAAAAAATATCAAATTAGAAGAAAAATTTGATTATATTACAATAATTGGAAATGTTGAAAATGATGAAGAACTAGGGAAAATATTAAAAATTGTTAAAGCTAATTTAAAATTAGATGGAAAAATATTAATAGCTATCAATAATAAGTTTGGAATAAAATACTGGACTGGTGTAAGAAAAGATAAAAATGAAAAAGCTTATGATACTATTATTGGAAAATCAAAACTTTCTGAGATAGATAATATAATTAAGCTACTTAAAGAAGATTTTAGTTTTCAAACAAAAATTTATTATCCAATTCCAGATTATACTTTCACGAATGCTATTTATACAGATGAATTTCTACCAAATGAAGAGCATATAAGTGCCAGAGATTTATTTTATTTTGATGATAAAATAAATGAAGTTAACTTTTCTGAAAGAGAAGCGCTAAAAGAGATAATAAAAAAAGATAAAACCTTATTTAAACTTTTTGCAAATTCATATTTTATTGTTGCAGAAAAATCAAAAAATAATTTAGGAATTAGAGCGGTAACATATGGATTACTTAGAAAACCAGAATACAGAATTAAAACTATAATAAAAGAAAAGGAAGTTTTTAAAAC
>JAAVXQ010000043.1 GCA_022790685.1 Clostridia bacterium
GAAAGATGTGAGTATGAATTATCAGTAATTGTAAAAATGGGATATGTTGACTATTATCTTATTGTTTGGGATTTTATACATTATGCTAAAACAGTAGGAATTTCTGTAGGTCCAGGAAGAGGATCGGGAGCGGGTTCAATAGTAGCATATGCAATAGGTATAACCGATATAGACCCAATAAAATATAACTTACTTTTTGAGAGATTTTTGAATCCAGATAGAATTAGTATGCCAGATTTTGATGTTGATTTTTGCTATGAAAGAAGAGGAGAAGTTATAGAATATGTAGCTAGAAAGTATGGTGCAGATCATGTTTCACAAATTATAACTTTTGGAACAATGTCAGCCAAAAGTGTTATACGTGATGTAGGAAGAGTATTAGATGTTCCATACTCAGAAGTAGATAAAATAGCTAAAATGATACCTTTTGAAGTGCATATGACTATAGATAAAGCTCTAGAACAAAATAGAGAACTTAAAGAAACCTATGAAACTAATGAGACTGTGAAAAGAATAATTGATATAGCAAAAGGTCTAGAGGGAATGCCGAGAAATGCATCAACACATGCATGCCGGAGTAGTTATAACTAAAAATCCAGTAGATACTTATGTTCCATTATATGTAAATGATGGAAATGTCGTTGCAGAATATACAATGGTTTTACTTGAAGAACTAGGACTTTTAAAAATGGATTTTTTAGGACTTAGAACTTTGACAGTTATAGAAGATTGCAAAAAGCTAGTTAAGAAAAATAGAGGAATAGATGTCGTATTTGATGAAAATATGGATGATCTAGAAGTATACAAGTTATGGCAAGAAGGAAAAACTTTTGGAATATTTCAGTTTGAAAGTACTGGAATGACTAATTTTATGAAGGAACTAAAACCAGATTGTTTAGAAGATATAATTGCTGGTGTTTCTTTATATAGACCAGGACCAATGGACCAAATTCCAAGATATATAAGAGGGAAATTAAATCCAGGTCACAATGAATATACACATCCAAGTTTAGAGCCAATACTAAATGTAACATATGGATGTATGGTATATCAAGAACAAGTTATGCAAATAGTAAGAGATTTAGCAGGATATTCACTTCGGAAGAGCAGATTTAGTAAGAAGAGCAATGGGAAAGAAAAAACTAGATGTAATGGCTAAAGAAAGAGAAATTTTTATAAATGGACAGGTAGATGAAGAAGGAAATGTTATTGTTCCAGGTTGCGTAAGAAATGGAATTGATAGTGAATCTGCAAATAAAATATTTGATGAAATGTCAGAATTTGCAAAATACGCTTTTAATAAATCACATGCTGCAGCATATGCAGTAGTATCATATAGAACAGCATATCTGAAAGCATATTACAAAGAAGAATTAATGGCAGCAACTTTAAATAGCTTTTTAGGAAACCTTGATAAAATTCCTATATATATTGAAGACTGTAAGAAGATGAATATAGAAATTTTAAATCCAAATATAAACGAAAGTGAAACAAGATTTACAGTTACAAATAATAAAATAAGATTTGGACTTCGGAACAATAAAAAATGTAGGAATTGCAGTAGTTAACTCTATTGTTGAAGAGAGAAATAAAAATGGAGAATTTGAAGATTTTACATCTTTTTGTGAAAGAATAAAGGATGCTGGTGTAAATAAGAAGTGTGTAGAAAGTTTAATTAAAGCAGGTGCTTTTGATTCTTTTGGAAAAACTAGAGCAACACTTTTAGCATCTTTTGAAAACATATTAGATACTATAAATAATGAAGCAAGAAATAAAATTGAAAATCAAGTTTCTATGTTTGATATAATGGAAGAAACAAAAGAAATTCCTAAATATACTTATATAGAAAAAAAAGAGATGGATGAAAAAGAATTATTAAGTTTAGAAAAGGAAATGCTAGGATTATATATATCAGGGCATCCCTTAGACAAAATAAGAACACAAATAGAAAAGATATCTAATTTTACCACTTTAGATATTTCAAAAATGAATGAAGAATTAGAACAAATCGGAAAAACAATAGATTTTAAAGATGGTCAAACAGTAAGATATGTTGGTATAATAAATAAAGTAAATAAAAAATTTACTAAAAATAACAAAACAATGGCTTTTTTAAATGTGGAAGATTTTTATGGAAGTGCAGAAATAATTGTTTTTGATAGTGTATATAATTTGACAAATTATATACTAGTTGAAGAAAATATAGTATTAATAGAAGGTAGAATAAGCATAAGAGAAGATGAACCAGTTAAGCTTGTAGCTAGTAAAATTACAGAATTTTCAGAAGATTTGAATGTTGTAAATAAAGAGGAAAATACTCAAAAGCTAAATAATAAAATTAAAACTTTAAGTATTAATATTACTAGATTAGAGGAAAATAGAAAAGAAAAGTTAAGAGGTGCAATAAAGTTTTTTAGCGGTGATAGAGTAAATGTCAAATTAGAAATTGTGGACAAGGATAGTGTGAAACCTTGTGGAGCAATTTATATGACTGATAAAATTTTAGAAATTTTTGAAAAAATAGTTGATAAAGAAAATATAAATCTAGTATAATACTAAAGTATTTATAATTCTATATTTGAAATTCACAAAAGATTTAATAATATATTAGGAAAAAGGGGTAAGAATTTTGAAAAGGGATAATGGGTTAGCAGCAATAACATTAGTACTAATGATAATAATAATATTAGGTATAGTAGGTCTAACAATATATTTTTCAATAGGAGATGAAGGAGTACTTACTAAAGTAACACAAGATGAAGAAGAATTTAATAAAACAGAAGTGTTAGATGAACTTAATATCACAATAACTGAAAAATATTTAGAAACATATAAAAATGAAGTTGTTAATGGAAGAAAAATAGAAGAAGTATATAATAAAGATGTGGCTATAAATTATTTAAAAGAAAAAGGAATAATAGAACCTTATGATGAAAATGAAAATAAATATTATATAAATGTATCTGCTTTAAGAAGTGATATAAAACAAGGCAAAGGGGAAAAAGGCAGTAGCAAAGATGTGTATGTTATAGAAAAATCAGAGAAAACAGAAGATTATGAAGTGGTATACTTAAAAAATGAAAATGAAAGAATTTCTATAGGGAACTTAGAATTTGAACAAAAGTTGTAAATAAAAAATAGTTAGAAAAAAAGCCAATACTTATTAAATAAAAAATTAATAAGTATTGGCTTTTGAAGTTTTCATATTATTTTAATTTGTAATAGTCACTATCTATACATGACTTGGCTCTACTTGCAGTTTTTGCATCTGAGTTTAGTGCGTTTTGAAGAAATTCTGGATGCTTAACTAAAAATTCTCTCATAGAATTATAAGGATCCTTTTTAAATTCTTTTAACATTGATAATTGATTTTCATTTATTATATTTAACTCTAATGCTTTTTCAAAAAGTGGAAGATCAATTTGAAGTAATGAATAAGAATCAATATTGTTTTCTTTTAGTAGTTCGTCTCCTCCTTGTAATCTATTTACAATTGCAAAACTCCAAACTATATTAGCTTTTAAATTGTGTATTGCAGGAATCCAAAAACGACTGTAACTAGAGGCTTGTGTTAATAAATCTGCAATATGTAATACTTTTTTGTTTTCAAGCTCTTGAGGGATAGTATTTTCAGTAAAATCAAAATTACTTACAATAGAAGATTGATCTTTAAATAAAGTTATATGAGGCTTTTTTAAAAGATATGCAATCATATTTGAAAAAAACCAGTCACGTCTTTCTCCTCCAGAGACATAATCTACTTTTTCTATATCTATATTATTTTCAATATAGTTTTTTAAAGTATCTACAACTTCTTTGTAAATTGTATTTGTATTATATTCATTAAGTACTTCTTTAAAAACATGTGCAGGAATATCTTTTTTTTCTGAGTGTTCTAATTCGTTATTAATAAAGTCTAAAAGTTTATTTGCACTTTCTTCACTTCCATAAAGAAAATGTGTATTAACAAAATATGGACTAATAGTTCCAGCTGTTAACCAAAAGGGTTTATTTTCTTCACAGATTTTAAATGCTTTTGTTTCAAATAAAAGTGATGTTAAATTACTCATATTATTTTACCTCCAAAATTTGTGCACTTATTTTGTGTACAATTTTATTTAATATATAATATAGAAAAAGTTTATAAAAGTCAATAAATAAATTAAGTACATAAGAAAAAAGAGCTTTATAAATCTAGAATAATACAAAAAAACATATAAAGAATAAAAAGGTTAAATTAATCAGATTACTAAATAAGTTGACAATAATCTTGAAATGGTTTATAATGTAAATTAATATTAATATAAAAAATGTTGATCAAGAGAGTAACTTATTAAAGAAGCTATCAGCGAGATAGTAAGAAAATGGTGAGAAGTCTATCAGTGGATTAATAAGTGAAGAGAGCTTGTGAGTGCTTATTGGAACTCTATAAAAATAGAAAGTATAATTGGCCGTATACCTGCGTTAAAGGATTAATAAGTGGCATATAAAAATTATATGCAATTTGAGTGGTACCACGGATAATAAAATAATTCGTCTCTAGTTTTTTCTAGAGACGTTTTTTTTATTTTTTTTAGAAAAAATGAAGAAATATTATAAAGATAGGGTGAGATATATGAAAGAAAATATTTTATATAAGAAATACAGTTATAGTGGTTGGAGCAAGCGAAGACGGAAGACAGCTGATTTAAGAGAAAAAATATAAAATAAAAGGAGAAATTAATTATGAAAGAAAATATAAATAAAATTGTATTAGCGTATTCAGGAGGATTAGATACCTCTGTTATTATTCCATGGCTAAAAGAAAATTATAATAATTGTGAAGTAATTGCTGTAGTAGGAGATGTAGGACAAGAAAGTGAATTAGAGGGGATTAAAGAAAAAGCTATAAAATCAGGAGCCTCAAAAATATATATAGAAGATATAAAGGAAGAATTTGTAGAGGAATATATTGTTCCAGCTATAAAGGCAGGCGCAAAATATGAAAATAAATATTTATTAGGAACATCTCTTGCAAGACCTTTAATTGCAAAAAAACTAGTAGAAATAGCTAAAAAAGAAAATGCTGAGGCAATTTGCCATGGCTGTACAGGAAAGGGAAATGATCAAGTTCGTTTTGAACTTATGATAAAAGCATGTATGCCAGAAGCAAAAATAATTGCTCCTTGGAGAATATGGGAAATAAAAAGTAGAGAAGAAGAATTTGAATATGCACAAAAACATAATATACCTTTAAAAATAACAAAAGAAACAAATTATTCAAAAGATAAAAACCTTTGGCATTTATCTCATGAAGGACTAGATTTAGAAAATCCAGCAAATGAACCTAAATATGATAAAATATTAGAATTAGGTGTGACTCCAGAAAAAGCTCCAGATATAGCAAGTTATGTAGAAATTGATTTTGAAGAAGGAAAAGCAGTAGCCATAAATGGAGAAAAAATGAAAATGATTGACATTATTAAAAAATTAAATGAAATTGGAGGAAAAAATGGAATAGGAATTGTAGACCTTGTGGAAAATAGACTAGTGGGAATGAAGTCAAGAGGAGTATATGAAACCCCTGGAGGAACAATTTTATATGAAGCACATGAGTTATTAGAAAGTATTTGCATAGATAAAGATACCTACCACTATAAATTAAATTTAGCAAATGATTTTGCAAAACAAATTTATGAAGGAAAATGGGAAACAACTTTAACTAAATCAATGATGGCATTCATTGAAAAAACACAGAAAACAGTTACAGGAAAAGTAAAGTTAAAATTATATAAAGGAAACATTATTCCTGCTGGAATGACTAGTAAATATTCTTTATATTCAGAACAAACAGCATCTTTTGGAGAAGATAACTCATATAATCAAAAAGATGCAGAAGGGTTTATTAATTTATTTGGATTACCAATAAAAGTAAAGGCTGAAATGGAGGCTAGAATAAAGGGGGGAAAATAAAATGGCATTATGGGGAGCAAGATTTAAAAAAGAATTAAATAGTAAAGTAAATGATTTTAATTCTTCAATAAAATTTGATTCAAAATTCTATAAAGAAGATATAGAAGGAAGTATTGCACATGTTACAATGCTTGGCAAACAAGAAATTATAGAAAAGGAAAGTAGCCAAAGTATAAAAAAGGAATTAAAAAAAATAAAAGAAGAAATCGAATCAGGAAGTTTGATAATAGATGAAACTGCAGAAGATATACATATGTTTATTGAAACTGAACTTACAAAAAGACTAGGAGATATAGGAAAAAAATTACATACTGCAAGAAGTAGAAATGATCAAGTAACTTTAGATTTGAAACTATATTTAAGAAATCAAATTGATATATTAATAGAAAAACTAAATTGTTTGATAAAAGCTTTTTGTAAAAAAGCTGACAAAAATTTAGATGTAGTGATGCCAGGATATACTCATATGCAAAGAGCACAACCAATTACTTTTGCACATCATTTAATGGCTTATACAGAAATGTTTTTACGAGATATAAGTCGTCTAAAAGATACAAGGAAAAGAATGAACGTACTTCCTCTTGGAAGCTGTGCCTTAGCAGGAACAACCTATAATATAGATAGATACTTAGTAAAAGAGTTACTTGATTTTGATGAGGTAACACAAAATAGTTTAGATGGTGTTTCAGATAGAGACTATTGTTTAGAACTTGCAAGTGATATATCAATGATAATGATGCATTTATCAAGAATAAGTGAAGAAATAATACTTTGGTCATCTTGGGAATTTAAATTTATTGAATTAGATGATGCTTTTTCAACAGGATCTTCGATTATGCCACAAAAAAAGAATCCAGATATAACAGAACTTATAAGAGGCAAAACAGGAAGAGTATATGGAGATTTAATTGGACTATTAAATCTTATGAAAGGTTTGCCACTTGCTTATAATAAAGATATGCAGGAAGATAAAGAAGCTATTTTTGATGCTGTAGAAACTGCTAAAATATGTATAGATACTTTTATACCAATGTTAGAAACTATGAAGATAAATAAAAACAATATGAGAGAGTCTGCAAATAAAGGTTTTATAAACGCAACAGATTGCAGTGATTATTTAGTAAAAAAAGGAATGCCTTTTAGAGATGCATATAAAGTAGTAGGAGAGTTAGTTTCTTATTGTATTGATAATGGGAAAGTTCTAGAAACATTATCAATTGAAGAATATAAAAATGCAAATGAATTGTTTGAAGAGGATATTTACAAAGAGATTTCTTTAGAAAACTGCATAGAAAAGCGTAAAGTGGTAGGAGGTCCAGCTCCTAGTACAGTAAAAAAACATATAGAAGATATTATGAAAAACATGTAAATTGCAATTAATTTTTTAAATGATTATGAAAAGCTCGTAATACATAATAATAGATTAAAAAGTTTTATTTCTATAATTTAGAAGTAAAACTTTTTTTATTTTAATAATTTAAAATAGTTAAAATCTGAAATAAATATAAAATTTTATATAGATGTTTTTTATTTACTTTTTTCTTGAAAAAGTTACTTAAAAATGATAGAATGAAAGAAAATTATTTAGGAGGAAAATATGAGTATATTATTAAAGAATGGAACTGTAATTGATTATGCTAGTAATACTGAAGAAAAATTAGATATACTAATTGAAAATGATAAAATTACAAAAATATCTGAAAATATTGAGGAAAAAGCAGATACAATAATTGACTGTACAAATTTATATATAATGCCTGGAATGATTGACATGCATTGTCATTTAAGAGAACCAGGAGGAGAGCACAAAGAAACTATAGAAACTGGATCTAAAAGCGCTGTTCGTGGTGGATTTACTACTATTTGTCCTATGCCAAATACAAATCCAACACCTGATAGCGCTATTGTTTTAGAAAGAATAATAAACGAAGCTAAAAGAGTTAATCTTTGTAATGTTCTTCCTTTTTCAAGTGTTACAAAAGGTGAAAAGGGAGAAGAACTTGTTGATTTTGACTCACAACTAAAAGCAGGAGCGATTGCTTTTTCTGATGATGGAATGCCAGTAGAAAATGCTGCAATGATTAGAGAGGCTATGATAAAAGCAAATGAACTTGGAAGTTTTATTTCAGAGCACTGTGAAGAAAAGTCTGTATCAAGTGGTGCAATAAATGCAGGGCCTATTGCTGAAAAGCTAGAGGTAGGTGGAGTACTTCCAGAAGCAGAAGAAATAATGGCCTCAAGAGATATAGTTATTGCGGAAACAAATCAATTACATACTCATATATGTCATATAAGTACAAAAACTTCTGTAAATATGATAAGAAGTGCAAAACAAAGAGGAGTAAAGGTGACTTGCGAAACTTGCCCACATTATTATAGCTTTACAGTAGAAGAAGTATTAGAATCAGGAGTAAATGCAAAAATGAATCCACCACTTAGAGAAGGTGATGATATGCTTGCGATTATAGAAGGCTTAAAAGATGGAACAATAGATGCAATAATAACAGATCATGCTCCTCATGCCAAAGAAGAAAAAGATAAAGGTTTAGCAAAAGCTCCAAATGGAATAATAGGCTTTGAAACAGCACTTCCTGCAACAATAACAAATTTAGTAGATAAAGGACATATTACATATTTAGATATGGTAAAACTTATGTCATATAATCCAGCTAAACTTCTAAATATTGATAGAGGAGAAATATCAGAAGGAAAAATAGCGGATCTTACAATTTTTGACCCAAATGAAGAATATACATATACAGAAGATATGATTGTTTCAAAATCACATAATACACCATGGATAGGTAAAAAATTAAAAGGAATGAATAAATATACAATAGTTAGTGGAAAGCTTGTATATTCTAAATAATGGTGAAAAAATGGAATATATAGATGTTGTAGATGAAAATAATAATTTTGTTGGAAAAGTGGTTTCGAAAGAGGATGTACATAAAAAAGGCTTTTTTTATAGAGAAGTTATTGGAATTATAGTTAATGAGAAGAATGAAGTTCTTTTGCAAAAAAGAGCTAGTTCAAAGAAAGAATATCCAAATAAATGGGAACTTTGTTATGGACATGTATCCTCTGGAGAAAGTCCAATAACTGCTATGAAAAGAGAACTTTTTGAAGAAAATGGACTAGAAGTATTAGAAAAAGATTTAATTTTTTTAAGTATAGAAAAAACTGTAGAATCCAATTTAGAAAATTCAAGATTTCATAAGGTATTTTCATATATTTATTTAATTAAAACAACCAATAAAATTACAGATTATATATTTCAAAAAGAAGAAGTATCAAGTGGAAAATATATATCTATTAATGAACTAAAACAATTATTTTTAAATAATGATGAAAGTCTTGCATTTTTAAACTCTAAAAATTTCATTAATAGATTAGAAAAGATAGAAAATATTTTAAGTAGGAGAGATAAAATGAAAGCTATTGATAGACTTATAAATAAAATTAAAGAAACAGATAATCCAACAGTTATGGGATTAGATCCAAGATATGAAATGCTACCAGAATGTATAAAGTCAAAATATGGAACTGATATAAAATCAGTTTGTGAAGCTAGCTGGGAATATAATAAAGCATTAATTGATAGTACTTGTGACATTATTCCTGCTATAAAACCACAATCAGCATTTTATGAGTGCTTAGGAACAGAAGGAATAGAACTTTTAAGAAAAACTTGCAGTTATGCTAAAGAAAAAGGAATGATTGTAATATTAGATGCCAAAAGAGGAGACATAGGTTCAACTAGTAGTGGATATTCATCAGCTTATCTTGGAAAAACTAAAATTCAAGAAAATGAATATAGTTTATTTGATGTAGATTTTTTAACTGTTAATCCATATCTAGGAATAGATGGAATAAAGCCGTTTATAGAAGACTGTAAAAAATATGATAAAGGATTGTTTATATTAGTTAGAACTTCAAATCCATCTTCAAATGAACTTCAAACTTTAAAGTTAGAAAATGGAAAAACTGTATATGAGCATATAGGAGAATTAGTTAATTCTTGGGGAGAAGAATTAATAGGAGATACTCTATATAGTTCTGTAGCAGCGGTAGTTGGAGCAACTCGTCCAGAAGAATTAGAAGTATTAAGAGATAAATTTCCAAATATGTTTTTCTTAGTTCCAGGTTATGGAGCTCAGCGGAGGAAAAGCAGAAGATATAGCTTTAGGCTTTAAAAATGGATTAGGTGGAATTGTAAATGCTTCAAGAAGCTTAATGTGTGCATATAAGTCAGATAAATGGAAAGAAATATATTCTGATGAAGATTATGCGAAGGCTACAAGAGCAGAGGCTATTCGTATGAGAGATGAATTAAACTCAGCTATAAAATAAAGGAGAAGGACAAATAATGTTAGAAATTAAGTCGGTAGAAAAAGGAGCAGAATTAATTTCTGTGAAATTAAATGGAATTGAAAAATTACATGATGGAGAAACTTTTTGGAATAGACATAGTCCGATATTATTTCCTATAGTTGGAAAACTAAAAGATAATAAAACTATTATTGCTGGAAAAGTATATGAAATTGGTCAACATGGATTTGCAAGAGATTTAAACTTTGAAAAAATAGGAGATAATTCATATGTCTTAAAATCAAATGAAGAAACTTTAAAAAAATTTCCATTTAAATTTGAGTTATATGTTTCATATGAAGTAAAAAATAATAAGTTATCCACAAGATATAAAGTTGTTAATAAAGATGAAAAGCAGATGATATTTGGACTTGGTGGACATCCTGCTTTCGTATGTGACTATTCTAGTGGAAAATATAGAATAGAATTTGAAGAAATTGAGGATGAATTAAAAATATTTCAACTGGAAGATGGCTTAGTATCTGATAAAGAAACTATGGTTAAAAAGTATTTTAAAGAAAACAGAATATTTTTGGACAAGCATACTTTTGAAAAAGATGCTATTATAATGAAGAACTTAAAATCAAATAAAGTTTATTTAAAAACAGAGCAGAAAAAAATTTTGTGTTTTGATTTTACAGGCTTTAAATATTTAGCAATTTGGTCAAAAGAAAACGCCCCCTTTATCTGTATAGAACCATGGTTTAATACTGCAGATACTGTTAGCTCAGAAGGACATTTTGAAGAAAAAGAAAATATTTTAAAAATAGATTCAAATGAAGAATTTGAATGTAAGTACACAGTTGAATTTTTTGAATAAAATAAATATAATGTTTGATATAAATTAAAAGAAGGAGTGAAAAAATGTTACTTGTAGATAAGAATATTAAAGAATTAGTTAAAAATGGATTACTTATTGTTACGAATTATAAAGAAGAA
>JAAVXQ010000044.1 GCA_022790685.1 Clostridia bacterium
ATCCTGCTAAAAGTAAGACAAACATGAAAATAAATTGAAATATAATATTTTGTTCTGATGCAGATTTATTGCCTATGGTATCAATAATTCCTGCTATAATAAGAGGAATAAAAATCTCTATAATAGCTTCTATTAGTTTAATTAAAGATCCAATAGTTAATTTGAATTTATATTTTGTTAAAATAGAAGATACACTTTTTTTCACTATTTTCTCCTTGATATTCATGAATATATTTTCTGCAAAAAAGTATAACATATGAAAAAATTTTATTCAATGATATAGATAATTATAAAAAAATTCATAATATTCAATTTAATAGAATAGATTTTAATATAAGATATTTAAACTACTGGAGGAGTTTATGAAAGAAAAAATAAAAAGAAGTGCATTTGTAATTATATTATTAGTAGTATGCATTTTTGAGTTTAGTTTATATTCAGAAGCAAATAATATTAGTAACAAATTATTAGCATGGGGATTTAGAAGAGGAGAAAATGGTCAGCAACCTGTTTTAGATATTGAAAGCAGAAAGGTTGTAGAAGAAGCTGGTGGAATGTGTATAGGAAATCCAAATGAAAAAAATATATATTTAACATTTGATAACGGATATGAAGCAGGATATACTAGTCAAATATTAGATGTTTTAAAAGAAAATGATGTAAAAGCAACTTTTTTTATAACAGCTCATTATTTAAATACAGCAAATGATTTAGTTAAAAGAATGATAGAAGAGGGACATATTGTAGGAAATCATACAGTAAATCACAAATGCCTACCTAATATAACAGATGAGCAAATAAAAGATGAAGTTATGAAACTTCATAATAGTATATATGATCAATTTGAATATGAAATGAAATTTTTTAGACCACCAAAAGGAGAATTTAGCCAAAGAGTATTAAATGTAACCAATTCTTTAGGATATACAACAGTTATGTGGTCTTCTGCATATGATGATTGGGATAAAGAAAAACAAAATAGAGAAGAATATGGCAAAAAAAGAATACTTCAAAATCTCCATAATGGATGTGTACTTTTGTTACATGGAACGTCTAAAGATAATGCAAATATTTTAAATGATGTTATAAAAGAAATTAAATCTATGGGATACGAATTTAAAAATATAGATGAATTTTCAAAATAGAGAAAAAGAACAATTTTATTGTTCTTTTTTATTTTATAAAAAAATATTATTATACTTTTTTGTGAAAATGTAAAGAATACTTAAATATGGATTTCCCTAAAAGTTTACTAAAATAGCATGTGTTGAAAAAAAAAGAAATATATGCTAAAATAAAAAACGATTACAAGGAAAAGAAGGGGATAATAATGAATTTATTGGATATGGAAATTAATGAATCTTTAATTAAAAAATTAATAATTGTTTCATTAATTATAATTTTTATATATGGAGTAATAACAGTAGTTGCTTATTCAATGTTAAAGCCATATAATCTTGAAAAAGATACAACTGTGAATGACGAAAAAATAAAAACAGGAATAAGTGTATTAGAACAAGGAAGTATAAGGCTAAAGATAAAAGGTTGGGCTTATAAATCAGGAGATTCAATACAAAAATTTAATAGTTCTTTTATTCTTAGAAATAAAGAAACTGGAAAAATGTATCTTATGAAAACTGCTATGGAAACTGTTGAACAGTTAACACTTACAGAAGAGGGACAAGATTGCTCAAAAGCTGGTATGAGTGCAGAATGTATGACTATAGGATTAAAAAAAGGAATATATGATATTTGTATTCTTTATAAAAATGATAGTGAAAATATTCTAGCAGAAACAGCTATTGAGGTAGCAATACAATAGTTGTAAGAAAAGAGGATTTTTAAGATGAAAGAAAAAATAAAAGAATTTTTAAAAGATGGAAGAAAAATAATAATAATTTTATTCTTTTTACAATTATTATTAAATATATTTATTACACCAAATAGATATGATGATGAGTTTTTTATAAGAAAATTAACAGAGGGTCCTATAATAGATTTTGTAAGTGCTAGATATAGTAATTGGACTTCAAGAGTTCTTATTGAATTTGTTTTATGTACAGTGCTTAAAATGTCAAAATATGCTTGGGTGATATTGCAAACTTTGATGATGACTCTTTTAGGATATTCGGTAACAAAATTATTTCTGAAAGATGAAAAACAAGAAACTAAATGGATGGCATTTTTAATGATTTTAATATATCCACTTTCAAAAATGTCAAGTGCAGGTTGGGGAGCAACAACTGTTAATTACATTTGGCCATTTGCAATGGCAATGTTTGCAATGATACCAATAAGAAAAATTTTTGATAATGAAAAAATTAAATGGTATATGTATCCTTTATATTCTATTGCTTTAATTTTTGCTGGAAACCAAGAACAAACAGCTGCAATAGTATTTGGAGCATATTTAATATTTACAATATTATTAATATTAAGAGATAAGAAAAAAACAAATATATATATGATAATACAACTGCTAATAACAATAGCATCATTAGTATTTATACTAACTTGTCCGGGAAATAGTGTTAGAAGAGTAGAAGAAGTTGGAAATTGCTATCCAGATTTTGAAACTTTATCATTTTTAGATAAAATTTCTTTAGGAGTAACATCAACTTTTTCAGAGATGTTAATAAATTCAAATATTTGTTTTTTAGTATTAAGTATAATGATAGTTATATATATATATAATAATTATAAAGATAAATTTTGCAGAACTGTTGCAGTTATACCGATTACTTCTATATTAGTATTAGGGGTATTTAAAGATATAGTTTGTAGAATATTTCCATATTTTGATATGTATAAAAATATAATAATTCAAGAAAAAGCAATGATTACAGCTGATAATTATACAAACTTAATAAATTTTTTACCACTTATAACTTCTTTAATTATAATATTTGCCTTTATATTATCAATATTACTTATATTTAAAAAGTTAAGAAATAATGTAGCAATTGTAGTTTTTATTATAGGACTTGGAACAAGAATAATGATGGCACTTTCTCCAACAATATTTGCTTCAACGAATAGAACCTTTATATTTTTTGAATTTTCAATGCTTATTGTTGCATTATTAATTTGGCAAGAAATGCTAAAAAAAGAAGAAAAAAATGACAAGAAAATTCAAGAAAGAATTTTTACAGGAATGAAGATTATAGCAACAATTCAGTATATAAATACATTATTATTTATTTTAATAACTAAAGTATAAATCTTTAGAGATAAAAAATAACACTTCTAAATTTTAATATTTAGAAGTGTTATTTTTACTGTTTAGGAAATTTATTAATAGAATTATAAATTTTCTTTAAAATACACTTATAGAAAGATTAAATTTTTGTATGTGATAAGAGCATTTTAAATGGAGCCAAATTAGAATAAGAGATTTTTTATAAAAGAAAAGTATAGAAGAATTAAATTTATTTTATAGTAATTTCCTTGAATATTTTTAGGTTAAAATATATAATGATATAAATTAAAATTAGAAGTAAGAGGTAAATATATGGATGTTTCAAATTTTACTGAAAAAGCAAAACAATTAATCACTTCGGCTAGCAATATAACAGTAAGAAATAAAAATGAAGAAATAAAAGATTTTCATATGATGTTTGCATTTTTAGAAGATTCAGAAGGAACAGTATGCATGCTTTTTAAAAAGATGGATGCAGATATTGAAAATTTAAAAAATTTAATTCAAAATGAAATAGAAGATTTACCAAAAACTGATGGTTCAGTTGCTTTAAGATTTTCTACAGAAGTTGAAAAATCATTAGATGAAGCTGAAAAACAAGCTAAAATGATGAAGGATGAATTTATTTCTGTGGAACATCTAATGCTAGGGATATTTGAAAAATGCTCTGATGGACTAAAAAAGATTTTTAAACTTTATAAAATAGATAAACGTAGATTTTTATTAGCCCTAAAAGAGATAAAGGGAAATAATGTTAAAATTTTAGAAGAAGATGAAACCTCAGAAGTGCTTAATAAATTTGGAAAAGACCTAACGGAGCTTGCTAAGCAAAATAAATTAGATCCAGTTATAGGTAGAGATGATGAAATAAGAAATGTAATTAGAATATTAACAAGAAAAACAAAAAATAATCCAGTTCTAATAGGAGAGCCAGGTGTTGGTAAAACGGCAATAGTTGAAGGTTTAGCTTTACGAATTGTAAGAGGAGATGTGCCAACTAGTTTAAAAAATAAAACTATATTCTCATTAGATTTAGGTACTCTTATTGCAGGAGCGAAATATAGAGGAGAATTTGAAGAAAGACTAAAATCTATTTTAGATGAGTTAGATGAAAGTAATGGAAAGATTCTTCTATTTATAGATGAAATTCATAATATAGTTGGAGCAGGAGGTGGAGGAGATGGAGCAATGGATGCAAGTAATCTCCTTAAACCAAAGCTTGCAAGAGGAGAACTTCATTGTATGGGGGCGACTACTCTTGATGAATATAGAGAATATATTGAAAAAGATCCAGCATTAGCAAGAAGATTTCAACCAGTAATAGTAAATGAACCAACTGTTGATGATGCAATAACAATTTTACGTGGTATACAAGAAAAATTTGAAATTTTCCATGGTGTTAAAATACAAGATCAGGCATTAATTGCTGCAGCTAGTTTATCAGACAGATATATAACAGATAGACATTTGCCAGATAAAGCAATAGATCTTATTGATGAAGCTTGCAGTATGATAAGAACAGAAGTAGAATCAATGCCAATAGAGTTAGACCAAGTTTCAAGAAAGATAATGCAA
>JAAVXQ010000045.1 GCA_022790685.1 Clostridia bacterium
AGGAATTGGAGAAATTATAGCTAGAGGACCAAATGTAATGCTTGGATATTACGAAAATGAAGAGGCAACAAATGAGGTTTTAAAGCAGGGATGGTTTCATACAGGAGATTTAGGATATATTGATGAAGAAGGATTTTTATTTGTAACAGGAAGAAAGAAAGATGTTATTGTACTTAAAAATGGAAAAAACATTTATCCAGAAGAATTAGAAAGCTTGATAAATAAATTAGATATTGTAAAAGAATGTATGGTATTTGGACTTCCAAAAGATGATGATTTATTAGTTAGTGTAAAAGTGCAATATGATAAAGAAGTTGCAGAAGAAAAATATAAAGATATATCAGAAGAAGAACTTGAAAAAATTATATGGGAGCAAATTAAAGAAATAAATAAAGAAATACCAACATATAAATATATTAAACATATGATTTTAACTAAAGAAGATTTTATAAAAACAACAACTGCAAAAATAAAAAGGTTTGAAGAAATAAAAAAAATAACAGAAGTATAAAAAGGCAAAACACTTATAGTTTAAAAATTTAAATTTTAGACAATAAGTGTTTTTATATAGTATGAATTTAGATAACTGATAAAGTAAATAGAAAAATTAGTAGGGGATGTAATAATAACATTATTAATAAATTGAACATATATTAGAGTAATAACATTATTGATAAAAATATAAATTTTATGTGTATAAAAATTAAGATAAATTTAATAAAATATTCATATAAAGAACATAATTTATAGTATATAATATATATAGAAAAATTAAAGGGTGATTATATGAAAATTGTAAAAAGAGTTCTATTAGTTTTACTAATTGTTGTAATATCTGTTGCTGGTTTTTATACATATCAAGGATATAATATATATAAAGAAGCAATAGAAGATGTATCTGTTGAAGAAAAGGTGAAAGAAATAAAAGAGGCTACAGATAATTATGTAGAGATAAAAGACTTGCCTCAAGACTATCTAAATGCAGTTGTAGCAGTTGAAGATAGAAGATTTTACATACATTCAGGTATAGATATAATTTCAATATGTAGAGCAGTAGTAAATGATATAAAGGAATTAAAATTAGTTGAAGGCGGAAGTACTATAACACAACAATTAGCAAAAAATGTATATTTTACACAAAGAAAAGAATTTACTAGAAAAATTGCAGAAGTGTTTATGGCTTTTGAAATAGAGAAAAATTGTAGCAAAGAACAAATATTAGAATTATATGTAAATACTAGTTATTTTGGAGATGGATATTATTGTGTAGGAGATGCTTCAGAAGGATATTTTGATAAAAAACCGATAGATATGGATCTTTATGAATGCACTCTTCTAGCAGGAATACCGAATGCTCCATCAGTTTATGCTCCAACAAAAAATCCAGAGCTTGCAAAACAAAGGCAGGGACAGGTTATTAAAAAAATGGTTAAATATGGATTTCTTTCTAAAGAGCAAGGAAATAAAATTATGGAGGAGGATTATTATGAACAGAGTGATAAGAGAAATGGAAAATAGATATGAAGAATATTATGAAAAATTTGGAATGTTTCCAGAAGAAATTGATAACTATAATATGCAAATTATAAAATAAAATACATAAATGAAAAATATCTAATTTTGAATTAGATATTTTTTTGTATAATGTGAATAAATATGCTATAATAAATGTATTATTTTACAACAGGGGGATGGCCTATGATAGAAAAAACTATAAAGAATTTAGAAGATTTTTGGGAATTTTTTGAATTAGTTCGTACCCAAAAAGCATCAAATAAACAAAAGATTACTATAAGCAGTATTGAAGCGGGAGCAGGACTTTCATGTGGAATGATTTCACGCTATAAAAAAAATGGATCATTTCCTTCGCTTTATAACATATTTGCTATATGTGATTATTTGGATATTGATGTGCGAATGATCTTTGAAGGAAATGTAGTATCAAGTGAGTGTGAAGAAGTAGGAAATCTGTTAGTAGAAGAAACAGATGAAGAAGAGCGGGACACTGAAACTGACACATTAAAGGAAAAAGGAGATGAAAGAGTTTTAGAAAGCTTACCACAAAAATTAAATATGGAACAAACTTGTAATCAAGAATTTTTAAGAGTAATTAATGAGCTGATTATAAAGTTTTTAAACTCTGAAACAGGGAATAAGGACACAATATTAAAGCTCTTAACTTCGATTACTCAGCTTATGAACTAAGTAATATTTACGCAAACTTGTAGCACTGACAGACTTTAAAATTGGTCTGTCAGTGCTGTTTTTTATGTTATTGTGATTTTAATTTACTAAAACTTGAACAAAAATATAATTAGTAGTATTATAAATTTGTAAAAAAATTGTGGGAGATATAAAATGCTTATACATATTTTGATTATTATTTTAATGGTAATACTAAAAGGGATATTTTCAGCAGGAGATACAGCGTTAACATATATAGATAGAGAAAGATTAAATTCTAAAGTAAAAAAAGATGTAAGAGCACGGTAGAATAAAAAAACTAAAAGATAATAGAATTGGTTTTTGGGGTGAAATTGAACTATTACTTACAACTATAGAACTAATAGCAACTGCATATGCAGCAGAATTTTTAGTAGATCCAGTTTCTAAAATATTTGAACCTTTTATACTAAGCGGAGATTTGAGTCATGGAACAGCTACTACAATATCAGTTATAATAGTTGGTCTTTTACTAACATATGTTTTTTTAGTATTTGGTTTTATCCTTCCAAAACAAATTGCAAGGAGCAAACCAGAAAAAACAGCATATAGAACAATTAATATTTTATGGTTTATGTCAAAAATAAATAAGCCTTTTGAAGAACTTGTAAGAATTACTACTAAAATTTTTTCTAAAGTGTTTTCAATTCCAGATACCACAGAATATAAACTTACTGAAAAGGAATTAAAAATGTTGATTCGTGAAAGTATGGCAGATGGTATTATAGGAAAAGAAGAAAAAGCAATTATTTTAAATACAATTAAATTTGATGCTGTACTTGTAAAGGATGAAATGATAAATAAAGATGAAGTTGAATATATAAATTTAAATGCAAGTCATAATGAAATAATAAGAAGTATAAAAAAGCATAAGTATTCTAGAATGCCAGTATATAGTGGAAAACAAGATAATATTATAGGAATTTTCAATATGAAAGATATAATTACAGAAAATGGTATTGCTAAAGAAATAGAAATTAAAGATTATTTAAGAGAAACAATAAAGGTAAATAAAAAAGATACTTTATCTAGTACTTTTAGAAAAATGCAAAACCAAAAACAGATGATGGCAATTGTTTATGATGACAAGGATAATTTTGTGGGAATAATAACTTTAGAAGACATCTTAGAAAGACTTGTTGGAGAAATATTAGATGAAAATGATAGAAAATAAATAAAAACTAAAATTACAAATGCAATATAGAAAAATATAGAAGAAAACTTAAATGATAAGTTTAAACACAAAACCGCCAGACCTGTTAAAGTCTGGCGGTTTGCTGCGTTCATTTGAACACAAGGGATGCGAGGATCAGATTACATGAGTTTCCAAGAACTCGTCATGACCAATGCGGTACACGCCAGAGTCGGTTACAATCAAGTAATCTCCGATGCTGAGCCTAGTAACCTCAGCATCACCATTTTCATCGGGCTCCATCCATTCATCAACACAGTAGTGAATGCCAGAATGGTACATCACCTCAGTAACCTCAATGCAGGTGCGCTGCTCCTGAGGAGTGGTAACAAGCAGTAAATCGTTTTTTAGCTTGGCAAACATATCTGCCACCAAGGATTTTTCTGCCTCATGGGTGATACCATTCAAAACGTTGCAGAGGCTCAAGATGCCTTCAGCAGAGCAGGTGCCGATTTTGGAGACGTTTTTGGCGGAAGTCACCTTTGAAAACTTCCAGCAGTAACAATCAGGACGATTAGACATCAGCACTTTTCCTCCAATGATGCGGAGTACAGTCTGAAATGCCTTTTCATCATAAATGTTTCCACTGGGCTGTTCTTTGGTGGCTACACATTGCCTAAACATCATTCCAATCAGACCAAGGTCGTTCCACATAGGGAAAACAATGTTTTGAAGCTCCAGCTTCGTGCAGGGACGTTTGTTGCCCTCTGCCAAGATGCTATTAGTGATGATTGCTTTGTGTGCTTTCATGGTTAATCTCCTCCTGTAAGATTAAAACACATAGTTTATGGTACGATATAATTATACCATATTTATGTAAAGTTTTCAAATTATAATGACGGATAGAATACCATAATATATCAAGACTTTATAATATTGAAAAAATAAGTATCAAAAAATTATGTTGACAACCAAAAATAAAGATGTTATACTAGTATAAATTGAGAGAGGTGCAATTTTTAAAAGTAATATATTAGTAAATCAGATTATTGCTAATTTATGAAAGGAAAAATTGCCGAAATTAAAAAAGTATATCTGAAACTTTTTTAGTTGGGCTAATGCAAAATATGTATTAGACTGTCACAATAAAAAATTGTGGAGTGCTGTCAATATTATTAAAGTGAAATTTACTTTGTAATAAATGGTTTTGCGCTTTTTAAATATGCAAAACCATTTTTTTTATAAAAATTAAAATTTCATTTAAATATTACTTGATAGTAAAGAATACATAAGGAGTGATTTAATAAATGGAAAGAGAAAAATTTTTAAGTATTTTAAGAGAGCTACGTTTAGTTTGTGATGAAGTAAATAAAGAAAACAGTAATAGTGAGATAAGTTATGAATTATTGCAATTTTCGGATTTAGCTCGTAAATGGGATAGTGTTTATAAAGTTGCGAATTTTTATAATCATAATTGGTTAGGAAATGCAGACTTTATGCATATTCCAGACTTTTATCAAACTCTTAGAAACTGTTTAAAATATCCAATTATAATAGCAAGAAAAAAAGATACAGATCAAATTTTAGGAATTTCAACAATAAAATATGACGAAAATAATACTGAGCATATAGATCCATATTTTCCAGAGCAAGATGCAAAATATTTTTCAATTACAGGAATATTAACAAAAAAAGATAACACTTTTAAAGGAATTGGAAAGAAAATATATGAAATTGCAATAAAAGGAGCGTATAATTATGAAAAACATTACCCAGGAACAAGAATAATGTGTGTAATAGATTGCAGAAATAAGCAAAGTATGAGAGCCCTTACAAGTGCTTCAGAAAATATTAGAAATAGTAATTATGTAGGAGAAGGAAAAGAACTTCCAGCTTATATTGCTGGCTTTTATGAATTAAAAGGAAATGATGGCAAACTTTTAGAAGCTCCAACATTAGTTATGGAAGTTGGGCTTTGCGAAAGAGAATGTAGGAAGCAAAAAGAAGTAAATGATATAGAATTTGAAAACATAGAAAGAAAAGAATTATTTTCTGGATTATCAGAAACTTTAAAATCTAGTTTAGAAAGATATGAAATAATGCCAGCTACTGTGATGCAAGATGAAGATTGTGGAATGGTGTATTTTTATTCATTAGGACAAAAAGAAAGATGCCGATTGGAAAGTATTACAATTATTTCTAATAATACAGAAAAAGGAAATAATAGGATTCCTAGAAAAGATGAAGAAATATTTGGAGTTATGGGACCAATGCCATCAATATCAGTAGAGGAGGAAAGATAAAAAATGAATAAAACTCTAAAGTTTTTTTATGAAATATCTAAAATTCCAAGAGAAAGTGGTAATGAGGAAAATATTGCTAAATATTTATGCGAGTTTGCAAAGAAAAGAAATTTATATTATAGAAAAGATGAATATAATAATGTAATAATAAAAAAACAAACATCAAATAATTCTCCAATAATTTTACAAGCTCATATGGATATGGTATGTGAAAAGGACGAAGAAAGTAAAATAAATTTTAAAAAGGATGGAATAGAAATAATAGAAGAAGATGGATATTTGTTGGCAAAAGGAACTACATTAGGAGCAGATAATGGTATAGGTGTTTCGCAAATATTAAATATTTTAGATAGTGATATAAAAACTAATATTGAAGCAATATTTACAGTATCAGAAGAAACAACAATGATAGGAGCAGAAAAAATAGATTTATCAGACATAAATGCAAAGCAAATGATTAATCTAGATGGATTTGAAGAAGAAACAATTATTATAGAAAGTGCAGGATTTTTTGACATTGTATTAAATAATAATTATATTACTAAAAATAAAATTATAGAAAAAATATATAAAATAAAACTAAAAGGATTAGAAGGCGGGCATTCTGGTTTTGATATAAATAAAAATAAAGGAAATTCAAATATATTGCTTGCACAATTACTAAAAAATATTAAAGATTTGGAAATAATTAATTTTATAGGCGGAACAAAATTTAATGTAATACCTTCTAGTGCAGAATGTATATTTTCTTGTAATGATGATATTGTAAGTTTAAGAAGAATAGTAGATATTTTTTTAAACAGCTATATTACTGAATATAGTAATTTAGAAATTTTATTAGAAGAAGTAAATTTAAAAGAAGATGTAAGATTAAATAATAAATTAAATTCAAAAGAAGTAGATGAAGATAAGAGCATATATCAAAACAAAGACAGTAAAGAAATCGAAGTAGAAATATTAGATAAAGAGGATAGTAAAGAATTTATTAATTCCATTTTAAGTTTTAAAAATGGTGTGTTTTGCAAAAATGAAAGAGAAGAAATAACAACATCTATGAATTTAGGAATTATAGATTTTAAAAGTATGAAAATAGGGATGAGAAGTTCAAGAATAAATGAGCAAGAATCATGTTTAGAATATTTAAAGCAATATGCAAACGATAACAATTTAGAATTTATAATTTTAGGTTCACAGCCTGGATTTGAAACAAAGGAAGATTCACAGCTAGTTAAAAAATTAAAAAAATCTTATGAAAAAATAGAAGTAGATAAAAAAGCTAATATTAAAGCTGTTCATATTACAGTAGAGGCTGGATTTTTTAAACAAAAAATAAAAGATTTAGAAGTTGCAATAATTTCTCCTAAAATATTAAATGCACATACTACAAAAGAATGTGTAGACATAGATTCTGTGAAAAAATGTGATAAATGGTTATTAGAAGTTTTAAAAAATGGAAATATTTAAAAATTAGCACTCTTGCATTGACACTGCTAAAGAATTGTATTATAATTTAAAATGTAAATATGAAAAGCACATATTACTTTAAGTAAGATTGTGCTTTTAAAATACAAAAAATAAATAAAATACTAAAATAAAGATAAAATATTATGTAAGGGAGAGATTTTATGAATTCACAAAAATTTACAGGAAAATCTTTAGAAGCAATACAAAATGCGCAAAATTTAGCAATAAAAAATCAAAATTCACAAATAGAACAAGAACATATAATACTTGCATTAATAGAACAAGAAGACAGTTTAATAAAAGAATTATTGAAGAAAATGGGCATATCTCAAAATTTTGAAAGTGAAGTAAGAAATGAAGTAGAAGGAAAACCTAAAATGACAGGAGGAGCAAGGCCAAATAGTAGTATATACGTATCACAAGATGTGGATATTGTTTTAACTTCTTCAGAAGAAATAGCTAAAAAAATGAAGGATGAGTATGTATCAGTAGAACACATAATGCTTGCACTATTTGATAATGCAAATAATAAAGTGAAGGATTTATTTAAGAAAAATGGAATTACTAAAAATGAATTTTTAAAAGCGTTATCAAGTGTAAGAGGAAATACAAGAGTAACATCAGATAATCCAGAAGCCACCTATGATGTATTAAAAAAATATGGTCAAGATTTAGTGGCATTAGCAAGAGAGCAAAAATTAGATCCAGTAATAGGTAGAGATACTGAAATAAGAAATGTAATAAGGATTCTTTCAAGAAAAACAAAAAACAATCCTTGTTTAATAGGTGAACCAGGTGTTGGTAAAACAGCCATTGCAGAAGGCTTAGCTTTAAGAATTCTAAGAGGAGATGTACCAGAAGGTTTAGAAGATTGTACAATATTTTCTTTAGACATGGGGGCTTTAGTAGCTGGTGCAAAATATAGAGGAGAGTTTGAAGAAAGATTAAAAGCAGTTTTACAAGAAATTAAAAAAAGTGATGGAAAAATAATATTATTCATAGATGAAATTCATACAATTGTTGGAGCGGGAAAAACAGAAGGTGCGATGGATGCAGGAAATCTTTTAAAACCAATGCTTGCACGTGGTGAACTTCATTGTATAGGAGCAACAACACTAAATGAATATAGACAATATATAGAAAAAGATCAAGCTTTAGAAAGACGTTTTCAACCAGTAATGGTAGATGAACCAACAGTAGAAGATACAATTTCTATACTAAGAGGACTAAAAGAAAGATATGAAGTATATCATGGAGTAAAAATTTCTGATAATAGCTTAATTGCAGCAGCCACATTATCTCATAGATATATATCAGATAGATTCTTACCTGATAAAGCAATAGATTTAGTTGATGAAGCTTGCTCAATGATAAAGACAGAAATGAAATCAATGCCAACAGAACTTGATGAGGTATCAAGAAAAATAATGCAATTAGAAATAGAAGAAACAGCTTTGGGAAAAGAAAGTGATGAAATCTCAAAAAGGAGATTAGCAGATATTCAAAGAGAAAAGTCAGAATTAAAAGAAAAATTTGATAGTATGAAGGCAAAATGGGAAAATGAGAAACAAGCAATAGGAAAAGTACAAAAACTTCGCGAGGAAATTGAAAAAATAAATTCACAAATAGAAAAAGCAGAGAGAAATTATGAATTAAATAAAGCAGCAGAGCTAAAATATGGAAAATTACCAGAACTACAAAAAGAGCTAGAAAAGGAAGAAGAAGCATCAGAGAAGAGTAAAGAAAATGGACTTTTAAGAAACAAAGTAACAGAAGATGAAATTGCAAAAATAATATCAAGATGGACAGGAATTCCTATAACAAAACTTATTGAAGGTGAAAGAGAAAAGATTTTACACTTAAAAGATATTCTTCATAAAAGGGTAATAGGACAAGATGAGGCAGTTCAAGACGTGTCAGAAGCAATTATGCGTTCAAGAGCGGGAATAGGTGATCCTAGAAGACCAATTGGTTCGTTTCTATTTTTAGGTCCAACTGGTGTTGGAAAAACTGAACTTGCTAAATCTTTGGCAGAATGCTTATTTGATGACGAACATAATATAATAAGAATTGATATGTCAGAATATATGGAAAAATATTCTGTATCAAGATTAATCGGAGCACCTCCAGGATATGTAGGATATGAAGAAGGAGGACAACTAACAGAAGCTGTTAGAAGAAAACCGTATTCTGTAGTATTATTTGATGAAATAGAAAAGGCACATCCAGATGTATTTAATATTTTACTTCAAGTATTAGATGATGGACATATAACAGATTCACAAGGAAGAACAGTTGACTTTAAAAATACAATAATAATATTAACCTCTAATTTAGGTTCAGATTATATTTTAGAGGGAATAAATAATAATGGCGAAATAACAGAAGTAGCAAAAGAAAAAGTAAATGAGTTATTAAAACGTAGTTTTAGACCAGAGTTTTTAAATCGTTTAGATGAAATAGTATTTTATAAACCACTTAAAAAAGATGAAATATCTAAAATATTAGAATTATTAATAGTAGATTTAGAAAGAAGATTAGAAGATAAACATTTGAAATTAGAAGTTACAGAAGCTGCAAAGTCTTACCTAATAGAAAATGGATATGATCAAATTTATGGAGCAAGGCCTCTAAAGAGATTTGTAAAGAAAAAATTAGAAACTATAATAGCAGAAAAAATATTAAAAGATAATATAGCCCCAATGGATACGATGATAGTAGATTTAAAAGATGGAAAATTAATTATATAATAAAAAGTATAAAAATTGACGAGAAGTAAAAAATGTAGTATAATTATATTATGTAAACGAATAAACGTGGGAAAGGTAACTTTTTTAGCTCGAATGAGCAGAAAGGACCACGCATGATAGAAAAATATTTTATTAACGAAACTGGAACAGCAGAAGTTATTATGAGCATTGAAACAGCCAAAATGATAAAAATTGGCACATATGCCTTCTTTACAGGCTATGAGCTTGGAGCAGAAGGAAGACTTCCATCGCACAGAATGCTTGCAGAGTATGTAGCAGATAATTTCTTAGAAGATGAGAAATCAAAGAAAACTGCTGCAGAAAACTATCGTGAGTTTATAGAATGTGTAGATAGGAAAGTAAGAGAATACATCAAAGAATAAAACTGCAACTATTACACCAGTTACCTTTCCAAAACTTATGGATTTAGTCCCTTTTCATAGGGGCTTTTTTCATTTTATGGGAAAAATTAGTAAATTAAAAATTCTTTCTAATTAGCAATGTTTCAGAATAATTATGATATTAAAGATAAAAAATAATAAGAAGAAATATTTTACCATTAAATTTTCTAATATTTTAACGTGTTTTAGCAAAAAATAATATAGCAATTAAAATGTTATATTAAAAAATTTTTTGTAAAAGAGAGGAATTTTTATGGATAGAAAATTAAAAGTGTTCCAATATGGAGCAGGTAAAATGTCTGTATATACTATGAGATATGTTTATGAAAAAGGAGCAGAGATTGTTGGTGCAGTAGATATAAATCCGAGTGTAATAGGAAAAGACATTGGTGAAATAATAGGTTCTGAAAATAAAGGAATTATAGTATCAGATGCAAAAGATGCAAGAAGTGTTTTAGAACAAACAAGACCTGATATTGTTATTGTTACAACAATGAGTTTGATAAAAGATGTACAAGAGTCACTACTTTTATGTGCAGAGCTGGGAATAAATGCAATAACAACATGTGAAGAAGCATTTTTTCCAATGAATTCGAATCCAAATTTAACTAAGAAAATAGATGAACTGGCTAAGAAAAATAATTGTACAATTACAGGAAGTGGATATCAGGATATTTACTGGGGACAACTTATATCTTCTATAAGTGGTTCAACACAAAAAATCACAAAAATAAAAGGAAGCTCAAGCTATAATGTAGAAGATTATGGAATAGCTTTAGCTAAAGCTCATGGAGCAGGTTTAACTTTAGAAGATTTTGAAAAAGAAGTAGCATCAGTAGATAATATAAGTGATAGTCAAAGACAAGAAATAATTGAAAAGGGAGAATATTTACCGTCATATATGTGGAATGTAAATGGATGGCTTGCAGAAAAGTTAGGATTAAAAGTAACTTCTCAAACTCAAAAATGTATTCCTCAGACACACAGCGAAGATATATTTTCAAGTACACTTAATATGACTGTAAAAGCGGGAGATGCTACAGGTATGAGTGCAGTGGTTACAACTAATACAGAAGAAGGAATTGTAATAGAATCAGAGTGTATAGGAAAAGTATATTCTAAGGAAGAGTATGACAAAAATATATGGACAGTAGAAGGAGAACCCAATACTACAATAGTAGTTGAAAAACCAGCTACAGTAGAACTTACTTGTGCAACTATTGTAAATAGATTGCCAGATGTAGTAAATGCAAAAGCAGGATATCTTCCAACTGAAAGAATTGGTGAATTGAATTTTAAAATAAAGCCATTAAATGAATATGTAAAATAAAAAATCCCCTTATTACTTGAAAGTGATAAGGGGTAATTATTTGCTTAATATTTAAAATATTAGCATTTTTTTATATTAAATAATATTTATATAATTAATTATTTTCTTTTTTTCTTTCTTCTTATTTCATCAACTACACCAATTATTCTAATTGGAAGATTTTCTATTTGTTCATTTGTATATATCATGGGTTGATAATTGCTATTTAAAGGTTGCAAGATAATTCCATTTTCGTTTTTAAACACTCTTTTAAATGTTCCATCATTTCCGTTTACCATAACAACAGCATCATCTCCAGATTCACAATCATCTTGTTTTAAAAGTATTAAAGTGTCTCCATCTAAATATTCTGGATACATTGAATCTCCTTTTACCTTTAGCCCAAAGTATTGTTTTCCACCTTTTAACATACTTGAAGGGATTTCTTCTGTATCTATAATATCTTCAATACATTCCATAGGAATGCCAGCAGGAATTGTGCCATATACAAATACTACTGCTGAGTTAGAAGGAGTATTTGATTTGAGTTTATTTTCCTTAGAAACATCGTGTCCCATAAGCCAATTTGGATTAACATTAAATATATCTGCCAATATTTTTACTGTAGTTACTTTTGGAGCCATTTCAGCATTCATATATCTATATATAGTAGATTTACTTTTTATTCCTAACTGTTTTAATAAAAATGAA
>JAAVXQ010000046.1 GCA_022790685.1 Clostridia bacterium
GATATAAGTTTAAATGTATAGATTCACTAATAACTAATTTTCATTTACCAGAATCTACCTTAATAATGCTAGTATCTAGTTTAGCAGGAAGAGAATTTGTAATGGAAGCATATGAAGAAGCAGTAAAAGAAAGATATAAATTCTTTAGTTTTGGAGATGCAATGGTTATACTTTAAAAGAAGGTTTATGGGTAAAACCTTAATAAAAACCTAAATAATGTGAGGAGAAAACGTATAGATTATACGTAAAAAATATAAAATGGAAAACAAACATGCAGTAACCTATGAGCTTTTACATACTTGCAAACAATCAGGAGCAAGAAGAGGAGTAATACATACACCTCATGGAGATATACAAACACCAATTTTTATGCCTGTTGGAACACAGGCCACAGTAAAGGCAATGACACCAGAAGAACTAAAAGAAGATGTACAAGCTCAAATTATTTTAGCAAATACATATCATTTATTTTTAAGACCAGGACATAATCTTGTAAAAGAAGCAGGAGGTCTTCATAAGTTTATGCATTGGGATAGACCAATCTTAACAGATAGTGGTGGATTTCAAGTATTTAGTTTAGGTGCTTTAAGAAAAATAACTGAAGAGGGTGTGGAATTTAGATCTCATTTAGATGGAAGTAAAAAATTTCTAAATCCAGAAATTGCTATGGAAATTGAAGAAGCACTTGGTTCAGATATTATGATGGCATTTGATGAATGTTGTCCATATCCTTCTACATATGAATATACAAAAAAGTCAATGGAAAGAACTACAAGATGGGCATTAAGATGTAAAGAGGCTCATAAAAACACAGAAAATCAAGCTCTATTTGGAATTATACAGGGTGGATTTTTTAAAGATTTAAGAGAGAAATCAGCAAAAGATTTAATAGAAATGGATCTTCCCGGTTATGCTATAGGTGGAATAAGTGTTGGAGAACCAAAGGAAGAATTTTTAGATATATTAAGATATACTACACCACTTATGCCAGAAAATAAACCAAGATATTTAATGGGAGTTGGAACACCAGATTATTTAATTGAAGCAGCAATTGCAGGAATAGACATGTGTGATTGTGTTCTTCCGACTAGAATTGCAAGACATGGAACAGCTATGACTACTTATGGAAAAGTAGTAGTAAGAAATGCTAGCTATGAAAAAGATTTTACTCCTCTTGATCCAGAATGCGATTGCTATACTTGTAAAAATTATACAAGAGCATATATAAGACATTTAATAAATACTAAGGAAATATTAGGAGTAAGACTTTTATCAATTCATAATTTACGATTCTTGACTAAATTGATGGATAGAGTTAGAATAGAAATAGAAAATGATAACTTATTAAATTTTAGAGATGAATTTTATAATAAATATGGATATGAAGTAAAATAGGGGGATAAAAAATATGAATTTAGAAGAAAGTGATGCTTTTGTAAAAGAAAATGAAAGAACTGAAAGAAAAAGAAGAACAGTTCTTGCTTCAATTGTAGTATGTGTCATATTAGCTGCTTTATTATTTATTCTAATTGTAATAATAACAATTCAGGATAATAAAACTTTAAAAGTATTTTTAAATGACAAACAATATAAATTTTCTTCTACTTTTTTTCAAACAATAGATAATGAAACATATGTAAATTTAGAGCAATTATCAATATTATTTGGATATACTTTTCAAAAAGGAGAGTATAAAAAATATAATGAAGACCCAAATAGTTGCTATATAAGTAATGGAATTGAAACTGTTGCAATTACAGCAGGAACAGATCATTTTATTAAATATATAAATAATATTTCAGAATCAAAATTATTAATGGGAGAGCAAGAAATAACTGTTAGAAATGAAGCTGGATATTCAGAAACCTTTTCCTTAGATAATAAGATTCAATTACTAAATGAGTCAATTTATGTTCCATTTGAAAAACTTCCAGAGATATTTAATACATATATAGATATGTCAAAAGAAAATAGAATAAGATTGTATACTCTAGAAAATAGATTTTTGTCAATGATGCAAAAATTATCACAAGCTAATACAAAATATACACAATTAAGTGGAGAATATGAAAATATTAAAGCACTAGTTTATGGACTAGCAGTAGTAGGACAAGGTCAAGAGTTTGGAGTAATATCTAGTGTTAATGGAAAAGAGATAATAGGACCTAAATATTCACAAATGCAATTTATACAAAATGCTAAAGAATTTTTGGTAAATGCAGAAAATACAGTCGGATTAATTTCAAAAGAAGGTACAACAATAATACCACCAACAGAATATGATGAAATTTCACTATTAGATGAAAAAGCTGGAATTTATATGGTTAAAAAAGGCAAAGAATATGGAGTACTAAATAGAAAAGGTGAAGTTGTAATATATGTAGAATATGATGAAATTGGACTTAAAGATGTAGAAAAATATTCTGCAGATGAAATAAAAAATGGAACTATTTTATTTGGAACTAGCATACCAGTAAAGAAAGATTCTAAATATGGATTATATTCAGTGGATGGGAAAGAAATATTAGCAACAGAATTTACTAGATTTGGATATATTGCTGAAAAAGATAAAGATTCAAGTGAAAGTGAAGAAAGTGTTTTACTAATACCAGAAGAAGTTGGAATTAAAGGTATTGTAGTTGGATCTAACAAGGGATATGGAATATATGACATTAATGCAGAAAACTGGATTGTTAGTGATGTTTGTACAAAAATATTCTCAAAAACTAAACTAGGAAAAACAAATTACTATTTTGAATATAATGGAGTACAAATGGACTTAGAGGATTACTTAGAACAAAATGATTTAAAATCAATAAAAGATGATGAGGAATCTTCAATAGAAACAGGAACTGACGTAGATAATACGATTTCTGATTTAGTAGATAATGAAATTGTAAATAATTTATAAGATATAAAAACATTTACATTAAAAATAGAAAAAATTTTTAATGTAGGTGTTTTTTTATGCTTAACTTTATCTAAAAAATATATAAGTTTTATATAGTATACAATATAAAACTTATACTTTATTAAATTGAATGAATATTTTTACAAAACCAAACTATATATTTAATATATAAGTTTAGGAGGAGAAAATATGGAAGGATTAGAAAAAGAAAAAATAAATTACTTTTTTCCGCTAATAAAAGGACTAGTAATTGCGTTTGTTATGACAATAGCTATGATTTTTTTAGTATCAGTATTACTTTGTAATACAAATTTAAATGAGTCTATAATAAATCCACTTATAATTTTTGCAACAAGTTTTAGTATACTTACAGGAGGATTTTTTACCACCAAAAGTTTAGAGAAAAATGGAATTATTACAGGAGGAGTGCTAGGTCTTATTTATATATTGTCAATTTATATATTATCAAGTATATTAAGTTCTAATTTTACAATAAATATAAATTCTATCATTTTAATAATAAGCAGTATATTATGTGGAGCTATTGGAGGAATAATAGGGGTTAATATGCAAAATAGATAAAAAATATATTAAAGAAAAAAATGTATATACTTTTTGTGTGTACATTTTTTTTATTATACTAAAATTATTTTATAAAGTAGTTGATATTTTTTGAAATTTAATATACAATTTACAAAGATTTATATTACTTAGGAGGAAACATATGGTGACTTTTGAAGACGTGAAAAACAATGAAGATGTTAGAGAACTCATTAAGAATGCCCAAAAGCAACTAGATGTATTGGGATATACAGAGCATTCTGCAAGACATGTTTCTTTAGTTGCAGAAAGAGCAGCATATATTTTAGAGACATTAGGATATGATGAACATAGAATAGAACTTGCTAAAATAGCTGGATATATGCATGATATTGGAAATTCTGTAAATAGAGTAGACCATGCACACACTGGTGCAATATTATCATATAACATTCTAAAAAATATGGGGATGGATATATCAGATATAACAGAAATAATGATGGCTATTGGAAATCATGATGAATCAACAGGAACAGCAGTAAGTGATATTTCAGCAGCATTAATTTTGGCTGACAAATCTGATGCACATAGGAGTAGAGTATCAAAAAAAGATAGAGGAATTTTTGATAAGCATGATGAAGTAAATTTTGCAGTTACACATTCAGAACTTAAAATAGATTTAGAAGAAAGAAAAGTTATTTTAAATTTAAAAATAGATACTAACATTTGTCCAGTTATAGACTATTTTGAAATATTTATGGATAGAACAAAAATGAGTAAAAGAGCAGCTAAATATTTAGGATTATGGTTTGAATTAGTAATAAATGATACAAACTTATTATAAATTTAGGAGGAATATGTTGTGAAAAGTAAATTAAAAATTGTAGGTATTTCTTTATTGGTGATATTAATATCTCTAATAGCTTTTGTAGGAATATATTTAAAAAAATCAAATGTATGGGAAAATCAAATTCCAGAATTTAAATTTGGAATGGAATTAGATGGAGTAAGAGAATTAAGATATATAGTAGATACTACAGAAGAAGAAAAAAATGTATACATAGATGCAGAAGGAAATATTTTAGGTGAAGTTAAAGAAAAAGACGAAGAAAAGTCAGATAATGGACAAGAAATTTCTTTAGATGCACCAGCAGAAGAAACTAAAACAGAAGAAGTTGCAGTTCCGGAAACTGAAAAGGTAAATTATGCAACTGAAATCAGAAAAATAAAGAAAAATGAAGATGCTGATGTAAATATAGAAAATTTTGAAAAAACTAAAAGTATGATTCAAACAAGAATAGAAGAAAATAAAAACTTCGAATATAATATAAGACAAGATAATATGACAGGAGAATTAGTTATAGAAGTACCAAATAGAGATGAAGACGTTAATTATGTCAGAAGTGCGGTTGAAACTTTTGGTAAATTTGAAGTTATTGATGAACAAACAGGTATAATATTACTTAATAATTCTCATGTAAAAAAATATTCAGCAATGGTGAATAATACATCAGGATATCAATCTTATTTAGTAATAGAATTTACAAAAGAAGGTGCTGAAAAATTAAAAGAAATAAGTAAAGAATATATAGAAACTGTGAATGAAGCAGGAGAAAGTACAAAGAAATATGTTTCAGTTTTAATTGATGGAAATGCTATTAGTACAACATATTTTGGAGAAGAAATGCCAGGAGGAGTATTACAAATACCAATTGGACAAGCATCAACAGATTTTAATACACATTCACAAGTTTTTGAACAGTTAAGTCACATTGTATCTGCTTTGCAAACAGGAAAATTACCAATAGTATATGCTTTAAATACAGATGATTATATACAATCTGCTATAACAGAAGATTTAATAAATATATGTAAAATTGCTTTTGCAGTAGTAATAGCATTAATATCAATTTATTTTATAATAAGATATAAAGCAAAAGGACTATTAGGAGCAATTTTAGCTATAGGATATATTGGAGCATATGTAATAATAATAAAATATACAAATGTTGTTATAACTATAAATTCTATAATAGCATTTTTAGGAATGATAGTAATAAATTATATTTTTGTTGGAAGTTATATTTCAAAATTAAATAATAAAGAAAATCCAGTAGAAAGCTTTAATAAAACTATGAAGAAACTATATTTAAATATAATACCAATAGTTATCATAGCAATAATATTTACATTTGTTGGAAATGTTATAATAAATACTATAGGAATGATGTTGTTCTGGGGAATTTTATTACAAGCCTTATATAATGCTATATTTACAAGAACAATATATGTATCAAAATAAAAGAAAGGATTGTAAAAAGATGAATTTAAAAAGTGTAAATAAAAAAATATTATATTTAGCAATGATTCTTTTAATACTAGCAGGTATAGTAGTTGTGGCTCTAAAAGGATTTAAAGTAGATTTAATGTTAGAAAGACATGAATCAGTAAATTTCTTAATTGGAAAAGATTTTTCTGTTAGAGAAGTAAAAGATATTTGTAGAGAAGTATTTGGAGGAAAATATACAGTTGTAAGAAAAGTTGAAATTTTTAGTGATACTGTAAATATAAATGCTTCAACAATTACTGATGAAGAAAAAGAAAAATTAGTTTCAAAAATGAATGAGAAATTTGGAACTACAATAGAAGCTGGAAACTTAGCAGTAAAAACAACACCAAATGTTAGAATTAGAGATATGGTAAGACCATATATAGTACCAGTAATGATAACTATAATAATAATTGCAGCCTATATAGTAATAAGATTTAGAAATATGAATATGGCTAAATTATTAGTCAAATTAATAGCTATACTTGTTTTATCAGAAGCTATGGTATCAAATCTAGTTGCAATAATGAGAATTCCTTTTTCTGGTTTAGTAGTAAATTTAATGGCTGTACTTGCAATAATAGAAGTAATAGCTTATATAAACAGTTTAGAAAAGAAAGCAGCAAGTTTAGAACAAAAATAAAATATGTAAAATTTAAATTAAGGTGAACTTAAAATATTTAATATTTTAGGTTCATTTTTTTATGTAATATAAATAGTATCACTATATAAGAAGTTGTATTTTATAAAAAATATTAAGGTAAATTTTTATATTATATGAAAATTAATATATTGATAAAATTTGTATTTTTATTTCCATTTACAAAATAAATTGCATATGATAAAATGTCGAAAAATGAGATAAAAACAATTAAAAATTATAAGAAAATTTTATAAATTATAGATGGGGGAAAAATGAAGAAAAAAACTCTTATTATTTTTTTGACATTAATAATTTTAGGTATTATACAAATTATATTTATAAAGGAAGCTCAAGCATTAACTGTTAATGAACTAAGAAAAAAATTTCCAAATGGTAAATATTGGAATCATCCAGCAGGTCAAGATCATTACTATCAATATGGAATAATAGATCAAGGAAAATGTAATAATCCAGATGGATGGACTAATTCGCCTTGTAATGCACATAATGGAACAACAGCAGGTTTTGGAAAAAATGACTGTAATAGTTTTGATAGAGCACAACAATGTACAGGTTTTGCAAGAAAGCTATTTTTTGACTATTATGGAACATATGCTACAAGTGCCAAAATACATACTAATATAAATAATTTAAAACCTGGTGACATTCTTAGATACAAAAGAGGAAATTCAGGAGGTCATGATGTTTGGATAATAGGTATAAATGGAGATAACATAACAGTAGCAGAATGCAATTGGGGTGATAGATGTATTATAAGCTGGGATAGAACTTTTTCAAAAAGCAGTATTACAGTAGAAAAAATATATTCAGCACCAAGAGCATTAACAGATGGAAAAGATTTGGAACCACCAGTAATTACTGAAGGCTATGTTGATATGTCTAGTATATCACAAAATGGGTATAAAATAATTGCCAGAGTGACAGATAATACAGGTGTAGAAAAAGTATTATTTCCTACTTGGACTAATAAAAATGGACAAGATGATATAATTTGGAAAGCAGGTACATATAATGCACAAATAAATGCTTGGGAATTTTGGGTAAAAAAATCAGAGCATAATAATGAGTTAGACTTATATAATACTCATATATATGCATATGATACATCAGGAAATAGCAGTTTTAAAACATTAAGTGCTATTCCAATGGGTGGAATAGTTGCAAATTTAGGAAGTTTTAATGCAAGAATTGTACTTAATAAAGATAGTAACTATGTAGTAGGAGTAAATAATTCGAATGTTGTATTAAAGATAAAAAATAATAGTGATAACAGTCAAATTTGGAAGTTTACTAGAAATAACGATGGTTCATATTATATAGAAAATACATCAAATGGAACAGCTTTAGATGTTTTAAATGGAACACGGAAAAAATGGTGAAAATATTCAAACTTTTATAAAAAATAATAGTAAGGCTCAAAGATTTTTTATTATGAACTATAATGGTGCATATAGAATCGTTTCAGATTCTTCGATAGATTTAAAAGCGTTAGACTTAAGTAATGGAACAATTGGAAATAATAATAATATTCACTTGTATGAGGCAGGAAGCTTAAATAATAATGCACAGACTTGGAAATTTGAAATAATAGAAGAAAGACAAGAAGGAATTGAATATAGTACACATGTAGAAAATATAGGTTGGCAAGGTTTTGTAGCAAATGGCAGCTTGGCTCGGAACTTCTGGTAAAGGTTTACGAATAGAAGCAATTAAAATAAGAGCAAATACAAATTATAAGGGAAGTGTGGAATATAGCACACATGTACAAAATATAGGTTGGCAGAATTTTGTTTCAGATGGAAATATAGCAGGAACTGTTGGCTCATCTTTAAGAATAGAAGCAATTAAAATAAGATTAACAGGTGATTTGGCAAATCATTATGATATTTATTATAGAGTACATAGTCAAAATATAGGCTGGTTAGATTGGGCAAAAAATGGAGAAGAAGCAGGAACTTTAGATTGTAGTCTTAGATTAGAAGGAATAGAAATAAA
>JAAVXQ010000047.1 GCA_022790685.1 Clostridia bacterium
GTAACTTCTCCTGTAACAGAGTCTATTACTTTTTTTACTACTCTTGGTTTCACATATCTTCCATTATTTGCAATTGTAGAAACCATTGTTATCATCTGTATTGGAGTTACTTCAAATCTTTGACCAAAGCTTATAGTTGCAAGTTCAACAGGTCCTACTTTTTCTTCTTTTAAAAAAATACTTCCTGCTTCTCCTGGAAGATCAATTCCTGTCTTTTTTAGGAATCCAAATTTATCTAAATACTTATAATATTTATTTACTCCCATTTTCTGTCCAAGACCTATAAAAACAGGATTACATGAATTCATTAATCCTTCTCTTAAACTTTGTGCACCATGAGGTCTATAATATCTCCAGCATTTTATTCTTCTTCCTGCTATTTCTATTCCACCACCACAATTAAATACTCCTTTTTTATCTGGTGTAGCTAATCCTTCTTCAATTGATGCTGACGCTGTTACAAGTTTAAAAGTTGAACCTGGTTCATATGTATCAGCTATTGCTTTATTTCTCCACATTGCCTGTAAATTTTTACTTTTTTCGCCAAGTTCTAACAATTCCCACACTTCTTTTAATTCCTCTGAATTTATCTCATAGGGTGAGTTTAAATCATAATATGGATATGTTGCCATTGCCAAAATATCACCATTTTTTGGGTTCATCATAATTACATTTCCACCATCTGTGCAAACATTATCTATGCAAGCTTCTTCTAAATATTTCTCTACTATAGATTGTATATTAAAGTCAATGCTCAAAACTAAATCATTTCCATCAATTGGATTTTCATAGACTTCACCTTCATTTCCAAATTCGTTTCCTTTAGCATCAATATACTTGCTTATTTTTCCGTTCTTTCCTTTAAGTATTTCATCATACTTTGCCTCTATTCCATCTAATCCTTGATTATCACTTCCACAAAAGCCAATAATATGTGATGCAAAGTCAGAATTCGGATAATATCTTTTTGTATCTTCATCAATATTTATTCCTGATAATATATTATTTTCTTGCATCCATCTCCTAAGCTCATTTGTTTTCTCTTTATCAACTCTTTTAATAATATTTTCTATAGAACTATGTTTTTTTACCTTTTTTAATATTTTTTCATAATCAAGCTCAAATAATTCTGCTAATTTTCTAGCTACTTTTTCTTTATTTTCATTAGAAATATTTACTGGATTTACAGTAACACTTTCTACTGTACTGCTCATTGCTAATATGTTTTTCTCTGTTGAATCATATATCGTACCTCTATTTGGGGTAATATTTCTACTAGAGCTTTGTTGTAAAGCAATCTTTTCCATAAGTGTTGGAGCCATTATAAATTGAAGATGTGCAACTTTTATAATTAATATAATTGCAAATACTACTGAAAAGTATAAAAGAAACATCATTCTCTTTTTACTACTTAATACATTTGAATTCATATATATGTCCTCCATAAGTAAATATATTTATTATATTTTTATTAAGCTAATAAAAAAAAAGACTAAAAGTTTTTTAATCAAAACTTTTAATCTTTAAAACAATCCTTTAATTTTATTTATTATATTATTTATAAATCCACTATTTTCTTCTAAGATTACTTCCTCAACTGTAGGTTCTACATAATCTCTCTTTGGAAGAGTTATCGAAATTATTTGTTTGCTTGATAATTTTTGCATTCCAAGCATTTCTTTTGCAGCTTTTTCTATATTATTAGTATTTATACTATTTTGTATACTTATTTCTAATTGATCATTTTCTTTTTGCAATTCTGTTACCTGACTTTTTAACTTTTGAATTTTTGCAAAAGATTCATTAATTTTGGAGTTTCTATATATTATGATAAATAGCATTGAAAAACTTACAAGCAGTAATGTTGATACTTTTATCCTAAATACAAATTCTTCCATCTTTTTGTTTCTTTTTAAATTTTTCTTTTTGTCAGCAGGTTTTGGAGATGGTTTCTTTTTCAAAGCAGTTGACTTTTTCTTTTTTACTTGTTTTTTTGGTTTATCATTATAATCTGGTCTTATTTTCCTTGGACTAGTTTCATATTGATAGTCATAGGCTCTATTTACCATAATCTTCCTCCTTTCTTTAGTAATTTTATATCTATCTATATTTTTTCAAAAATTCTTAATTTAGCACTCTTACTTCTACTATTATTTATCATTTCTTTTTCAGTAGGCAATATAGGCTTTTTAGTTATTATATTTCCTTTTGATTTGGCTCCACACATACAATATGGTAATCCTGGTGGACAGGTACATTTTCCTGCTCCTTCTATAAAAGCTTTTTTTACTGCTCTATCTTCTAATGAATGAAAAGTTATTATGCATAGCCTTCCCTTTGGATTTAAGCATTCAATAGAATTTAAAACAGTATTATATAATGGTTCTATCTCATTATTTACCTCTATTCTAATTGCCTGAAAAGTTCTTTTAGCTGGATGTCCCTCATTTTTTTTATAAGGTACTACTTCTTCAATTATTTTTACTAACTCAGAAGTTTTTTCTATATTTTTTTCTCTTCTATATTCACATATTCTTTTTGCTATTGCTCTAGAGAATTTTTCTTCACCATATTCAAAAATAATTTCTGCAAGCTTCTGCTCTTTATATGTGTTTATTACTTCCTTTGCTGTTAATACTTGATTTTTGTCCATTCTCATATCAAGCTCGTTTTCTCCTAAATAGCTGAATCCTCTATTTCTTTCATCTAATTGATATGAAGAAACACCTAAATCTAACAGTATTCCATCCACTTTTGGAATTTCTAGATTACTTAATATTTCTTTTATGTTGTCATGATTGTCATAAATAAATTTTACATTTTCGAATTTACTTAATCTTTCTCTAGCAACAGAAATAGCCTCTTCATCTCTATCAATTCCGATAAGAAGCCCTTTATTTGATATTCTTTTGGCAATCTCTATGCTATGTCCAGCTCCGCCCATTGTTCCGTCTACATAAATACCATCTTTTTTGATATTTAATCCTTCTAAACATTCTTCAAGCATTACTGGTATATGTTTAAATTCCAATTCTTGGGTACCTCATAATCATATGATAGCATAAACAGTTGGTATCTTTTCTAGGTACCAACTGCCGATGCTTTTGTTCTTTAAATTTTTTCTTTTGTAACTTTAAAATTTTTCCTTTGTAATTTTTTAATTTTCTTTTGTATTTATATAATTTTTTACATTTGTAAATTATATATCTTTTTCTTTTGTAATCCGCAAAACTTCTTTTGTTTCTTACATTTTTTCTTTTGAGTTTTACCTAAATTTAAGGTATTTATCTTTTGTAAACTTTTTCTTTTGTACTTTTTTAATTTTATCTTTTGTGTTTTAAATTTTTATCTTTTGTGATTTTATATAAACTTTAGCAAGTTATATACCAAGCATTTCCATTTTTTCTGCTATTTCATCAGCAGAAATGTCGTCATCACATTTTTGCCATTTCTCTTTACTCCAAATTTCAATTCTTGAGTCCATACCTACAATTACAACTTCTTTTGAAAGTTCTGCAAATTCTCTTAAATTTCCTGAAATAAGGAATCTTCCTTGTTTATCTATTTCACAATCTATTGCGCCAGCGAAGAAAAATCTAGAAAAAGCTCTCGCATCTTTATTAGAAATTGGTAAAGATCTTAACTTTTGTTCAAAGTTTGTCCATTCTTCTAAAGAAAATGCAAATAAGCACCCATCTAAACCTTTGGTTATTATGAACTTTTCACCTATGTCTTCTCTAAATTTTGCTGGCATTATCAATCTGCCTTTAGCGTCTAGAGAATGCTCATATTCACCAATTAGCACTTATTTTTCACCTCTTCCTTTTCATACCACTTTGTACCACTTCTCTCCACTTCACTTAGATTTTAATATATAATTTTTCATTTTGCAATACTTTTTTTTATTTTTTTTCATTTTTTTATTTTTTTAATTATCAAATTATTAGGCTATATTATAGACATTTCGTTTTTTTGATTATATAATCTATTCATAAATAGCTAATAACTAAGCACTTTTGCCTTCATAATTGCTATTACATTATTAGTTATTTTAATAAATTTTGAGGAGATTAATTTAATGGAAATTAAAAAAAAATTTTTAAAGAATTCTACAAATCTTAAAAATTTTCTTATTGTTACACTTATTCTTTTAATTCCATACATAGATTTAATAACTGATTTGATATTTTCAAAAATAAATTATATATCAATTTCTTTGTTAAGTTATTATTTACCTTATTTTTATCTCTTCCTGCGGAGCATCTATTTTTATAAGATTTGCCTTTTATAAAAATAAGGTTTTTAATAAATTTAAGTTTTCAATAATAGTTATATCCATTTCTTTAATACTTTCTCTTTTTATAAAATTGTTATTTCCTGTGAATTCAAGTATCTTAGAAATTTATAATTCTAATTTTATTATTTATATAGTAAACTTAATTTTTATGACCATATTTTTAACAAGTAGTATATTAGATTTAAAACTTGCAATATTTAATTTCTTTTTAGAAATTATATTAAAATATATATTTTTAGTATTAATTCAAAATATCTTTATAGCTTCTTTTGTATCATATTTTATATTAATACTGTTTAACTTTTTGACACACTTTATTCACATAAAAAAGCAAAAACTAAATCATAGGTTTTTAAGTAATAAATCTACAATTACTTCCTTAAAAGAACTAGATTATTCTTTACTTTACATCATATGTGGTGATTTTATTTTTAAAATTTTCACCTATTTGATTGCTATTTTCTTTATTAGCAAACATGGAATTATTCATAATATATGTTCATTTTTTATAATTAATTTTTTACTAGATATAGCCTTTATTCCAATACTTTCTATTATAATTTGTAGCTTTAATACAAATATAAATAAATTACATATATTTAGTACAGCTAAAATTACTACTATTATGGAAATACTGTTTTCATTTTTAATTTACATTTTTATAAACAAAATTATCTTTAACATAATATCTGAAACTGGAATAATATTTTACAGTTTATACATTTATAAAATCTTAGTAATATCAATATCTCTTATGCCACTCTCCTACTTGCTTCCAATATATTTATATTGTATAAACAAACATCTTTTAGCTCGTTTATATCATATTTTTAATATTACTACAGTTACTATACTTATGATTATTTTAAGTAATATATATAATTTAAATGGTATTTTTTTCTCAATACCCTTATCTTTCATTTTTACAAACCTTCTATATATTATTGTAATTGTATTTATAAATCAACTACAATCACATAAACTTATTTAAATAAACTAAAAAAAACTCATTGTTATTCTTCTAACAATGAGTTTTTCTAATTTATTTATCTTCTCCTGCTAAAATCTGTAAGTTTGCAAGTATTGCATCTTCAGATTTAACACCTTCCATTTTATTAAGTACAGTATTATCTTTCTTTATAAACACAAATGTTGGAATTTCTTTTACATTATACATCGATGCTGCATTTGTATCTAAATCATAATATACTTCCATTGGTATTTCTGATACTCTTAAAAATTCTTGTACACTTTCTATACTTTCAACTTTACCATCTGACATGCTTATTGGTAAAAATATAATCTTGTCTTTGTATTCATCATATTTTGAATTAAGAATTTTTAACATTTCTACTGATTCAGCAGAATCTGTTTTCCAAAATAATATTGCTACTGGCATATCTTTATAGCTTTCTAAAGTGACCTTATTATTTTCTTTATTGTATATAGTAAAGTTATTATAACTTGTAGCTTGCTCCATATTATTCTTGCTATATATAGTCTTTGATTCATCATTTTCTTTATATACATCATATACATAATATCCTGCAATTGCTAAAAATACTATTGCAACTATTACTATGTTTTTAATATTTTTCATTTTTCCCTCCTTATATTTAGTATAGATATTTTATCAATAATTATTTACAGTGTAAATATATTTTAGTAATTTATACTTGAATAATATAAAATAATATTGTAATATGAGTGCTAAAGGAGGTGAAAACATGGAACTTGACCTTTCAAATAATATCTATGCTTTTTTAGAAAAAAATTGTATAGATAAATTAACAAAATTTACTGTAGATAAATTTGAGAATAATTTCGCAATATGTGAAAACAGAGATAATGGTAAGATTTTAGATATACCAATGAATTTTATTTCTAAAGATGTAAAAGAAGGTAATATAATAAAATTAGAAAATGATTTATATGTTATAGATAATGAAACCTATAAATCAGAATTAGAAGAAGTAAAAAAGCTTGCACATTCTGTTTTTAAAAGAAAAAACAAAGGCGAATAATAACATTTTCCTTTGTTTTCTTTTTTAGTTATTCCCATCAAAACTTCTATCTATTTTATAGATTTCATACAAATTTTCATCTACTATAATCTGAATTGTACCATGCTTATCTGTTCTATATACCTTACTTCCTGTGTCTTCTAATCTTTTTATTATACTTTCTTTTGGTAAATTATAATTATTTCCTTCTCCAACAGATATTATTGAAATTTCTGGTTTTATACTATCTATAAAATTTTTTGAACTACTTGTATCTGAGCCATGATGTCCTACTTTTAAAACGTCTATATCCTTCCATTCTCTTGAATTCTCAACTTTTTTTGTAGCATCACCTGTAAATAAAAACTTATATTTTTTATATTTCATTTCAAGCACTATAGAAGCATCATTTGCATCTTCTGGTTCACTATTGTCTACTGCCATTACTTCACATTCTAAGTCTTCTATATTTATTTTGTTTCCAATTTCTAACTCATTTATTTCTAAATTTTTATTAAGCACTTCTGTAAGCAAATTTTTGTAATATATACTTGTATTACTTTCATTATATGGTAAATACATTTTTCCTATATTAAATTCTTTAACAATATATTGCATACTCCCTATATGATCTTCATGAATATGAGTTCCTATTAAATAATCTATTGTAGTAATGTTCTTTTCTTTTAAAAAAGCTACTATTTTTTCTCCATCATTTACATTTCCTGTATCTATTATCATTAGTTTGTTCTTATAAAAAATTAATTGAGAATCAGCTTGTCCAACATCTAAATACAAAATATTTAACTTTTTACTATCTATATTTATTTCTTTTTCTTGCTTTTCTGAAATTACACTATTTTTTATATTTGATATATTTTCATTATCAGTATTTACATCTTGTAAGGCTTCTGGATAAAAAGTTGCTACAATTCCTATTATAAAAAATAATATAATATATAAAAGTAATTTTTTTTCTCTTTTCTTCATCTTTTTTTCCTTCTGCAATTATTTTATCAATAATTATGAAGTTTATCAATATTAAATACTTTTATATATTATAATCTACCTCTATAGATTAGAGTATTTTAGTTCTCACAGTATACAATATTTCTTAGGTATACTATATCACTTTTATAGATAATATTATTCAGAATAAAAAAACATCTACAAATACATTTGTAGATGTTTAAATTTATTATTTATACTTTTTCTCTTTCTGCTTTTTGTTTATTATACTTAACTAAACTTCTATTATCAAAATCAATATTTGCAAATTCATATGGTGATATACCTTTTTTTCCAACAAAGAATTGTGCTATTTTTTCTGCTGATAAAGTATCAAATTCATATTCTGCATATGCATTTCTTTTCTTAGAAGTCTTAGGTAATTTTCTATATTCAGCCTTGTCCCTGTCTATATCTTTTTGAATTTGCGCAATTGGATTACTATCTTTTCTATGTAAATAACCCAGCCAATATGGATAAACTTTGGCCATAAGTTCTGAGTTTTCCTTTGGTGTATCTATATCTAAATAGCTCTTACCTGTAATCATTGAATAAACTTCTTTATCTGCAAGAAATTTTATAAATGCATGAAATCTATCCTTTTGCTTTTTAGTCATATGAAGTTTATATGGTAACATTGTTTCATGTACCTTTTCATGAAATAAAGCTCCTACTGTTTGTGCATCATTATGTTCTTGTTGCTCTACTCCTCTTGCCTCTGCTTGACTATAATAAAAGATTGCTCTACCTTTTTCTTCTGAAGAATTCTTTTGGTTATTATATATTGGTGCCATTACAGACACTATAACTTTTTTACCATTTGGCGCCAAATTTGATGTTCCAACAACTTCTTCTATATATCTATTAAGGCTTTCTTCACATCTTCCCCATAAATTTTCAATTCTATTTTTATATTCTATTGTTTTTCTTAATATTCTTTTTCCTGGCTCAGTTTTTAAAACTCCTTCGCAATGTGGAACTAAACTCATTATTTCATCAACAGAATCTTCTGGACAATCATATTGATATACTACTTTTGAAGCTATTGCTGTCCTAAAGCTTTCTGGAGAATTATGGGCTAATTTTGAAATTGTATCATAAATATTGTTTCCCGAACTGGTAAGCATATATCTCGTAATTGTATTACCATTTTCAGCTATTGTACTTACAATTTGACTATCTAAAGGTGTACCAATAATTCCCATTTCTCTTAGAGCCTTTTTTCTTTCTGGATTATTTCTTACAATGCCTTCAACTGCAAACCTTTTTGCAAACAAATCTGCCATCATACCTGTTGAATTTACTGTAAATTTCATACTTGGCATAGTATTATTTTTTTCAAATAACATATTCTCCTCCTATATATGTAATCACATCTATAGATTTTATATAATAAAAGTGATTTAAGACTTTTAGCTTTTAATAAAGCCTATACAATATTTCATATTTATGCAAAACATAAACGCTTGTCATCATATTAGAAAATATACATAAATATAATAATAAAAACTATTCTAATTTAATTTTTATTATCTATTATTCTGACAAGATCTTCACTTTAAATAGTTATATTTTAATATAACTACCAAAAGCAGACTATTGTAATCACATTTCAAAATTTCAAATCTTGAAATCTCATTTGTATATTTGAATATCAAAATTATAATATTATATTATGCCTAAAATATCTCTTCTAGTTTAAAATTCATACTCAACAATCTAATTATATCATATTTTTGACTAGAATAAAATACTTTTTGTAACTTTTTTGTGATTTTTTTGTAATCTTTTTGCTATATTTCTATATTTTTTATAAATTTTCGACATTTTTTCTAAAAAATTGGTAATACTAATTTTAGAATTCACATTTTAGGAGATATTCTATGGGAAATATTTTAAAAGTAATTATATTATCACTTGTATCAGAAACAGTATTATTCATACTTACAAAACTAATGGGAGATAAGCAAATTTCACAGCTTACTATGTTTGATTATATAATAGGAATAACAATTGGATCTATTGCTGCAGAAATGGCTACTGCTTTAGAATCTGATTATTCTGAACCATTAACAGCAATGATAGTATATGCTTTAGTAGCTGTTGCTATTTCTATCTTATCCTCAAAATCCATAAAATTTCGAAGATTTTTATATGGTACCTCTCTTATATTATTAGATAATGGAATATTATATAAAGAAAATTTCAAAACTGCAAAACTTGATATAAATGAATTCTTAGTTCAATGTAGAACTTCTGGATTTTTTAACATAAATGACATTCAAACAGCAATATTAGAATCAAATGGAAAAATAAGTTTTCTTCCAAAAGCTCATTATAGACCTGTCACACCAAAGGATTTAAATATCAATGTTTCTCCTGAAAAAAGTACTACTAATGTAATAATTGATGGAAAACTTCTTATGGATAACTTAAAATTCACAGGAAATGATGAAATATGGCTGCAAAAAAAGCTTTCTTCAATGCAAATTTCTTCTATATCAGAGGTTTTTTTAGGTTTCTGCGATTCTAATAATAATTTATCCCTTTATAAAAATAATTGTGAAAAAAATTCAGAAGATAATTTTAATTAATCATTATTTTACATTTTTAAAAAAACTTTCTTCTTCAAAAAAGCAAGTATTCAACATACTTGCTTTTCTATATCTTAATTTTTTAGTTTCTTTCTTAACTCTTTATAATTAGGAATATTTACTTCTACCAATTTCCAAAATTCTTTTGAATGATTCATATACTTTAAGTGGCATAGCTCATGAACAATAACATATTTTATGATTTCCTCCTCATATTTTATAAGTTCATAATTTATTGTTATATTTTTATTTGAGGTACAGCTCCCCCATGCATATTTTATATTTTTAATCCTTATTTTGTTAAAAGATACTCCTAATATACTTGCATATTTATTAATATTTTCTAAAACAATTTTTTCAAATTCAAAATCAGAATATTTATTTTCTCTTAATTTACTTTCATTACTTTCTTTTAGCTTTTGTAATATCCATTTTTCTTTATTTTTCAATAAATTTTCTATATACTGCAAATTAATTTTTTTAGGTGATTTTACTATTATTTTCCCATATTTTATTCTAATATAAATATTTTTTAGTTTTTGTTTTATTAATATATATTCAAACTCTTTGCCTTGTAATTTAATTTTTAAAACTTCTTCTTTTTTATCCATCTTACTTTTCTATACAATTTAATATATAGCAAAAAACCTCTTCTTTATTTATTTCATTTAGTAACTCATGTCTTGCATCTTTAAATAGTCTTATATCTACCTCATAATTTCCTTTTTCAAACATTTTATAAACTCTTATTACTCCTTTTGCATTTTCACCAACAGGATCTTTATCTCCAGACGTTATTAAAATTGGTACTTTTATGCTTTTATTAACATTTTTTTGTTTTGAAACATATAAACTTCCTTTTAGTAAATCTTCATAAGCTTGAAGAGTAAAGTTTTTAAGACATTTTTTGTCACTAATAAACTCATCTACTGATTCCTGATCTCTACTAGTCCAATCAGCTACTGTTCTATTTGGATTGAACTTTTTATTAAAAGAACCTGTAACTAAATATTCTATTAATTCACTCTTGTATTTCTTTCCCAAAAATATTTTCATTAATTTTATAAGAAAAATACCAGATATTATACCTAACCTTTTACCACTAGTTCCACATATAATAACTTTATCAATTTTATCCTTATATTTGGTTATATAAGTCCTCACTAATAAGGATCCCATGCTATGCCCAAATATAGTATACTTCAGATCTGGATATTCTTTCTTAGCAAAAGCTTGTACCTTATGAATGTCATCTACTAAATTACTCCATCCATGTTTATCAGAAAAATGCCCATACTCTTCTTCATTTTTGACAGTTTCTCCATGACCTAAATGATCATGTCCAATAACAATATATCCCTTTTGTGATAAAAATTCTGCAAATTCTGTATATCTTCCAATATGTTCCTGCATACCATGAACTAGCTGAATTATACCTTTATATTCTTTTCTTTCCTGTCTCCAAATTCTACCAGCGATTTTTTTCCCTGTAGATGATTCTATTTCAAATTTTTTCTCCATAAATTCCTCACTTATTTTTTAAAATTATATCATCTTTTTTAAGTTAGTTCAAATAGAAAAGAAACTTAAAAATATTCCTGTTAAAATTAGTATTAGTGTTATTGACCTTATTTTTATTTGATTGTATAATATTTTATATTATACATATAGAAAGGAAAATTTTTATGGAAAATTTTGTATTTCATGCACCTACTGAAATATATTTTGGTAAAGATAAAATGGAAAAATTACCAGATATTTTAAGTAGATATGGAAAAAATGTTCTTCTAGCCTTTGGTGGTGGAAGTATAAAGAAAAATGGAATTTATGATAAAGTATGTACTTTATTAAAAGATTTTAGTATATTTGAACTTGAAGGAATTGAACCAAATCCTAGAATTGGGACTGTTAGAAAAGGTATTGATTTATGTAAAAATCACAATATAGATGTTATATTAGCTGTTGGTGGTGGAAGTACCATAGATTGTTCAAAATTAATTAGTGCTGGTTTTTATTATAATGGAGATAGTTGGGATTTAGTGAAAGACTCTAGTAAGATAACTAATGCATTGCCTTTAGTTACAATTTTAACAATCGCAGCTACTGGTTCTGAAATGAATGCTACAGCTGTTATATCAAATCCAGAAACTAATGAAAAGTTATCAACAAAATCAAAATATATGGCTCCAAAAGTTTCAATTTTGAATCCTGAATATACTTATTCTTTACCAAGAATTCAAACAGCAGCAGGAACAGCAGATATTATGTCACATGTACTTGAAAATTACTTTAAAAAAGATACTGAAGCCTTTCTTTCTGATAAAATATCTGAAAGTATATTAGAAACCTGCATAAAATATTGTCCTATTGCACTTAAGGATCCTTCAAATTATGAAGCTCGTAGTAATTTAATGTGGGCATCAAGCCTAGCTCTAAATGGACTATGTGGATCCGGAAAATCTGGCACTTGGACTTGTCATCCTATTGAACATGAATTAAGTGCATTTTATGATATAACTCATGGAATTGGACTTGCAATTATAACTCCAAATTGGATGAAATATATTTTATCTGAAAAAACTGTTGATAAATTTGCTAATTATGCAGTAAATGTATGGCACTTAGAAAAATCTGATGATAAATTTGATTTAGCAAATAAAGCTATTGAGGCCACTTATAATTTCTTTTCTAGTTTGCGGAATTCCTATGAATCTTGGAAAATTAGGTATAGATGATTCTTTACTTGAAAAAATGGCTCATGCTGTTATAACTCATAGAGATTTACAAAATGCATATGTGCCTTTAAATGAACAAGATGTATTAAACATTTTAAAAATGTGTTTATAATATTAGTTAAAAATGCTTTTTGCTATATGTAAAAAGCATTTTTATTTTGCTTTACTTATATTTATCTGTTTTTAAATTATTATTTATGAATATAAATTTATTTTTTACGAAAAATATTATATATAATAATTTTTAGGAGGAACTATGAATAATAATTTAAAAGTATTAAATGAAATTCATAAAGGTCTTATAATGGGAATGGAATCTATTTCTGTTATTAAGTCAAAAGTAGAAGAGCCTGAATTTAGAACTCTTTTAAATAATCAATATTCTGAGTATTCAAATATTTTAGAAAAAGTTAATAATAAATTCGAAAAATATAATGAAAAAGCTGATGATACAACCCCTATTGAAAAAATAATGGGTTGGACCTCAATTCAGTTTGATACCTTAACAGATCATTCTGCTTCTAAAATTTCTGACATGTTAATTAGAGGAACTACTATGGGAATTATTGAAGGCAGAAAAATGTTAAATACTAATCTTAGTGTTGATAATGAAGTAACTAATATCCTACAAGAATTTGTTGATATGCAGGAAGAAGACATTGAAAAATTAAAAGAATGGTTATAAAATTTAATAATTTTATAATATATGCTTAATATAAAAATAAACTCAAATAGTAAAATTAAATTTAGCTATTTGAGTTTGTTTTTTTATATTACATAAAAATTTTTCCGCAAATTAAATTTGTCAAAAACTTATATTTTATTCTACGTCTATTTTCCATAAACCATGTTTATTGCAATACGCATATAAGCTTGAACCTGGGATATATTTAAATCTAGCTTCTGCATTTTGTTCAGGATATAAGGTAACAGTATACTCTTTATTTTCATGTACTAAACTTACCCATTCAATAAAATGCTCTTTTTCCATAACATGATTTACCTTCACAAATATTTCATCTTCAACTTTTTCATAGGTTGGTATATGTTTTTCTACTGCACATTCTACTGAATTTGCAACCAAAGCTTCCATTGTTTCATCACAACATTTTATTCCACAGCCTTGGCAATTGCAATCTTTAATAACCTTTACCATTGCCCCACAAGATTTACATTTTTTTACTAATAATTCATTTTTCATATTTAACATTCCTCTCTTTTTTATTTATTTTTATTCTGTAACTTCTATCAAAAATTCCTCAAAATCAGCAAATTCTTCAGGAGAAGTATCTTTTCCTCTTTTTATTATTTTTTTATTTTCATTATAATATATTACAAGTTTCCAAGTATATTCTTCTTCAGGCTTTTCTCCCAATTTAAGCATGTAGTTATTTTCCCAATTTTGAACTTTATAAGATAATACTTTTTCTATAAAGTTTTTATATTCTTCTTCATTTAATTCTGAAAAAAAACATAATTCATTTATTTGGAGATTAGTCCCCTCTTTATATATTTTATATATTGCTGGCAATTGCCATGCATCTGTTACCTCTAATTCAATACAATATGAATTTAATATATTTTGCTCTATCTCAGTATTCATAATAAATCCTTTCCTAATTTGCCATTATTTTTCATATTTATCTGGTTCTGGATAATCTACTCCAAAAGTTTCTACTGTAACTTTTTTCATTACTGGAGGTTCTACTGGCCTATCTTTTCCTCCACCAAATGGACTTCTTGTGATTACTCTAGTTTTAACTATTTTATCTACATTATTCATTCCCTCTATTACACTTCCAAAAGCTGCATATTTTCCATCTAAAAATAATGAATCATCTGTGACTATAAAAAACTGTGAACCTGCACTATTTGGATTTGTACTTCTTGCCATTGAAACTATTCCTCTTACATGTGAAATATTATTCTCTATACCATTTTCTTTAAATTCACCAAGTATTCCATATCCTGGACCTCCCATACCTGTACCTTCTGGATCTCCACCTTGTGCCATAAAACCTGGTATTGTTCTATGAAATATTAATCCATCATAAAAATTCTTATTTATTAAGTTTATAAAATTGTTTACTGTTTGAGGTGCTTTTGATGGATATAATTCTAATTTTATTATTCCACCATCTTCCATTTCTATTGTTACTATTGGCTTATTATCTGACATTTTTTCTTCTTACTCCTTATAATTTTAATATTTTTACAATACTTTAGGTCCTAAAACTTTTCCTCCAATTATATGGAAGTGTAGATGTTTTACTTGTTGTCCAGCATCTTCTCCACAATTACAAATAAGTCTATATCCACTTTCATATACTCCTGCTGCTTTAGCTATTTTACCTATATTTTTAAAAATATGATCAATGTACTTTATATTTTCTTCTACTATTTCATTAGTATCTTTTATATGCTCTTTAGGTATTACTAATACATGTACAGGAGCTACTGGATTTATATCTTTAAAAGCTAATATATCTTCATCTTCATATACTTTAGTAGATGGTATTTCTCCTTTTATAATTTTACAAAAAATACAATCATCTTTAAACATATTTTTCCCTCCTTATTTATTATCTTTATTTATATCATTTTTTATTTACATTTTCAATTGTTTTACAAATATAAAATAAAAAAGAAAATTCGAAAGTTTATGTCAAAAATACTATAATGCTTTTGTTCTATTTATATTGACAACTAAAAAACTATAGACAATAATTCTATAGTTTTATCTTTAATAATTATTTTAAATTATTTAAGAGCCTTTTTACTTCTTCAATATTGTTTTTCATTTGTTTTTTTAAATTAATTTTATTTATATTATAATTTACAAAAAGAATGTTATAAATTTTATCTTTTTCATCCTTTGAAAGAGTTTTAAACTTTGGCTGAACCTCTTCTATAAAAGAAATCCATTCCATACATATTTTTTTATTTTTACTATAAATTCTATGATTTCCATTAAGCCATGTATTCACAGAAATAGGCTTAGTATCTTCTAATATGCACTGATTAGAATTATAAAAATAATCTCTTTTTAAATTTTCTGGAACAAGTGGAAACATGACGCATTGCATAGGTTTAACTTTATGAATACCACATCCTTTTATTTTTTTATCATACAATATACATTCTCTTAGCTCTCCAACTGTTTTAAGAACTAGTTCTGGTTCACTATCCTTTAATCTATTTGTATATTTTTCTAAGAATTCTTTTATTGATATATTTAAAAATCTACTAATGTTACATACATTTATTGGAGTCAGCCTTATATCGCCTCTGTATATACAACATTTCTCACATCTATTACATCCTAATTTCTCTTTCGATTTTAACGTAAGTATATCTGACATTTAATTACTCCATTTTACATGACTTTTCCACAAATTGATACTTTCTGGTGGAAAACTTTTTATTTTATTTATTATATCATATTTTAAATTTTAAAAATCTATATTTATAAAAATACTTAGCTTTATATTAAATTATTTTAAATAAAGGTTATTCAATTACTTCCAATCCTTCTATACTTGGTGTTTCTATTGATTCTCCTGTATATTTAAATCTTGAACCATGACATGGACAATCCCATGTTTTTGCCAAATTATTCCACTTAAGTTCACATCCTAAATGACTACATACAGGTATAACTTTATGTGTATTGTTATCAGCATCTCTATATACACCTATTTTTTTACCCTCTATTTCTATTATTTTACCTTCTCCACACTTAATATCTGCAAGCTTTTCTTCTGGTAGTTTAAATTTATCAATTATTAATGATTCTCCTGTTTGCTTTATCATATTTTCTACTTCTTTAATATTTTTAATTGGTTCTACTCTTGTAGCTTTAAAAATTTCTTCATATTCATTTGGAATATCTAATATCATATCACTTATTATTTTGGCACCTATATTAGAACTTGTAATTCCCCATTTATTATATCCTGTTAATACATAAGCATTTTTCATAAACTTTGAAAAAGCTCCTATATATGGAATTTTATCTAAAGTTATACAATCTTCTGTATGCCAACTATATTTTGTTTCTGCATTTTGATACATTCTTTTAGCTTGTTTTTCTAATTTTTCATATGAATCGGATAAATTCGTATCACTACCTGTTTTATGATCTGATCCTACTACTAATAACATTTTTTTATCCCCTGTTTCTACAGTTCTAAAAGAATAAAAAGGATCTTTTGTATTTATATAAATGCCTTCAAAAAGCTTCTCTGTTTTTGTGTCCATAAGTACAGCATATGATGTAGATTGATACATTTTTAAAAAGTAATATCCTGGCGTATTTAATATTGGATAATGACTTGCAATAACTAGATATTTTGCTGTTACTATATGTCTATCTGTACTTACTAAAAAGTTTTCATTTTCTTTTTTTATATCTATCACTTTAGATTCTTCATAAATCTGACCTTTATTACTTAATATTACTCTACAAAGTTCTATCCCATATTTTTTAGGATTGAACATTCCTTGATTTTTAAACTCTATAGCTCCTTGAATATTAATAGGTAAGTCTACATTAGTTACAAATTCACAATCAATATTTATTCTTTTGCAAGCTTCTACCTCATCCTTTATTTTTTGTACCTCATCTGCATCTTCTGTATATATATAAGCCTTTTGTGACTTAAAATCACAAGCTATATTTTCTTTTTCAATTATTTCTTTTATATTTCTTATAGCTTCTTCATTAGCATCGTAATATGCTTTTGCAAATTCTTCTCCTTTAGAATCTATAAGATATTTATAAATAAGTCCATGCTGACTAGTTACTTTCGCTGTAGTATGACTACTAGTATGACTTAAAATTTTGTCCTTTTCTAGAATAGTAACTTTTACTCCATTTTTACTTAAATAATAAGCTGTTGATAATCCAGAAAGTCCCGCACCGATTATACATACCTCTGTTTCAATGTCTTCTTTTAAACTTTCAAGTGAAATATAATTTTCTTCTTCATTCCAATATGATTTCATAAAACCTCCTATCCTTCCTTATTTTAGTATTTACTAAATTGCAATTTTAATTCAAATTGATTTAAATAAAAAAAGCTGAGATGTCTCATAAATTTAGCTATTTTTTTTTAGTATTTACATATTACTAGTTATAATTTCAAAATTAGTAATTAATATAATAGAATATCTTGAAAAATATCCAAATAATATTTACAAAGCTTCTAAAAAAATAAATACTGATATAATATCAGTATTTATTTTCTTACTTATTTTTCTTTTTCTTCAGGCCAAACTATTCTATCTATAATTGATTGTCCTATTATATTCTTATCCGACTTAACTCCTATTACTCCACGATTAGGCTCTTCTTCTAAGACTTGATTCACTTTTTCTAAGTCATCTCTCTTAAAATAAATATGTACATTTTCTCTATTTTTATCATTTCTGTTTGAACTAGGAACTGGTTCTAGAAATACCTCTACATCGGCTGCTTTTAGTCTCTCTAAAATCGGAATCATATTTGTCATTACTGGTAATTTTAAATAACATAATATGTTTTGTATCATTTCTTCGCTTGAGGTTATTTCAGCTAGTTCACTTTTTACTTCTTTAATTGCTTGTAAAATTCTTCTTCTTGCTTTATAAAAATGATCTTCTGTGTCATCAAAATACTTTCCTATTCTCAAGTCGTATAAAGCTGTATCCTCATTACGACTAGTATGAAGATATTCTTCATCTGAATCTTTTATCTTGCCTTCTATCATTTTTAAAGTAAAAATATCAAAACTTTGTCCCAATACTTTTAGACTATTTGCATAACTATTTCTTGAAAATGGTACAATAGGAAATTCTTCACCTTTTGTAACCTCTTTGTCACTTTTTGATACTACAAATGTAAATGGTACATCTGATTCTTGAGAGCTTGGATATACAATATAATTAACTCCCTTTTCATTTGCATTTTTTAATATTTGCAACAAAGTTGTTGGTCCTACATTATAATAATATAATTGACTATTTTTTATATCAATATCACTATCTATTAGACCTTTTGCTTTAGCAACTGATTTTTGAAATTCATATATATTAATAAATCTACTTCCTGTTGCAGTTAAATCAGAATCTATTTCATCTATCTTTTTGCATATTTCAGAATTTGTCATATTTCTTAATTTTTCTAATTGCTCTTGTTCTTGTGCTTTTGCTCGTCTTTCATTTTCCTCATCTTGTGCTTTTTTTAATCTTTCTTCCTCTTCTTGCTTCCTTCTTCTCTCTTCTTGTCTATCTTTATCTTCTTGAAAAACTTGTTTTTTATCTCGCATTTCATTTAAGGTTACCTTAAATGAAATAAATTCTTTTAAAAATTTAAAAGATTCTGTTTCAGAGGTACTACTATCAAATAACTGTCTAATTGAAAAGTCATCAACCATTCTAACATTTCTAATTTGTTCATTTAGTCGTTTTGCCATCTCATCTATTCTAAAAAAATAATGATCATTATATTCATTAAACAAATCTTCATAATGAGACAAATACTCATATTGCTCTCCTGCTTTTTGTGCATCTTGCCAAAATAGTTTTGAAAATATTTTCTGTTTTGTAACTGATAAATCTCTAAAGGGATTTACCTCAATATCTCCGTTCCTATATTGTGTTAAATACATTAATTCTAGCATTTTTAATCTATATTCAGATTTTAATGAAAGATTATTAAATTTTTGTCTCTGTACATTAGTAAGAATAGGCGCTCCGGCAGATTCACTATCATTTACCTTATCTTGTATCTTACTAATATAATTTATAAAACTGTCCAAATCTCTTTTAGTTATACCACGGTTTTCTAATGAAGTCTCAAAGCTTTTATCCATCATACTATTTTGTGCTTCTAATTCTCTTAAAGTGTATTCCCCTTCAGCTAGCCTTCTAGCTTCCTCATATTGCTTTTTAAAGTTTGCAAAACATTCTCTAATTTCTAAATCGTCTTCATTGTTTTTTACTTCAAGTAATTTAGTAAGCAAAGCCACTTGTTTTTCAAGCGAATCTCCAGCTTCTGGTAAAACTTCTCTTATATATTCAATTTCTGCCTCATATATTTGAAGTTGTCCATAAATACTATTTTCAAAACTCTGTTCTTCATCTTCTGTGACAAATAAAGGTTCTTGTTTATCAGTTTTTTTACCGCTATTATCTTCTTTTCTTTCTATACCAAAAAACTTTTTTAAAAATCCCATTAATTACCTCCAAAATACGAAATCTTTTTTATTATATCACAAAATAATTAATTTGTCACGTGTTATGTAAATCAATGTTTGTTAAATATGCTGTTTCAATATTAATATGCTTTTGATATATCGCATTTGCCATTTTTTAATATACCTGTTATACTAATTTTATTATGGAAAATAAAATTAGATATAATCACTTAAATGAATATTTGAAAAATAAATTTGGAGAAAGAACTTTAAAAATTTGTATTGATGGCGGATTTACTTGTCCTAATAGGGATGGAACTCTTAGTAAAAATGGATGCATTTTTTGTAGTGGTAAAGGCTCTGGTGAACATATAAATTCTAGTCAAAATATAGAAGATCAAATAAGAAATTATTTTGAAAGTTATAAAGCTACAAGAGCTAATAAATTCCTTGCATATTTTCAAAATTTTACTAACACCTATGATACTATTGAAAACCTAAGAAATAAATATAACTCTGCCTTAATAGATAAAAGAATTGTAGGACTTTCTATTGCTACTCGTCCAGATTGTATTAACGAAGATATTGTAAAATTATTAAAAAGTTATACTGATAAATATTATGTTAGTGTTGAACTTGGACTTCAAACATCTAATGAAGAAACTGGGAATTTAATTAATCGTAAATATACTAATAAAGATTTTTCAGTTGCTGTGGCTTTACTTAATAAATATAATATTGATGTTATAACTCATATAATGGTAGGGCTTCCTAATGAAACTTTTGAAGATATTCAAAATACTGTTAACTTTATAAATAATCATAATATTCAGGGCTTAAAAATTCATTCTACTTATGTAGTAAAAAATACTAAATTAGCTGATATGTATTTATCTGGAACCTATACACCTATTTCTTTAGAATATTTTTTAAATACTACTGCATATATCTTAACTCATATAAGTCAAGATATAGTAATTCATAGAGTATCTGGCGATAGTCCTAAAGATTTACTACTTGCACCTAGTTGGAATCTACATAAAAAATGGATATTAAATGGTTTAGATAAACTTATGAAAGAAAAAGATTTATGGCAAGGTAAAAAATATAATAATTAAAATAAAAAAAGACTAGTAAAATTCATATTTACTAGTCCTTTTTATTCTATATACATTTCTATAATCTTTCTATGCTTTTTATTATTAATTAAATTTCAAACTTAGTGCTTCTAATCTTAAGCCTTGTCCTTCTGTTCCAATTTTTATATGAGTTCCTTTCACTTTTTCTTTCCAACCTAAGTTTTGTATATGTGATATTGCTTCAATTTCTTTTTGTGAAATTATTTCAATTGCTTCTAATCTTCTTTCCTCTCCTACAGTTCCAGCCATACATCCCTGTGGTACCCAATCAGTCCAACCAATTTCTTGTAAATGTACCCTATATTGTAAAGGAACTGTACTATATATTATTATTGCTTCTAATCTTAAAGCTTCCCCTTCTGTTCCAGCTAACTGTCCATTTTCTTTTTGTTCTTGCCATCCTATATTTTGA
>JAAVXQ010000002.1 GCA_022790685.1 Clostridia bacterium
CATTGAAGCAATGCTTTCTGCATTTTCTAAAGCTGAACGAGTTACTTTTGTAGGATCAACTATTCCTGCCTTTTTCATATCTACATATTCTTCTTTATTTGCATCAAATCCTACTCCTGATTTACTTTGTTTTACTTTATCTAGAATAACAGCTCCTTCTAAACCACAATTTGTAGCTATTTGTTTTACCGGTTCTTCTAAGGCTTTTAATATTATTTTTACACCTATTTTCTCATTCTCAGAAACTTCATTAAGTAATTTTTCTACTTCAGGAATTACATTTATATATGCAGTTCCACCACCTGGTAAAATTCCCTCTTCTACTGCAGCTTTTGTGGCAGATAGTGCATCTTCAATTCTTAATTTTTTTTCTTTCATTTCTACTTCAGTAGCAGCTCCTACTTCTATAACAGCTACTCCACCAGCAAGTTTTGCTAATCTTTCATGAAGAGTTTCTTTATCATAACTTGATTTTGTTTCTTCTATATTATTTTTTATGTTTTTTATTCTTTCTTCTATTGCTGTTTTTTCTCCCATTCCATCAACAATAATAGTATTTTCTTTTGTTACTTTTACTTGTTTTGCTCTACCAAGCATATCTACTGTTGTATCTTTTAGCTCTAAACCTAAATCTGAAGTTATAACTTCACCACCAGTTAGTATTGCTATATCTTGTAGCATTTCTTTTCTTTTATCTCCAAAGCCCGGTGCTTTAACTCCTACCACATTTAGAATTCCTCTTAATTTATTTAATATAAGAGTAGATAGTGCTTCATTTTCAAAATCATCTGCTATTATAACTAATTTTGAACTTTGAATTGCTTCTAATAGTGGTAATATCTCTTGAATATTAGATATTTTTTTATCTGTTATTAATATATATGGATTCTCCATAACAGCTTCCATTTTATCTGTATCTGTAACCATATATGGAGAAACATACCCTTTATCAAATTGCATTCCTTCTACAACATTAACATTTGTTGAAGATGTTTTTGATTCTTCAATAGTTATTACTCCATCTTTTGATACTTTTTCCATTGCATCAGCAATCAAATTTCCTATTTCTTCATTATTAGCAGAAATACTTGCAACTCTTGCAATGTCTTCTTTTCCATTTATAGGTGAAGATATCTTTTTAAGTTCTTCTATTGCTTTTGTCATTCCTTTATCCATACCTCTTTTTATTCCTAATACATCTCCACCAGCTGCAACGTTTTTAACTCCTTCTTTTAACATAATTTGTGCTAAAACAGTTGCTGTTGTTGTACCATCTCCTGCAACATCATTTGTTTTTGTTGAAACTTCTTTTACTAAAGATGCCCCCATATTTTCAAATCTATCTTCTAATTCTATTTCTTTTGCAATTGTAACACCATCATTTGTAATAAGTGGTGCACCATAAGATTTATCTAATACAACATTTCTTCCTTTTGGTCCTAAGGTTACTTTTACAGTATCTGCTAGTTTATTTACACCTTCAAGCATTTTTTTTCTGGCTTCTTCTCCATATTTAATTTCTTTTGCCATATTACATTACTCTCCTTTTATTTAAAAATATAAATTATTTTTTAGCAATTATAATATTTTAAAATTTTGTAGACCAATGCTATCTAAAAAAATCGAATATTATAATTACCAAGTATTATTCAACTATAGCTAATATATCTGATTGTTTTACAATTATATATTCTGTTCCTTCATATTTTATTTCTGTACCAGAATATTTGCTTGTAATTATCTTATCACCTTTTTTAACTTGCATTTCTATCTTATTTCCTTCGCTATCTAAACCTCCTGGTCCTATTTCAATAACCTCTGCTATTTGTGGTTTTTCTTGAGCATTTGATGCTAAAATAATTCCACTTTTTGTTGTTTCTTCAGCTTCAATCATTTTAATTAATACTCTGTCTGATAATGGTTTTATCATATTACAACCCTCCCTTTATAAATTTATTTAACCAATCTAAAACTAATTCTATAAATCAAATTAGCAGTCTTATTTATTGACTGCTAATAATTTATACCTTTTTTTATAAAATGTCAATACTATTTATAAAATTATTCAGAAATATTTAGAGCTCCACATATCTTACAAAACGTATCATCTTCTTCTAAAACATTTCCGCAATTTTTACAAATATGCATTTTCTCATCTTTAATTTCAGTTGTCGCAATATATCTACTTTCTTCATTTGCTTCTAATTTCTCAATATTAAAAAAAGTAATTTTTATTCCTTTTTCTAATAATTTATCATCATAAACATTTTGGCTAACACCTATATCTGTTTCTTTAGATTTTTCACAAATCTCCTGTATATTTATTTTATATGCATTTGATACCTCAGTTATTCCTTTTATTATTGAATTTACAATATAGTTTCTTATTTGTTCAATAAGTTCTTGTTTTGAATAATGAGTTCTTAATCCTATTACCATATTTTCTAAAAATTTTAGTGGATCGACTATTTGAAAATCAAATTTTCCTTCTCCTTTTATTTTAATAACTAACGGTTCTTCTGCAAAAGTCCAATCAATATATTCAATTGGTTTTTTTATGTAATATTTATTATTTTGTATTACACCTGTATTTAAAAACACAATGCAAAGATTTTCTTTTTCTGTTTTTCTTATAAGTAATGTTTTAGTTCTTTCCTCTCCATCTGTTTCTTTTTTTTCTGTCACAACATATATTCCTGGTTTTTCTTTTATATCTAATACTTTTCCTTTTTCTAATAAACATACAAATTGATTATCTTTTATATTAATTTTTGTTCCTTCTGAAACTTCATATTTAAGAAAAATAGTATCATTAGTAAGACTATTACATTCTAATATATCTACAATATTTTCTTTATTATGAAATTCTTCTAGTTTCATCATCAATCTTCTTCCTCTCTTTATAATTCTTTTGCTGCTTTTATAAAAGCTTTAAAAAGTGGAGCTGGTCTGTCTGGTCTTGATTTAAACTCAGGATGGAATTGTCCTGCTACAAAAAATGGATGATTTATATTTTCAATAATTTCAACCAAATTTCCATTTGGTGAAGTACCTGAGCAAATTAGTCCTTTTTCTTCTAATCTTTCTTTATAGTCATTATTATATTCAAATCTATGTCTATGTCTTTCTGAAATATTTTCTTCTCCATAAATTTTATATGCTAATGTATCCTTTTTTATTTTACAAGGATAACTTCCAAGTCTCATTGTTCCTCCTTTTTCTGTAATATCTTTTTGAGTTTCCATTATATGTATAACTGGATTTTTAGTAGTAGGACTAAATTCAGCTGAAGAAGCATCTTTCAAACTTAATACATTTCTTGCAAATTCCACCACTGCCATCTGCATTCCTAAACATATTCCTAAAAATGGTATTTCATTTTCTCTTGCATATTTTATAGCTGTTATTTTTCCCTCTATTCCTCTGTTTCCAAATCCTCCTGGAACTATAATTCCTTTATACTGTTTTAATTTTTCTTGTACATTTGATTCTTCTAGACTTTCTGAATCAACAAAATCAATGTTTACTTTTACTCCATTTGCAAATCCACCATGTCTTAAACTTTCAATAACTGAAAGATAAGAATCTTGTAGTTGCATATATTTACCAACTAAAGCTATATCTACTTCTCCATTTAAATTTTTAATATCTTCTATCATTTTTTCCCAGTTTTCATTTTTAGGTTTACTATTTTCTAATTTTAATTTTTTACATACTGCATCTGCTAGCCCATTTTTTTCTAACATTAGTGGCACAGCATAAAGATTTTCTGCTGTAAGGTTTGGAATAACATTTTCAGCTCTTACATTACAAAACAATGCCAATTTTTCTCTTATTTCTATTGGTATTTCTGTTTCAGTTCTACATACTAAAATATCTGGTTTAATACCAAAACTTTGTAACTCCTTTACAGAGTGTTGTGTTGGTTTTGATTTTATCTCATTTGAACCTGTTATGTATGGAAGTAAAGTTACATGAATATATATAATATCATCTACTTCTTTCTCTAATCCAACTTGTCTAATTGCTTCAACAAAAGCTAAGCTTTCAATATCTCCTATTGTTCCACCAAGTTCAGTTATAACAATATCGGCTTGTCCTTCAAAACTATAAATATTTTCTTTTATTTCATTTGTGACATGTGGAATTACTTGAACTGTTTTTCCTAAATAATCTCCTCTTCTTTCTTTGTTTATAACATTTTGATAAATCTTTCCAGAACTTATACTACAATTTTGATTTAAATTAACATCTGTAAATCTTTCATAATGACCTAAATCTAAATCAGTTTCAGCTCCATCTTCTGTAACAAACACTTCTCCATGTTCTTTAGGATTCATTGTTCCTGGATCTACATTTATATATGGATCAAATTTTTGATTCATAACCTTATAACCTCTGTTTTTTAATAATCTTCCAAGAGATGCCGCTGTTATCCCTTTTCCTAATCCAGATACTACTCCGCCTGTAATAAAAATATATTTTGTATTCAATTTTTCCTCCTTTACTCTAGTTTTAGAGTTATTTAAATTTTATTCTTCATATCCTAATAGTTTTGGTTCACATGTTAAATTAATTCCCATACTTTTTAATACTTTTTGCTCTGATTGAGAAATTATATAAGAGCTATGTGCTTCTAGACCTCTAAGTTTATCTATAGCTTCAAGTGTTTTTTCTATAATTGGATTAGTTTTAGAGCATATACTTAATGCTATTAATACTTCTGGCAAATTTAAAGAATAATTTCTTTTATATGATGTTGTTTGTTTTAGCTTAAAAATTGATTCTAAAACTGATGGTGATAATAAATATACATCATCTGGTATGCCTGAAATTTCTTTTATAGTATTTATCAAAAGCGCACTAGAGGCACTTAATAGTTCTGACTCTTTACCTGTTATTACTTTTCCGTTTTCTAACATTATAGCCATTGCATTTGCATTTTCTTTTTCAGATTTTTCTAAAGCATATTTTACAATTTCTCTGTTTTGTATTGTTATTTCAACATTGTTCATTAATTTTTTTATTGTCTCTGGTGTATCTTCATTTCCAATTCCCTTTTTAAAATCACAAAGACTTGCATAATATCTTCTTATTATTTCCATCTTAGCAGCCTCTTTTGCGACATCATCATCTATTATACACTTACTTATCATATTAACTCCCATATCTGTGGGCGATTTATATATATCTTTTCCTGTTATTTTGTTCAATATATTTTTTAATATCGGAAAAGCAGAGATATCTCTATTATAATTCACAGCTTTTATATTATATTCTTCTAAATGAAAAGAATCTATCATATTAATATCTCCTAAATCTGCTGTAGCAGCTTCATAAGAGACATTCACAGGATGCATAAGCGGTAAATCCCATACAGGAAATGTCTCAAATTTTGCATATCCTGCTTTTATTCCTCTTTTATGTTCATGATATAATTGTGATAAACAAGTTCCAAGTTTTCCACTATTTGGTCCTGGTGCTGTGACTACTACTAATTTTTTTGTAGTTTCTATATATGGATTTTTTCCATAACCTTCCTCACTTGCAATTGTCTCGACATCATCTGGATATCCTTTTGTTGGTCTATGTATGTATACTTTTACATTTTTATTCTCTAGAGTTTGCTTTAACTTTTCCACAGTATCTTGACCTGTGTACATTGTTATTACTACACTATTAATTAAAATACCTAATTTTGAAATATTTTCTACTAATCTTAGAAGCTCAACATCATAACCAATCCCATAATCTGCTCTTATTTTATTTTTTTGAATATTATTTGCATTTATACAAAAAATAATTTCTAAATTTTCTCTAAATTCTTGTAAAAGTTTTATTTTAGCATCTGAATTGAATCCTGGTAACACTCTACTTGCATTATAGTCATCAAAAATTTTCCCTCCAAATTCTAAATAAAGTTTGTTATCAAACATTTTAATTCTTTCTTCAATTTTTTCTTTTTGAATCTTTAAATATTTTTCATTATCAAATGCTAATTTCATTACTACTTCTCCTTTTTAATAAATTTAATATTTTTTATATAATAAAAAACAAAGTCCATTAATTTTAGTATTACTTATATTTAAACTTTTATAATTTCTTTTAAAAAACAAAATGAATCCATCTTATAAGAAATAAAATTTCTATAAAATCTAATAAATTCTCTTAAGTTTTTATACCAATCTTTTAGTTTTACAAACTAAAATTACTGTAAAAAACAAAAAAACAGACTTAAAAAAAGGGTTTTTTTTTTAAATCTGTTTTGATTCACTTCTTTCAACAAAAATATTTTAACACTACTTAATTAAAATTGCAAGTATTTTTTATCTTATAAAAATAAATAACATCTACATTCTTTGTTTTACTGCTTCATAAATAACAATTCCAGCTGATACAGAAGCATTTAATGAAGTAATTTCTCCCTTCATCGGAATTTTTATTAAAATATCTGCATTTTCTTTAACAAGTTTACTCATTCCAAAACCTTCACTACCAATTATAATTGCAAGTGGTCCTTTTAAATCTTGATTATAATATTCTGTTTTGGCTGCTCCATCAGTTCCTATTACCCAAAGTCCAGAATCTTTAAGTTTTTTTATTGTTTCATTTATATTATTCACTCTTGCTATTTTCACATATGCTGTCGCTCCAGCAGAAACTTTGACAACTGTACTATTTACTAGAGCATTTCTTCTTTTTGGTATTATTATTCCATGTACTCCTGCTGTTTCAGCTGTTCTTATAATAGATCCTAAATTATGTGGATCTTCTATTCCATCTAAAATTAATATAAAAGGATCTTCTTCCTTTTCCTTTGCTACGGCTAAGATATCTTCTATTTCACAATAGTCAAATGGTGGTACAATTGCAACAACACCTTGGTGGTTTTCTGCCATAGCATCTAGTTTTTCTCTATCAACTTCTACAAGTACTACTTTATCTTCTCTTGCTCTTGCAACAATTTCATTAATTGAACCATGTTTTTCCCCACGTTCCACAAAAATCTTGTTGATATCTTTTCCTGATTTTAAAAGTTCTATTACACTATTTCTTCCTGCAACTATATCTTCATATTCTTGATTTATATTATCAATATAAATTTGTTTATTTCTTCTGTCTTCTCCTCTTCTTTCATCAGATCTTCTTTCCGATACACGTCTGTCTACTCCATCTCTTTGATTTGTTCGTCTTTCACCAAATCTTCTCTCACTCATTCGTCTATCTTCTTTACGTCTTTCTCCTTCTCTTCTTTCCACAAATCTTGGTTTTGGTTTATTTTCTTCTTTTTCTCTGGCAATTCTTGCTTGTCTATTTCTTTTATCTCTGTAGCTTTCTCTCATTTTCATTCCTCTTTTTCTATATATTTTTTAATTTAGTTTTTTAGTTATTCTTCTTCATCTAATTTAAGAACTGATAAAAATGCTTCTTGAGGTACTTCTACATTTCCTATTTGACGCATTTTCTTTTTACCTTTCTTTTGTTTTTCTAATAATTTTTTCTTTCTTGTTATATCTCCTCCATAGCATTTTGCTAGAACGTCTTTTCTCATAGCAGAAATCGTTTCTCTTGCAATTATTTTTCCACCAACCACTGCTTGTACAGGTATTTCAAATAATTGTCTTGGTATCTCTTTTTTTAATTTTTCTGCCATTTTTCTGCCTCTACTATAAGCAGACTCTTTATGCACTATAAAAGATAAGGCATCTACTGGTTGATTATTGATATGCAAATCTAATTTTACTAAATCTGCCCTTTTATATTCTTTAAATTCATAGTCTACTGAAGCATATCCTTTTGTTTTAGATTTTATACAATCAAAAAAGTCATAAATAATTTCATTAAGTGGAAGATCGTATTCTAAAGTAACTCTTGATTCATCTAGATATTTCATATCTAGATATACTCCTCTTCTTTCTTGACAAACCTTCATTACATTTCCTACAAATTCTTTTGGTATCATAATTTCTGCCTTCATAATTGGTTCTTCAATATATTTTATTTCAGTTGTAGGTGGTAATTCTGTTGGATTATACAAGTCTAACACTTCACCATCTGTTTTGTACACTTTATAAATAACAGAGGGTGCTGTTGTAATTAAGCCTAAATCAAATTCTCTTTCTAATCTTTCTATAATTATCTCTAAATGTAATAATCCTAAAAATCCACATCTAAAACCAAAACCTAATGCAGCAGAAGTCTCTGGTTCATAGTTTAATGCAGCATCATTTAGTTTTAATTTTTCTAAAGCTTCTTTTAGTGGTTCATACTCACTTCCATCTAATGGATACATTCCACAATAAACCATAGAATTTGCTTTTTTATATCCAGGAAGCGGTGCTTTAGCTGGTCTATTTTTTAAAGTTATAGTATCACCTACTTGAAGATCTGATATTGTTTTTACACTAGCTGATATGTATCCAACCTCACCACTTGAAAGTTCCTCTGCTGGTATATATTCACCAGCTCCAAAATATCCTACTTCTGTTACTGTAAAAGTCTTTCCTGTTGCCATAAATAATATTTCATCATTAGCTTTTACAGTTCCATTTTTTATTCTTACATAACTCAAAGCACCTTTATAATTATCATAATATGAATCAAATATTAAAGCCTGTAATTCTGAATTTGCATCTCCTTGTGGTGCTGGTATATCTTTTACAATTCTTTCTAATACTTCTTCAACATTTAAACCTGTTTTAGCAGAAATACAAGGAGCATCCATTGCTGGAATACCTATAATATCTTCTATTTCCTTTTTTACTTCTTCTGGTCTTGCCATTGGAAGATCAACTTTGTTTATAACAGGCAATATCTCTAAATTATTTTCTATTGCTAAATATACATTAGCTAGTGTTTGTGCCTCAACTCCTTGAGTACTATCTACTACTAAAATTGCACCTTCACATGCCGCTAAACTTCTAGATACTTCATAGTTAAAATCTACATGTCCTGGTGTATCAATTAAGTTAAACTCATAAACTTTTCCATCTTTTGCCAAATAATTCATTTTTACAGCTTGAGACTTTATGGTTATTCCTCTTTCTTTTTCTATATCCATATTATCTAAAACTTGACTTTCCATCTCTCTTTGAGATAATGCCCCTGTCATTTCTATTATTCTATCTGCTAAGGTAGACTTTCCATGATCGATATGTGCAATTATACTAAAATTCCTTATTTTACTTTGCTTGTCTTGCAATTTTTTCTCTCCTTCTTGCTTTTAATCTATTATATTATACTGTATAATTCTTTATTTATCAATTATTTTATTAAATTATACATGAAGCCTTCTTTTCCATTCATCAATCATAACTTTTCCATTTATTGCGAGAACTATACTTAAATTATAAAACGAAAACATAAGAGAAATCCAATTCAAAATCATATTTTCATTTTTAAAAATAATTATTAAAATAATATTAGTTACTATACTAAAAACAAATATTACACTTTGATATAATGCATAAATTACATACTTTTTACTTTTTAATATAGTAACTATAAGCATTACTATATTAGATAATAATAAAACTATCGGTATTCCTATAATAAAAGACCACCCCAATTTTCCGAAAAGTCAAGTCTATTATTATAATAAGTGCAGAAATACTAATTGTTTGTATCATAGTATGAGAAGCAATATTTAAATTATAACTTATAGAATATCTTATAGTAACCCACAAATATACTATACTTGCGATAACAACTATAGACCATCCTATTTTTCCTGATATCAAGTAATTTATAAATAAGCACATTAATGAAATTATAATTGACATTTTTTCTAGCAATTTTATATCTTTATTACTTTTTTCTATATCTCTTATTTTAGGATATAACATTATACTCCATTCCCTTCTATTTTAGCATGAATTCCCTTTCTTTCTAATAATTTTATAAATTCTTTCTCTACTTCTTTATTTTCTAAAACAGAAACAATTGTAAATATTAATTTATTCTCATATGAGCATGCTGTACATTTTATTTTTTCTATACTTTCTGGGGCAAGTAAAAATAAAAATCCATCAATATACTCTCTATATTTAGAAATAATACCAATTCTGCCAATATTTGATAAAGTAGTTGTATTATATTTTCTTATTTCTCTATATACATTTTGAACTATAACTTTTTTTATAAATAAAGGTAATATTCTTAAAAAAACATTATTTCCTATTTTCATAAATTTTGTAATTGTTTTTTGCATTTCTTCTTCTGTTAACTTATCTTTAAATTCTTTTTTTACTTTTTCTAATACATCTTCATAATTTATACATTCTTCTTTTTTTACATTTACATTTATATATGAAAAAAAATTAGCAGCAGTGTTGGATAAAAAATAATTTCTCAAATTAACAGGAACACATATTTTTATATCTCTTTTACTTTTAGATTTTTTTAATCCTACCTCACTTATCGCATATATTAAATTTGCTAATAAGAATTGTGTAACTGTTGCATTCTCTTTTTTTGCAACTTTTCTTATTTCATCTACTTCAAAAATTTCATGAGTTACTCTTCTAATATCTAAGGGTAATTTTTTACCTGAAAGTACATATGCTTTTTTCTCATGTGCATTTGGTTTTAATTTCTTATTATAATTTTTTAAATAACCATCTTCATCACTATATTTTATTTTTCTTTCTACAGTATGATCATTCTGTTTATTACTATAATATTTAATTTCAATATAATTATAAGTAATTTCCTTTAAAAAGTGCATCGCATTATTTCCATCTGTTAGTGCATGAAACATATCTATATTAATCTTATTTTTAAAATATGTTATTTTAAATAAATAGTCATTATTTATTGGAAGGTCAATATACTTACAAGGATAATCATTTTCTTCTTCTATCTTTATATCTTTATAATTGGTTTCAAAATAATACCAAAATAGACCTTTCTTTAGTTTTACTTTAAAATGTTTAAATTTTTTAAGAGCCATTTTCACAGCTTCTTTCAAAATATATTCATTTATATCTTCTTTTAAAATTACAGAAAATCTAAATACAGAACTATATTTTTTAGTAGAAGCTAGTGGAAATAATTTAGCATAGTTATCAAGTCTTCTCCAATAAATTTCTTTCTTACCTTTCATTTTCATCCTCTTCTTTTACTAATTTAACAATATCATTAAAAGTCTCATTTGCAAAGTATACTTCTTCATTAGATTCTCTATATGTCATCCAAATATGTATAGCTTTTTCTACTTCTATTAATTTTATATCTGCATTTTCTTTTCTTGCTCTTTCCATAAAAATATGAACATCTGGATTTAATATATCATATGTCCCTGTAAAAATATATGTATTTTTTATTCCTTTTAATGGTCCATCAATAGGATTTACTAAATAACTTTCCATTCCATCTTTTCCAGCATAGGTTCTACCTGCAAGTATTAATGCACTTTTTATCAAGCTTGGATCTAATTTTTCTATTTTCTCTATCTTTTCATTTTTTAATCTAACATCCAGCCATGGAGATAATAATATTGTTTTGACTGGTAAGTCTTTTTTATCTATAGTTAATTTTTCTATTAATCCTAATGCCATTCCTCCACCAGCTGAATCTCCCATAAGAATTATATTTTCTTTACCAACTTTCTTTATTATATCTTCATATAGTGGTTCAATCATATTAAAAACATCTTTATAGGTATGTTTTGGAGATAATGGATAATCTGGTAAAATTAGTGTACAATCTGTTTCATTTACTAAATCACCTAAAAATTGCCAATGCTTATAAGTAGTTTCCATTACATATGAACCACCATGTAGATATAATATATATTTATTTTTATTATTAGATTTAAGTGAAGACAAAATATATACTTTTCTCCCTTTATATTTCATCTCTCTTAAATTATAATTTATTATTATATATTTGGGAGGAGTTGCTTCAATATTTGCAAGATATAAATACAAAGTAAATATAAAAATAAATAGAAAAAGAACTCTTAAATAACTTATCATAAGTTCTACATTCGAAATAAATAATACAGGTATAGCTCCTAATATACAAGAAATTATAAATATAATCTGTTTCTTTTTCAATTTAATTTATACTCCTTTTTTATCTTTTATATAAGGATTATATCTGTATAAATCCCAAAAATCAAGCTATTTGTTTAAGTATTAAAAATATCTTTTTAGCTTTAAATTAATCTTATAAAAAAATGAATCCAAAAGGTAAAATACTTTTACTTTTTGGATCCATTTTAAAGTATAATTGGGAAGCGGGTTTTTAACCTCGTAATGTATACGTTCGGATACATTATACTATAAAAAATTATGAATGTCAAAAATATCACTTACACCATTCAACCACTTATGTCACAATAGTTTTGTGTCAAACACCCTATCAAATACTAATTAATTTTTATTAAATCAAACTTCAAATAATCAGAACTTACTAATTCAAATTCAATGTCATCTATTATTCCTTCTATTGCTTCTTTATGAGATTCTCCATGTAAATGTCCATAATAACATTTTTTTACACCATATTTTTTCATAGTTTTTATAAAATTAATTTCTTCACTAATTCCTATTTCTTTATAAAATGGTGGATAATGCATAAATACTATTATTTCTTTATTTTCTCCAAAATCCTTTATTCCACTTTTTATTGATAATTCTAATCTAGCATTTTCTCTTTTTAATATTTTAATTGTTTCTTGTGATTTATTTGTATTAATCCAGCCCCTAGTACCTACAATAATTTTATTTTCTACTAAAAAAGAATTATTATATAAAAATTCAATATTTTCAAAATTATTTTCTTTTAGAAATTTCTTCATACTTGTAACAGTAGTCCACCAATAATCATGGTTTCCTTTTAATAAAATTTTATTTCCTGGCAAAGAATTTAAATATTCAAAATCACTACAAGTATCCTCTAAATATGTCGCCCATGAAAAATCTCCTGGTATAATCACAGTATCCTCTGGACTTACTTTTTTTATCCAATTTTCTTTTATTTTTTCTTCATGTTTTTCCCAGTTATCTCCAAAAATGTCCATTGGCTTATTAGTACTAAAAGATAAATGTAAATCTCCTATTATATATATAGACATTAAATATATTCTCCATTTCTAGATTTTTAGTGCTTAATTTACTGTATTTCCTATTTTTAAGTTAGGTATTGCATTTAGCTTTAAATCCGCTCTTTTGCCATTTATATAATTATAATATCCGCTAGCAGCTATCATTGCTGCATTATCTGTACAAAGTATTGGCTCTGGATAATATACTTTTATTTTATATTCTTCAGCTAAATTATCAAAAGCATTTCTTATGTATGAATTTCTAGAAACTCCTCCTGCAATTGCAATTTTATCCAAATTATACATCTTTATTGCTTTTTTTACATTGTTTAAAAGCATTTCTGTTACTGCCTTTTGAAAACTTGCACATAAATCGGCTTTATTTATATCAGGATTTTTATGATTTAAATTTATAACAGCTGTTTTTATTCCACTAAAACTAAAGTCTAAATTATCAAAATGAGTAATTGGTAAATCTATATTAGAAATCCCTTGTTTAGCAAGATTATCTACTTTTGGTCCTCCTGGATATCCGAAGTCCAACCACTCTTGCGACTTTATCAAAGGCCTCTCCTATAGCATCATCTCTTGTTTTTCCAAGCACTTCAAAAGAATTATAATCTTTTACATTAACTAAATGTGTATGTCCCCCTGAAATTATTAAACATAAAAATGGTGGTTTTAAATCTTTATGAGTTAAATAATCTCCTGCAATATGTCCCTCTATATGATTTACTGGTATTAAAGGCTTGTTTGTAGCAAAACTTAATCCTTTTGCATATGAAACACCAACAAGTAACGCCCCAACTAAGCCTGGACCATAGGTAACAGCTATCGCATCAATTTCTTCTAAAGAAATTTTTGCTTCTGCTAATGATTTTTTCATTACTTGATTTATAACTTCTGTATGACATCTTGAAGCTATTTCTGGAACCACTCCACCATATTCTTCATGTATTTTAATTTGAGAATTTATTACATTAGAAATAACCTCTCTGCC
>JAAVXQ010000048.1 GCA_022790685.1 Clostridia bacterium
GAAGATGAAGTCGATAAAAAACTATTAAAAATTGCAATTACTAAATTAAATAAAAGAGAAAAGGCTATAATGGATCTAAGATTTGGAATAGAAGGAGAAGGAAAAGAAAAAACTCAAAAGGAAGTTGCTGATATGATGGGAATTTCTCAAAGCTATATATCAAGGCTTGAAAAGAAAATAATGAAAAAAATGAAAAAAGAAATAATTAGTAAAACTGGATAAATAAAGTATAAAAAACCTGCTTTTGGAAATAATGTAAATATATTATTTAAAAAACAAAAGGAGGTTTTTATTTTGATTAACAAAGTAGAAATTGCTAATACAAATACCTCTAAATTACAAGTTTTAAAAAATAAAGAAATAAAAGAACTATTTAAACAAATGAAAGAAGGAGATAAAGACGCAAGAGAAAAATTAATAAATGGAAACTTAAGATTAGTTTTAAGTGTAATTCAGAGATTTGGTGGAAGAGGAGAAAACGCAGATGATTTATTTCAGATTGGATGTGTAGGACTAATAAAAGCAATAGATAATTTTGACACTACACTAGATATACAACTTAGCACATATGCTGTACCGATGATAATAGGAGAAATAAGAAGGTATTTAAGAGATAATAACATGGTAAGAGTAAGTAGATCTATTAGAGATTTAGCATATAAAGTATTACAAGTAAAAGAAAAAATGACAAAGGAAACTGGAAGAGAGCCTACAATTGATCAAATTGCTAAAGAATTAGAAGTAGAAAGAGAAGATGTGGTTTTAAGTTTAGATGCAGTACAAGATCCAGTGTCACTTCAGGAGCCTGTTTATAATGATGGAAGTGACAGTATATATATTATGGATCAAGTAAAAGATAAGAAAAATACTGATGAACTTTGGGCAGAAAATTTAACAATCTCAGAAGCAATGAAGAAACTAAATGATAAAGAAAGAATGATAATAAATAAAAGATTCTTTCAAGGACGTACGCAAATGGAAGTAGCAGATGAAATCGGAATATCTCAGGCACAAGTTTCAAGATTAGAAAAAACAGCGATAGATCATATTAGAAGATTATATAAGTAATATAGAATAATAAAAAATATACCAATAAATATTTATTGGTATATTTTTTGCTTATAAAATTTGAGTATAGATAAACTATAAAGTTAGATTTTAACTAAAATAACATCATCGCCAATACATTCAATTTTTTCCCATGGAATAACAATAGAATCATTAAAAGAGAATATGAAATTCATCATTTTAGTATTTCCAGGAACTATTATAGAAAGTATTCTTCCTGTCTCTAAGTCGGCGGTTACATCTTGGACAAAGCCCATACGCTTACCATCAGTAATATTAATAACTTCTTTATGTTTAAAATCAAGACCTTTTGAATTCATTTTTAATCACCTGTTATAATTATATTAACGCTGTAAAACTTTATTACAACTTGAAAAAATTAACATAATATGATATAATTATTGTATAGATGAGCGAGGCAAGTGGAAAAAAGACTGGAGGAAGAATATGACAAAACTTAGAGAAATGTTCGACTTTGAGAAAATGAGGAGAGGAATTACCATCTGCCTGGCGACAGCCATCGTGCTGTTTTTGTTTGGGAGCAGTGTTACCGGTACGGTTTTCGGCTTTATGGGCAGTGTCATGACCATGAAGTTCGGATTTATTATGACAGGAGTTCTGATTGTGGGCGTGCTGTATGGCATTTTGTCCGATGATGGACCCCTCCATAAACCTATCGGATTGATTTCCTTCACACTTTTGGGCGGTGCCCATTATGCGGAGGGAATCGCAAGTTTCTTCGAGAGCATTCGGGGAAACGTGGGTTTTACGATTGCGGCAGCTGCCGCAGCTGTTCTGATTATCGTTATCAATCTGATTCCGAAGAAAGACGCAGAATAACAACGAAAACGGTAAGCAAACGGCAAAGAAACTATTGGAAATCACTTGCTCATCTAAAAGGCCCTGGGCCGCCACCCCTATTAGGATATTTCAAGGGGTGGTCTTTTTTTGCATAAAAATACAATATTTGGAAATATTAATATAAAATTATTTTAGGTAAAGAGGTAAAGATAAATGAACAAATTAAAAAATATTATTGTTTTAAAAGGAATGTCTTCAAATGTTGTAGATGAAGCTATAGTAATATTAAAGCCAAACATAAAACTAAAACAAAGTGAATATATGACATATGATAAATGTAAAGCAAAAGATGAACCAAATAGAAGAATAATTCAAAGAGAGGCAGAAGAGGTTATAAAAACATATATAGATAAAATAAATATAAATATAGAAAATAACAGAAATAAAAAAATGATTAAGAGGTATGAAATTCTTAAAATAGTTACTAGTATACTTATAATTACTAATATATTATTAATAATAAATATTTTTTAGATATCATAAAACCTGTCTTATATGAATATATTGTTAACATATAAGAGAGGTGTATTTTTTTGGAAAGAATATTAAATGATGAAGAGAAAATAAGAAGAGCAGAGGAAATATATAGTAGGCGAAATAATAGAAATATTAATTTGTATGATAGGAATAACAATAGTAAGAAAAGGTATATAGGAAGTAAAATTGGATTTCAAATTCTTATACTGCTGAATTTGACAATGATAATATTTTGTCTTCAAAATAGGAATTATATTTTTAAAGAGGAGTTCATAGAAAAAATAATGCTATATGAAGATAAATTGAATTTAAAAATTAATAGTTTAATTAATTATCAAAATGATGAAACTCTGGATATGAACGACAATATAGGAAGTGATGCTAATATAGAGAACACTATATTACAGGATAAAGCTAATAATGAAGAAAGTAAGATGGTTAATCCTGAAGAGAAAAAAGATGAGATTGTTCCTAATAATGAAGTTGTAAGTAGCATGTCACAAATGGATATAGATGTTCAAAACTTAAAGGCCTCATATCATTTGATAAATCCACTAGAAAAAGGAATAGTAAGCTCAGAATTTGGTTCAAGAGAATCAGAATATCAGAATGTTAAAGGTTACCATACAGGAATAGATTTAGCAGCAGAAAAAGGAACAAAAATCAAATCATCTTTTAATGGGATAGTGAGCTTAGTATCCAGTGAAGGAGATTATGGAAAACATCTAAAGGTTAGATGCAATAATGTAACATTATTATATGCACACTGTTCAAAAATTTTAGTAAAAGAAGGAGAAATGGTTTCAGAAGGACAAGAAATAGCAGAAGTAGGGAGTACAGGAAATAGTACTGGACCACATTTACATTTTGAAATAAGAGTGGATGATAGATTTGTAGACCCTAAAAAGATATTAAATTTTTAAGGAGGAAAGATGAAAATAGAAATAAATTTAAAAATAATATTAATACTTGTTTTGTTTTTGTTAATAAACAAAATAGATGTATATGCTATTTTCTTGATTTTTATAATTATACATGAAATTGTACATGCTTTAGTTGGAATTCTTTTAGGATTTAAGCCCAAAGTTTTTAAACTAAATCCTTTAGGTGTGCTTATAGAATTTTATAGTTATAATAATGCAAGTTATATAAAAAAAATCTTAATATTTTTGGCAGGTCCTATAAGTAATATACTTTTATCCTTAATATTTTATTTTATAGATATTGAATTTGAATTAAAAACAAAATTAATTTATACAAATTTACTTATTGGAATATTTAATTTGATTCCAATAATTCCACTAGATGGTGGAAGAATTTTTAAAGAAATATTAACAAATTTTATAGGAAATAAGAATGCTAATGAGTTTATGATAATAAGTACGAAAGTAATATTAGCTATAATAACTCTTATATATAGTATTGTTATATTTAAAATGAAAAATATTGCTATATTTTTACTTATAATTTATTTATGGTATTTATATTTGATTGAAGAGAAAAAAGTAAAAATGGTAAGTAAAGTTTATGATGCATTATCCAAAAATTTAATTTAAAATTATTGAAATAAAAATAGATTAATAGTAAACTATAAATAGAAAATAAAATAAAGGGAAATTGTGATGAATAAATTAAAAAATAATAAAGGTGTTACAATGGTTGCACTAATAATTACTATTATCATAATGATAATTTTATTGACAGTTATAAATTTTGGATCTAATAGTGCAATAGAAATGAGAAACTTAAACAATATGTATGCTGACATACTGATTTTAGATGAAAAAGTAGCTTTATATTATTTGAAAAATGGAGATATTCCAGTAATGGAAAATGAAGAAGAAAAGATAATGCTAAAAGAGGAAGATTTAAGTAGTGGTATAACTAATAATAATCCAAACAATAATGATAAATATTATATAATAGATGTAAAAAAGTTAGATAATTTGACACTAAATAATCTTAAAGACACCAGAAATTCTAGTGATAGATATATTGTTAATGAACAAAGTCATACAATATATTATCAAAAAGGTGTATTACTAGATGGAAAAGTATATTATACCTTGCCAGAAAATTATCAAAAAGTTGAACTTTCAAAATATCAGTAACTAAAAAATACTACCTGAATAAGAAGGGTAGTATTTTTTATTACGGAAAATTTATAAATAAGTGCTTGAAAAATAAGAATATGTGTGGTAAAATATTACAGTATTTAAGAAATAGAAGTATTACTTAAATTCCTTACTCATAAAGTAGGTTATGGGTTTAATATCCAAAAGGAGGTGAAAAATAATGAATAAATACGAAACAATATTCATTATTAATCCAAGTGTTGAAGAAGCAGGAGTTAAAGAATTAACTCAAAAATTTTCAGACTTAATTAATAGTGATGGAAAAGTAGAATCAGTTGAAGAAATGGGAAAAAGAAAATTAGCTTATGAAATTAAGAAAAATTCAGAAGGTATATATGTATTAATTAATTTTGAAGCAAACCCATCTTTAATAAAAGAACTTGAAAGAGTATATAGAATTACAGATGAAGTTATAAAATTTATTGTTGTAAGAAAAGACGAAGAATAATATTAAAAAGGTGGAAAAATAATGAATAAAGTTATTTTAATGGGTAGATTAACAAAAGACCCAGAAGTAAGATATACTCAAACAAATAATACTTTAGTTGCATCTTTTAGTTTGGCTGTGAATAGAAGATTTGTTAGACAAGGAGAAGAAAGACAAGCTGATTTCATTAATATAGTGGCTTGGAATAAAACAGGAGAATTTTGTAGCAAATATTTTAAAAAAGGTCAACAAGTTTCAATTATTGGAAGAATCCAAACAAGAACTTGGGATGATGAACAAGGTCAAAAACATTATGTAACAGAAGTTATTGCAGAAGAAGCATATTTTGCAGATAGTAAAAGAGATGGAGAAGCATCAGCAGTAGAAAATACATTTGGAGAAACATTAAGCCAAAGTGCTGAATTCCAAGTAACATCTTCTGATGATGATTTACCATTCTAAGATTATAAAAGGTTAGAAGATTGGAGGTTAATAACATGGCTGATAAAAAGCAAAATAGAAGAAATAACAGAAATAATCAAGATGATGATTTTAATCCAAAATTCAGAAAAATAAGAAAAAAAGTTTGTACATTATGTAGTGATAAGAATTTTGAATTAGATTATAAAAATGTTGATCAATTAAAAAAATTCATAAATGAAAAAGGTAAGATATTACCTAGAAGAGCAACAGGTGCTTGTGCAAAACATCAAAGAGAAATCACAACAGCTGTTAAAAGAGCAAGACATATTGCACTTATACCATATACACAAGACTAATTATAAAAAGTACCAAGTATGGTACTTTTTTTGTATATATTACTTGGTTATAATTAATAATTTCTTAATAAATTATATATTTTTTCTTAATAAATTTATGTTATATTTTATTTAAAGAAACAAAAAGGGGAGAATTTATTTTATGTATAATATTTTAGTTGTAGATGATGATAAAGAGATAGTTTCAGCTGTAGAAATATATTTAATTAGAGAAGGATATAATGTTTTTAAAGCTTATGATGGAAATGAATGTTTAAAGGTTCTTAAAAATAATAAAGTACATTTGATAATTCTAGATATAATGATGCCAAACAAAGATGGAATAGAAACTTTAACAGAATTAAGGAAAGATTATAATATTCCAGTCATAATGTTATCTGCAAAATCTGAAGATAATGACAAAATAAAAGGATTGAATGTAGGAGCAGATGATTATTTAACTAAACCTTTTAATCATTTAGAATTAATAGCTAGAGTAAAAGCAATAATGAGAAGATATACAGATTTAGGGGCAATACAAGATACTGAAAATAAAAATATTTACAAAACAGGTGATCTAATTATTAATGATGAAACTAAAGAAATAACTTGTGAAGGTAAAAATATTAAAATGACTCCTACAGAATATAACATACTAAAGTTTCTAATAAAAAATAAAGGTAGAGTTTTTTCCATATCTCAAATTTATGAAAATGTATGGGAAGAAGAAAGCTTTGGAACAGACAATATAATAGCAGTACATATAAGACATATAAGAGAAAAAATAGAAATAAATCCGAAAGAGCCTAAATATTTAAAAGTTATTTGGGGTATAGGATATAAAATAGAAAATTTATAAGGAGTTATTGGTATGAGAGAAAATAGAATATTAAAAGTAATATCTTATATAGTAATACCATTTTTAATACTAGGAATTATAATTCCTATATTATATTATTCAATTGGTAATAACACAGAAGATTTCTCTAAAGAATACTATCAAACAGAAGGATTTTCACATGGATATATAAACTTTTTAGAAAATAGAAAAAGATCTGTAGTAGATGTGTTTTACAAACAATGTGATAATAACATTATAGATGGAGAAAAAAATATTTATTATATTGATAATTTTATTGTAGCACCTTATGCTAGAGTAAAAGAAGTGTATTATTTAGTATCATATGGAAATGAAGTGTGGACTAATGTTCAGTTAACTTCAGAAACAGATACCTATGATAAAATACTTAAATATATATCAGAAAGACAAGATGAAAGGATAAAGTATGTAAATATTGTAAATAACAATATAGATA
>JAAVXQ010000049.1 GCA_022790685.1 Clostridia bacterium
TCAAAATATAGGATGGCAAGAACAAAAAGAAAATGGACAGTTAGCTGGAACAGAAGGGGAAGCTTTAAGATTAGAAGCAATAATAATATATAGTACAGTTCCTTTACAATATAGGGTACATTTACAAGAAATTGGTTGGACAGACTGGTGTCCACAAGACTGTATGGCAGGAACTGTAGGAGAAGGAAAAAGACTAGAAGCAATAGAAATTATAGCACAAAAAGAAATACAAGCAACAGCTCATATACAAGATATAGGCTGGCAAGAAACAAAAATAGGTACACAAATTAAAATAGGAACAGAAGGACGAGCTTTAAGGCTAGAAGCTCTAAAATTAGAATTTGTTAAATAGGGTATAAGTCTGATTTTTTATGTGGAGGATATATGGAAAAATCAGATATAAGAAAAGTTTTAAGAAGTCCTAGCAAAGAGCTAGTAGAATTAGCACTAGGATATGTAAATTTAACTGAAAAAGAGAAACAGGTAATAAAATATGTAGAAATGGAGGGCAAAACAGAAGAAAGGACAGCAGAAATTTTAGATATTTCTACTAGAAATTTGCAGAATATAAAAGCAGAAGCTTTTAAAAAGCTAGACTTTGTATGGAGTTATAACTTATTTATATCAATGTTATTGAGGGCGTAAAGCCCTCTTTTTTTTATGCCCAAAAACTTGCATAAAAATTGCGTTTTTAGATCGTGTTGAAAATGCTTAAAAATATTTAAAATTAAATTAAAGAAAGCGATAGTGAAGTGAATTATAAGGAGTCCCCTAACAAGAAATAGTTTATTTCACTATCAATCTTTACTTAATTTAGGAGGTAAATATGAACAATTATTATACAGGAGTTAATCCAATGCCTAATTATACAAATCCATATTTTCCACAACAGGTACAGCAACCAAAGCCAATGGAACAATATCAAGGATTTGCACAAGTACCACCACAACAAGTTTATAACAAGCCTGTTGTGAGTTTGCAAGGAAAATTAGCGGAAAGTTTAGATGTAATAAAAGCTACAGAAGTTTCTTTTGATGGAACTATAAGTTATTTCCCATTAACGGATGGAAGTGCAATTATTACAAAGCAACTTCAACCAGATGGAACAACAAAAATGGTAACTTATAAACCAACTATAGAAAATGAAAAGGTTGAAATGCCACAGTATATTACTTCCGATGAATTGAAAGAAGCCTTAGAAAAAATTGAAATAAAAGATTATAGCAAAGAAATAGAAGAACTTAAAAAACAGATAGAAAAATTAAAAGATAAAAAGGAGAAATAGATTATGGACCCTATGCAGATGGTAAAAACATTTCTTGGAAAAGGTGGAACACCACAACAAATGATAGCGAATTTTTTAAATAGTGGAAATTCAAATCCTATGTTAGGAAACTTAATGAAAATGGCTCAAAGCAACAATCCTAAAGCGGTAGAAAATTTTGCAAGAAATATTTGTAAAGAAAGAGGAATTGACTTTGATAAGGAATACAGCAATTTTATGAACAAACTGAGGTAGTAATTTTTTACTATATAAAAATTTTTAAAAGAAGGAGGAAAAAATATGAATTACGGAGATGGAAATGGATTTGGAGATGGAAACGGTGCTTGGTGGATTATCATTTTCTTAATTTTCGCTCTTGGAGGTTTTGGAAATGGTGGATTTGGAAGACAAGGAGGTTCAGGAGCTATGGAAGGTTATGTATTAACAAGTGATTTTGCTAATTTAGAAAGAAAATTAGATGGAATCAATAATGGTATTTGTGACAGTACATTTGCATTAAACAACACTATAAATAGTGGATTTAATGGAGTAAATGTAGCAGTATTACAAAGTGCTAATGCAACAGAAAGAGGATTCTGTAACTTATCAGCTCAAATAGCTGAATGTTGCTGTGGAATTAAATCAGAAATAGCTGGAATTAACTATAATATGGCTATGAACACTAATACATTACAACAAACACTTTGCAGTACAACAAGAGATATCATAGAAAACCAAAACGCAAATTACAGAGCTATTCATGACGAATTAATAGCTAATAAAATTGAAGCTAAAAATGAGAGAATTGCTGAACAACAAGCTCAAATTACAGCTTTACAATTAAAAGCTAGTCAAGAAGCTCAAAATGCTTATTTATTATCAGAGTTAAAACCATGTCCAAGTGCTGCTTATATAGTACCAAATCCAAATTGTTGCTATAACTATACAGTAAGCCAAAACACATGCGGTTGCAACTGTGGTAATTACTAATTAAATATTTTTCCACGAAAGTGTGATTTTAAGGGATAGTATCACACTATCCCTATTTTATTATAATTATAAGAAGGAGGAAAAGACAATGTCAGATTGTATAAAAAATTGTAAATTATGTGACAAAATGATTTTATCACAAGCAATAACTTTTACAGGTGGAAACCTTGTTGTTGACTTACCTGCAAGAGCTTATGAAAATAGAACAAAATATTGTATAGTGTTCGCTCAAACAATTCCAACTACTGCAACAATTAATGCACCTGTGGTCTTTACAATTAATGGAGGAACAACACAATATCCATTTGTTAATAAAGATTGTACACCTATATATGCTTCACAAGTAAGAACAAGAAGAATATATCCTTCTAGAGTTAACACTGCTGTAAATACAGCAGGAGTATTTAAGTATGTAGGAGATTGTTGTTTACCATCAAATGCAACTACAGTAGCAACTAGTATACCAGCAGAAACAACACCAACTCCTACAACTAGATAGTGAGGTGTAATTTTATGGAAGAAAAAGAAATACAAGAAAAATTAAAAAAACAAATTGAAGAAAAAATCATTAATGTGATAGATGCAGGAATCCAAAATAATAATATTGATGTTCTTGGAAAACTTGTAGATATTCATAAAGATTTAGCCAACGAAAAATATTGGAAAAAGAAGGAGGAAAAATACGATGATGAGAAGATACGGAAACTATGGTAGAGGTTATGGCAGAGACGAATATGTAGACCAATATGAAATGGATAATTATGGAAGAAGAGGTGTACCAGGTTCTGGAAGAGGTCGTAGTTATGGAAGAAGAGGAGTACCAGGAACAGGACGTAGATATTCTGGAGAAGATACAATGAATGAAATGTACGAAGCATATCAAGACTATTCAGAAGGAAAAGAAGAAACAATGAATGGTAATTATGGAGCTCAAGAAGATACTTTAAAATCATTAGATTATATGCTAAAAAGTGTAGTCAAATTCATTGAAATGCTAAAAAATGATGCAAGTTCACAAGAAGAAATCGACTTAATTCAAAAATATTCTAAAAAAATAAGTGAAATGTAGTATGTGGAAATATTATAATGCTAATGTTTTAGGTAAATCAGAAAATGATTGTACCATAAGAGCAATTTCTTGTGCTACTAATAAAAGCTGGGATTATGTTTATGAGCATTTAAGTGATATTGCGCAATCGCAAGGAACGATGATGGACGATAGACACTTTATAATTAACTATTTGAATAAAAGATATAAAAGAATATTGTTTAGAGGGAAAGTTGGAGAGGTTTCTTTAAAATATCCAAATAATATACTTCTAATAACAATGAAAGGCCATATAACATGTTCTAAATACGGAAATATCTATGATAGTTTTGATTGTACAAATAGAACAGCGGAATATGTTTGGAAAGTAGAATAAGCCGTAGAAATACGGCTAAATGGGACATTAGCCAAGAGGGCAAGGCAGGAGTCTGCAAAACTCTAATCATTAGTTCGATTCTAATATGTCCCTCCAAATAAAAAGAGTAGAAATAAATCTACTCTTTTCTTATATCCATCTAATAACATTAATATATGTACCTAAAATACCAAAACCATCCATAGAATCCAAGACAAAATCTTCTCCAATTCCGCTCAATGTTTTTAATATAATTTTGTTTTGTTCACGAGAATATTCTCTAAAATAAGCTTTGCTTCCTTTAGTATATACAGCTTTTTCGCCTTCCTTGGGATATCGATTTGCTAATACAATAATATCTCCATAAAAAAATGATGGAATAAAGTTGTCAGTAGTAATTTTTATTGCAAGATAAGCTTCTTCAAAAACTGTTTCTACACGATCGCATTTACAAGATGAATAACTAAAGCCATCTTCAACATGTCCATCTGGAATAAGACATGTTACAGAATGCCTTTTATCCATTCTTGTTCTTAACATTCGAGTATAATTAGCTTCAAATTTAGTAATATTAAGTGAAACACCTCTACCATGCCTGCCACAGGCAAGATGTTCTTCAACTAATTCTATCAAGTTATCTTTATAATCAGAATCACAATCTTGATATAATTTAATCCACGACATTTCTTTTCTATCTCGCTTTATCATTCCTGTTAAGTAATCCATAGAAATATCTAAAGACTTACAAATAGCAGTCAAAGTATCTAAACGTGGATTTTTATTTTTTGCATAGTAGAGATTTCTTAATGTTTCAAATGGAATGCCACTTAAATCGGCTAATTGATTTAAAGAAATGCTTTTCACTTCTAGCAATTCTTTTAGCCTTTCTGACACAATATGATACATATAGAACCTCCTAATTTGTGTTTTATTCGCCACAAACTAATAAAATAATATGAAAAAAAATTGTTTTTGTCAATATATCATATAAAAATATCATCTTTTATAATAATATTCATAAGTTAATTTTTAAAAAAATTAGACTTATACCTAAAACAAATGTGGAGAACCTGCCATTCTCCACAAAACTATTTTATTACGAAGGGAAAAAAGATGGAAGAACAATCGAAAGCAAAATTAAAAAATAAATTTAATATAAAAGATAAAGTAATAGATTATATGATGGAAGCAGGAAAAGATAATGGATTTTCTAATAATGAAGTTGAAAAAATGATTGAAGAGTATTTATCTAGTGTTACCCTTTTGTTACCCACCCAATAACATTTAAAGATGCGGAGTGAGTTTTGCAAAAAACAGGAATAATAGTTACATCAACGAAAATCTGTTGTATGTAGTGACAAAGGAAAATGTAAAAAATGTATAAATTATAATCCCTATCATAATGGAGGTGTAGTTAAAACCAGGTAATACCAAGCCTTTTAAGGTTTGGTATTACTTTTTTGTTATTAATTTGTTATTAACCGTTGAAACCTTAATAGTATTTAAGTTATTTAATGAAGAATACATAACATGTTATAATGTGATATTCTTTATTTGTTACCCACCCACTAAATCGTACTAGTCTTTTAGATTCATTTGAAGTTAGAATATAGATATAAATCACAAGTAATAAGCTAAATCTATTAATTCTTATAGAATATATTTGATTTGATAGAAATTTACATATATAATATAACTAAAATAGTATAAATAAATATGAGGTGGGACTATATGAGTAAAATAAAGAATCTTTTTTTAAACATTTCAGAAGATATAAGAAAGACATATAGCAAGTTTCCAATAACAATAATAGCTATATATATATTAACAATATCAGTATTAATAGAATTAAATTCTATAATGCCTGCTGATGTTGCAATACAAATATATACAATTATGGCACTTAGTATAATAGGAATATTATTTACAGAGACTTTAACAAAAGATAATTATGTAAAGGCTGTTGGAACTTGTATAAGTTTTAGTATAGGAGTGCTGTTTAATTCAGTTCTTAAAAACAATGGAAATGATTTTTTTAACAGGTTAGCTACGGCATATGTAATGATATTACCACTTTTATCTATATACCTTATGAGTAAAAAGCAAAACATAAAATTTGAAGAATATGTTATAAAATCCTTTTCCAATTTGTGTAAGAATTTTTTAATTTATATAATTTTAAATATAGGAATATCTATAGTAATGTCTATATTTATAGCACTTATTTTAGATGGAAATCATTTTAAAATATTGATAAAAGTACTAGGAGGAATCTTAGGTTTTTATTATATTCCTTCAATTATTAATTCTTTTTCTAATATGGATACAGAAGTTGGAAAATTTATTAAAGGATTAATTACTTATGTATTTACACCGTTAGTTTCTATTATGATAGGAATAATATATATTTATATTATAAAAATTTCAATTAGTGGAGAGCTAATAAAAAAATCGATATTCTTCATTTTATCTCTAATTTTTGTAAGTGCATTTCCTGTAATAGTAATGTTAAAAAATTATGAAGATAATAAAATGATAAAAAAAGTAATTAATATAATTTCATATTCGTATATTCCATTCATATTTTTACAAATATATTCTATGAATACTAGAGTAGGAGAGTATGCACTAACAGAGTCAAGATATATAGGATATATGTTAATAATTTTTGAAATATTTTTTATTATATTATTAATACTTAAAAATTCTAAATATCTAAATAAAAGTATATTAGTGATGGCAATACTAATATTTGTGGGAACGGTTTCACCATTAAACGTAAAGGAAGTTCCATATAAAAGTCAATCAAATAGATTTAAAAAAATTTACGGAAATACACAAAAGTTTGATGAATTATCAGAAAAGGATAAAAAAGAATGTTATCAAATATATAGATATTTAGAAAGAAATGATAAAGAAGAGTATGTAAGGATATCTAAAGAAGAAAAAGAAAAAATATTATCATATGATCAATACAGCAAGAGAAGTAATAATAATTATAATGAAATATATTGTAAAAATGAAATAGATGGGTTTGATATATCAGAATATAAAACTATATATAAGTTAGAGGATTTTTATAAATATGATGGCTTTAATAAAGAAGAAAATATTATACTAAAAAATTATAATCAAAATATTAATGTAAGTGTAAACTTAAAAGAATATATAGAAAAAATGATTGAATATAATGAAAATAATGCAGAGAAAATGGGAGAGTATGATAATAATTATAAAGATATAAATAATAGATTTAAAGAAAATAATATATTAGAGACTCAAGATACTAGTATATCAATATATTTAACTAAATTTTCATTTAGGTACAATACTGTGACTAAAGAAATTACATATATAAGTTTAAGTGGATATTTGTTAAAAAAATAAAGGAGAAAAATAATATGCAATCTTTAAAGGAATTATATAAAATAGGAAATGGCCCTTCAAGTTCTCATACAATGGGACCTAAAAGAGCAGTAGAAATTTTTAAGAATAAACATTTAGAGGCAACAAAATTTAAAATAATATTATATGGTTCTTTAGCATTAACAGGTAAAGGACACTTAACAGATTATATAATAGCAAAAACTTTAGAAGGATATGAAACAGAAATAGAGTTTGATACAAACTCTAAATGTGAGGTTCATCCAAATACTTTTGACATATATGCTTTTAAAAATAACGAAGAAATAGGATATTGGAGAGTATATTCTGTTGGAGGAGGAACTTTCAAAATTGAAGGAAAAAAAGAAATAGAAGTAAAAGACGTTTATGTAGAAGAAAATTTTGAAGAAATAAAACAATATTGTAAAGAGCATAAATTAGATTTATATGAATATGTGTGCAAAGTAGAAGGAGAAGAAATTAATAGCTTTTTTTATGAAGTTTGGGAGGTTATGCAAAAGGCAATAAAAAGAGGTTTACTTGCAGATGGAATAATAAATGGAAAATTAAATTTAGAAAGAAGAGCAAGAAAGCTTTTTGAAAAAAATACAGAAGAAGATTTAGCAAGTAGACAAAATAGACTACTTAGTAGCTATGCATATGCTACAAGTGAAGAAAATGCAACAGGAGGAGTAATAGTTACTGCTCCAACTTGTGGTGCGGCAGGAGTATTGCCTGCAGTATTATTTTATATGAAAGAAAAATATAATATAAGTGATGAAAAAATAATAAAAGCTATAGCTGTAGCAGGAGTAATTGGAAATGTTATAAAAACTAATGCATCAATAAGCGGAGCAGAATGTGGATGTCAAGCAGAAATTGGAACAGCCTGTTCTATGTCAGCAAGTGCTGTAACATATTTATTAGGTGGAGATATTAAGCAAATTGAAGATTCAGCCGAAATTGCTATGGAACATCATTTGGGATTAACTTGTGATCCAATATATGGATATGTTCAAATACCATGTATAGAAAGAAATGCGATTGCAGCAATGAGAGCAGTAGAAGCAAGTAATCTAGCTATGCTATTAGATATGGAAAGAAAAGTGTCTTTTGATATGGTAGTGGAAACAATGTATGAAACAGGTAAAGACTTACAAAGTCATTATAGAGAAACCAGTGAAGGTGGACTTGCAAAAAAATATTGTAGAAATAAATATTATAATCCTGAAATGTAGGAAGAAATGAATTTAAAATAATCTTCTACTATTGAAAATAGAGGATTATTTTGGTATAATAAAAAAACTAATTAATCAAAATAAAAGGAGTTGTTTATAATGGATAACAAAGAATTAGCAGATTTAATCTTTCCTAATGCAAAGGATTATACTTATTATGAAGAAAAATATAAAGAAAGAAATTTACCAGAAGGAGCTATTGTAACAAGATTTGCACCAAGTCCAACAGGATTTGTTCATATTGGTGGAATTTATCAAAGTTTAATTGCAAAACTTATGTCAAAAAATGATGGAGTATTTTTTGTAAGAATAGAAGATACAGATCAAAAAAGAGAAGTAGAAAATGGAACAAAACAAATTTTAGATGCTTTAAAAGATTTTGATTTGTCACCAGATGAATTTATTGATGAAAATGATCTAGATCATGGAAATTATGGTCCATATAAACAATCTTTAAGAAAAGATATATATCAGTCATATGCAAAAAAATTACTTGAAGAAGGAAAGGCATATCCTTGTTTTTGTACCTCAGAAGATTTAGAAAAAATAAGAGGTGATCAAGAAAAAGCAAAAGAAAGAACTGGATATTATGGAAAATGGACAAAGTGTAGAAATATGCCAATAGATATGGCAGCTGAAAAGATAAAGAATGGAGAAGCTTATATAGTTAGATTTAAATCACCTGGAAATCCAGATAAAAAAATTAAACATAAAGATGTTATAAAAGGAAGTGTAGATTTTCCAGAAAATGATCAAGATATTGTAATAATAAAATCAGATGGACTTCCAACATATCATTTTGCACATTTAGTAGATGATCATTTAATGGGAACAAATATGGTAATAAGAGCTGATGAATGGCTTGCTTCAGTTCCACTTCATTTACAACTTTTCTATGTAATGGGATTTAAAGCTCCAAAATATGCTCATATATCTCCAATGATGAAAATGGATGGAGAAGGAAAACGTAAATTAAGTAAAAGAAAAGATCCTGAATCAGCAGTAGGATATTATAAAGAAGAAGGAATCCCTAAAGATTCTGTTTTAGAATATCTTATGAATATAGCAAATTCTAATTTTGAAATTTGGAGAAAACAAAACCCAGATAAAGCAATGTATGATTTTGAATTTGATATAAAGAAAATGAGTGTTAGTGGAGCATTATTTGATATGGTAAAAATGCTTGATGTATCAAAAAATGTTATTTCAAGATATTCAGCAGAAAAAGTATATAAGGAAGCCTATGAATGGGCAAAAGAATATGATGAAGAATTAAAAGAAATGCTTGACAATAAAGATTATTCTTTAAAAGTTTTAGGAATTGAAAGAGGAAATGTTAAACCTAGAAAAGATATTAGTAAATGGTCAGATGTTAAATACATTATTTCATATATGTATGATGAAAAGTTTGATAAAGAAGGCGAATTTGAATATCAAAAAATAACAGATAAAGAAGAAATAAATGAAATTGTAAGCAAATATTTTGAAAAATATTACAATGAAAATGATGATAAAGAAACTTGGTTTAATAAAATGAAAGATTTAGCAGAAGAACTAGGATATGCAAGAGAAGTAAAAGAATATAAGTTAGAACCAGAAAAATATAAAGGACATGTTGGAGACTTAAGCACAGTAATAAGAGTAAAGGTAACAGGAAGATGTAATACACCAGATCTTTATGAAATTATGAAAGTTTTAGGAAAAGAAAGAATTTTGAAAAGAATTTAAAATAGATATGTAAATAAATTAGATTGCAAAAAATGTCGAAATATGTTAAAATAAACGGGTAGATTAAATATGTTCCTTTATATAAACTATACTAGTTTGATAGAGGGAAAGCACAAAGTCTAAGGAGGAAAAGACATGACGGCAATGGAAGATGTTACTGCAAAACTTCGGCTCTTAAACCCGATGCATGAGTTGAAGGACGATTTCCATGAGAGACGGTATGGAGAAATCTGGACAGATTGTCCACCTGAAGAACTGGTTCTGCCACCTCAGGTGGTATGGGATCCGGAAAGAGGGGCTTTGGTCTGCTATAACAATATTCTGGTGTCTGTACGCACGATGGAGGAATATTATAAGGCACATGTAGAGTAAGCAGAGAAAGAAAAGGAGGGTTAGGCATATAGGAAACTGTATGCCTACTTTTCCATTTGAAATAAATTGTTAGAGGTTTTTTATGGAATATAATGTAGGTGATAAGGTAAAAACAAAAAAAATCCACCCTTGTGGAAGCAATATATGGGAGATTTTACGTGTAGGAGTGGATTTTAAGTTAAAGTGTACAGGATGCGAACATGTAATAATGATTACAAGGGAAAAAGCGTTAAAAATGATAGTAAAGAAAATATAGATAAAAGTTTTTAAAAAATGTGAAACTTAAATTATACATTTATAGAAAAGTATTTACTTTTACCAAATTTGTGATATAATATTTTACATAAATATATAATAAAGCGTTTGATTAAGAACTAAGTAATAAATTAACTTTTTATAGAGAATCTATGGTTGGTGAAAATAGATAAAAGTATTTATGAAATCTATTCTTAAGAGTTTTCTAGAAAACTAGACCGAATTATTGCAGGTTATAGCGATATTAATTGAGATATTAATTATGTGATTAATAAAAAAGGTGGCACCGCGAAACTTTCGCCCTTATACTATTTTTATAGTGTAAGGGCGTTTTTTGATATCATAGTAAATAATATTACAATATATGGGAGGTAAACATGGTTTATAATGGAAATGATATAAAAAAATTAATTGAAGAAGAAAATATACTAGATAATTGTAACTTAGAATATATATCTTCAGGATCGTGTGATATATCTATGAGTAAAAATATTTTAAAGATTAAAAAGACTTTTAAACCAATAGATTTATCAGACCCAGAAAAAGTAGAAAATATGTATGAACAAGTAGAAATAAAAGATACATATAATTTAAAGCCAAATGAAATTATTTTTGTTATATTAAATGAGAAAATAAAGCTAACTAAAAATATGGTGGCTCATATAAGACCAAGGACATCTTTAAGTAGACTAGGAATTATGATAAATTTACAACATATAAATGCTGGTTATGAAGGTGTTTTAAACATTGCAATGTATAATTTATCTCCTAACACATATAAAATAAAATCAGGAATGAGGATAGGACAAATAGTATTTGAAGAATTAACAGAAGGAATTACAGAGGATTTAGTATATCCGAATGAAAAAACGCCAATGTATCAAAATGAAGATGGAAATATTGGATCCAAAATATATGTTGACTTTATTGGAAAAGTATTTAGACATTTTAAAGGTAACTATTATTTTATCGAAAATGTTAGTATGGATTCAGAAACAAAAGAAGATATAATAGTTTATAGACCACTATATGAAAGAGAAGATTCTATGCTTTGGACAAGGCCTGCAAGTATGTTTTTTGAAAAAATTGACGAAAACAGAAAAGATAATGTAACAGGTCAAAAACATAGATTTGAACTGGTTGAGGACTTAAGTAAAGACTATATAAAAGAAAATAAAAAAGGAGGTAGTAAAAAGAATGAATGAAGTAAAAGAAGGAGAAGTATATCGCCATTTTAAAGGACCCTTTTATTATATAATTTGTGTAGGGTTAGACTCCGAAACAAGAGAAAGAATGGTGGTTTATAAACACTTAGATAACTCTGGAACTATATGTGTTAGATCAGAAACTATGTTTTTAGAGGAAATACCAGAAAGACCAGATAATATAACAGGACAAAAACATAGATTTGAACGTATAGATAATTTAAAAGACTATAATTTATCAAAATAGGGGGAAAAGTTATATGGAAAAAGTAGAAGCGGGAAAAAAGTATAGACATTTTAAAGGTCATGTTATTGAAGTGGTTGCAGTTGCTAGACACTCGGAAACACTCGAAAATATGGTAGTATATAAACATTTAGGTTCAGGTGAGTATTGGACAAGACCAGAAGAAATGTTTTTAGAAGAGGATGATATAAGTACTAGACCAGATAATGTAACAGGTCAAAAACATAGATTTGAATTAATTGAAGATTAGATTTGAAACTATGATAAATTTATATACAAGATGGGGGAATTATAATGATAGATATTAAAATTTTAAGAGAAAATCCAGAAATGGTAAAAGAAAATATTAAGAGAAAATTTCAAGAACACAAATTAGTATTAGTAGATGAAGTTTTAGAATTAGACAAAGAAAGTAGAGAGTTAACACTAATGTGTGATGAACTTCGTATGCAAAGAAATTCAATAAGCAAGGAAATAGGAAACTTAATGGCACAAGGCAAAAAAGAAGTAGCAGAAACAAAGAAAAAGGAAGTTCAAAGTATAAATAATAAATTAGCGGAAAATGAAGGACGAGAAGAGAGCCTAAAAGAAGAAATAAAAAATAGAATGATGAAAATACCAAATATAATGGATGCATCAGTTCCAATAGGAAAAGATGATACAGAAAATGTTGAAAATGAAAAATTTGGAGAGCCTTTTGTACCAGATTATGAAATACCATATCATGCAGATATAATTGAAGCTTTAAAAGGTCTAGATAAAGAAAGTGCAGGAAGAACTAGTGGAAATGGTTTTTATTTTTTAATGGGAAATATTGCGAGATTACATGAAGCTATGATTGCATATGCAAGAGACTTTATGATAGATAAAGGATTTACTTATTGCATACCACCATTTATGATTAGAAGTGATGTAGTAAATGGAGTTATGAGTTTTGAAGAATTAGAAGCTATGATGTATAAAATAGAAGGTGAAGACTTATACTTAATAGGAACAAGTGAGCATTCAATGATAGGTAAATTTAAAGGTCAAATTGTAAAAGAAGAAGAATTGCCAATTGCTATAACAGGATATTCTCCTTGTTTTAGAAAAGAAGTTGGATCTCATGGATTAGAAGAAAGAGGATTATATAGAGTTCATCAATTTGAAAAACAAGAAATGATAGTACTTTGTAAAATGGAAGACCAAATGGAATGGTATAACAAGATGTGGCAGTTTACAGTAGAATTTTTCAGAAGTTTAGATGTTCCTGTAAGAACTCTAGAATGTTGTAGTGGAGATTTAGCAGATTTAAAAGTAAAATCTTGTGATGTTGAAGCTTGGAGTCCACGTCAAAAGAAATATTTTGAAGTAGGAAGTTGTTCAACTTTAGGAGATGCACAAGCAAGAAGATTAGGAATTAGAGCTAAAGGGGAAAAAGGAAATTATTTAGTAGCAACTTTGAATAATACTGTTGTTGCCAGTCCAAGAGGATTAATAGCAGTTATAGAAAACAATTATCAGAAAGATGGAAGTATACTAATACCAAAAGTATTACAAAAGTATATGGGTGGTAAAGAGAAAATAGAAAAATAAAAATAGATAGGAGTTTTCTAAAATAGGAGCACATAAATGAAAAAAGTAATAATTGATATACTAAAGAAATACAAATTTAATTTGATAATTATTTCAATTTTTATTTTAATTAACATGTATATAGCCACTATTCCTTCAAAGACTGTTGGAATAGTGGTGGATTTATTATATGACATTGAAAAAAACAAATCACAAATAATAAATAATATTATTTATTTACTAGTAATTTCTGTATTACTGTTATTAGTAAGATTGCCTTGGAGAAGCATAGCATCATATACTTCTAGAAGTTTTGAAATGTGTTTAAAAAATAAGATTTTTGAACAATTTTTAAAAATAAAAATGAATAATATACAAAATATAAAAAATGGCGAATTAATTTCATATTTTACAAGTGATGTTTCAGAAATAAGAGGATTTTTTTATAGAACTATATCATATGCGACAAGAATTGTTGCAACTGTATTTATAGTTACATATACAATGATAA
>JAAVXQ010000050.1 GCA_022790685.1 Clostridia bacterium
GTATTTTTTCTACCTTAGGTAATGATACTGATTTAAGAGGAACTTGCAAAATTTTAGTATCTAGTACAACAGCCTTTGATGTATTAGATAAAGTATCAAATTCTGGAGAAGGATTTTCTTCTAGATTATATGACTATTTAATTAATTCATCAGAATATACTGCTTTTTCTAAAAACTCAGAATTTTCTGACATCTATAAAAGAATAAAAGATGAATATGGACAACCTTCAGCTGCTTATTGCAAAATTTCTGAGGATACTGTTCAAAATATAGGTATAGCTGTTTTTAAGCGGAAATAGAATGGTAGGCACTTTAGAAACCTTAGATTCTATCTCCCATCTTTTTGTGACAGATGAAATTAAAACTTGTATTCTTACACTAGATAGCCCTTTTAAAAGTGATGAAAAAGTAGATATGGAAATTACAAAATTATATAAACATACTTCCTTTGATATTTCACTTATTAATAATTCTCCTTTTATAGAAATAGATGTCTATCCTAAATGCTATGTAAAAAGTTCAGGAAAACACTATGATTATACAAAAAGTGAAAATATAAAAAAACTCGAAGAAGCGACAAACAAGTATATCGAAGGCATTATAAGAAATTATTTATATAAAATAACAAAAAATTATAATTCTGATATTGCTGCTTTTGGTGAAAGATTTACTGCTAATTTCTTAACTTTAGATGAATTTGAAAAAATACATTGGAATAGTATTTTCAGTTCCTCTTTTTATAAAGTAAATGTACACACAAAAATAACTTCAAGTAAACTATTTAATAAACAATAAAGGAGATTTTATGGTATTTTTTGGATATGTATTTATAATTTTTTGCTTTTTTAAAACATTTTATTATGGGCTTTTTGAATTAAAAACACAAAATAATAAAAAAGCAGGTATTATTTTTATCTTTCTTTCTTTTTTATCACTTATTTTTTCAGCTATATCTTTAATCTTAAGCTATTAATATTTTATTATCTAATTAAAACCCAATTTTTGTAAAATTTAATTCACAAAAATTGGGCTTTTTATTTAAATTATTTTTTTAATATTCGTAAATATTTATTTTTCTATTTGAACTTTTCTTGTATAAAAAGATTTTATCATTGCTGAAATTATAATTAATGTTACTCCTAAAGTAATAAATACATTTCCATAGGTTACTATTTCTTCTAAAACTTCTTTTAAAATATTTTGAATAAAATTGCTAAGCGAATTAGTTATTATTAATAAATCCTCAATAGATATTCTTTTTCTTATTAAAACTTCAAATAACTTTGAAACTATTCCTGCTGATAATGCAGAAATTCCTATATATGTTAATACATTTATCTTTCTTTTTCCATTTATAATTACTAATAAAATAACTAATGATATTCCGAACTATTAGTGGAATATTTTTTATTTTTTCATAAACTACATTTGCTTTTTGTAAAGTTTCTCTTGCTGTTTTAATTAATGAATTAGATACTTTTACATTACTCTTATATGAATTTGCAATTAAATTTTCAAATTTAGTTATATTATTTTCTTCTTCTGCATCTAATTTTCTGTTTTCTTTTTGTACAAATAAATTTATTTTTTCTCTTAAATTACTTTTTATTTTTTCATCACTTAAAGTTATTTCTTCTCCATCATAAATATTATTTATAATAGAATTTACATCATTTCTTATATCATTTATTGTATATAAGTCATTTATTGTATCTTCTGGAAGACCAGATTGATATATATAATCTTCAAATCCAATTTTTACTTCTCTTGATATTTGTTCATAAAATTCAATTTCTTCTAATTTATCTAACATATATTTTTTATCTAATAGTCTATTTGATAATATGTTAATTATTGCAAATGATAAAAAAACAAAGATTAGAAGAAATGAAATTATTAAATTTAATGGTGTTTTTATTATTTTCATTTTACCTCCTAATCAACTGGTTTAGCATATACTACATATCTTTGATATGCATGACCTATATTATTTATTGGATAACAAGTATAAATCATAAGTATTTCTTCTTCTTCCTGTATTGGAACTAAGTCTACTTGTGTTTCATTTATTATTTTTGTATCATATATTTTATATTTAAAATTACCATAGTTTGTATCTATTTCAATTTCATCCTCAATAGCAGCCTCTGGAAGTCTTTTTAAAAAACTTTTAAAATTATGTCCCATATAAATTATACTTCCACCTTCTCCTGGAAAATGTGAGGAACTATCATGACCTATTCCACTTTTAAGTACTGTATAGGACTCTCCAAAATATACTGGTAATTCTACATCAATTGTACTTATTTTTAAGGTAGCATAATTTGAACCATATGTTGGATAATTAATTAATTTTTTTTCTTTTAAAATTGGTTTTAGTTCTTCTACTTTATTTTCAGTTCTAACAGTTATTAATTCTAAAAGAGTAGTTGCCAACTCAAACTTTTCTTTTCCAAAGTATATAAAAAAATAACTAGTTAAAATAACAAATAAAAAAGCAACTATTATTGGTATAATAGCTGCTTTTAAAAATTTTATAATTTTTATTTTCATTTAGCTTCTTTTTCTTATAACTAGTATTGTAGCAACGGCAACTATTGCTAAAACTGGTATTGCATATAATATGTAATTAGCTCCTGTATACACTAATCTACCACTAGTTTGAGATGCTCCTACTGATCCTGGTGTTGAAGCATTTGATTTAACATATGCTGCATAAGAACCTGATACTATATTTGTTCCAGTAGCTTTGTCTTTTAGAGTAACTGTTTTATTTTTTGTATCAAAAGATACATTTACTCCTATTTTGCTACCAGCAGATTTTAATAAAGACATTACTTTTGATTGTACCTCATCACTAATTTGATCTGCTCTTGTTGCTCCAGTAGCAGTTATTTGTCTTTTTGCTTCTTCTATATCTTCTTTTACAGAAGCAGCTACTTCATCAGATACTGGATGAGCATTTAAATAATTTGTTATTGCTGTTTTTTGATCATTAGAAAACTTATATGTTTCCCCATTTACTGTTTGGTCACTTGTTACATATGCTATTAAATCTGCATTTGAAAATGCTTTGACTGTTACAGACAATGTAATTACAGCTAAAATTACTATAGTCATAACTAATAATTTTGATACTTTGTTCATATTTATAATTCCTCTCCTCTTTTTACATTTGTATTTCAATCTAATATATATTTTAGCATTAATTTTTTTATATAGCAAGTTTTTTTATACATTTTTTTATTTTTTATATTGATTTCTATATTTTTTTCTTGTATAATGTTTAAGTGTCTTAGGGGTGTAGTTCATCGGTAGAATAAGAGTCTCCAAAACTCCAGAGGAGGGTTCGATTCCTTCCACCCCTGCCATTATGTAAGGTATGATTGTTTAAATCATGCCTTATTTTTTATCTTAAATTTTACTTATGAAAGGAGATTTATTTACTATTTATAATTTTTTTAATAAATATTTATCTATTTGTGTATTATTAATAATTTTTTCTAGTTTTTGCCTTTATTCTTCTAAAAACATCTCTATTAATAACGTTTTAGAAAACGAAGATGAAATATTTTTTCCTAACAATAATACTTCTAATTTTTTCTGGCCAGTTCCACGGTTATAACAACATTACTTCATATTTTGGAAAAAGAATTTCTCCAACCACAGGTGCTTCTTCTAATCATTCTGGTATAGATATTTCAGCTAAACAACATTCTTCAATTTATTCTATAACTAGTGGAAAGGTAATATTTACTGGCTTTAAAGGAGCAGGTGGTTTTACAATAATAGTTTCATCACCTCCATATGAAATATCTTACTGTCATGTATCTCCAGAATTTCTAGTATATAAAAATAAAGTAATTTCTCAGAAAGAAAAAATTGGAAATGTTGGTCCCAAATATATAGATAATGTTCTAAATAATCCTTATAAAGATTCTACACGGGAAAAGCACAAATGGTGCTACAACAGGTCCACATCTCCATCTTACAATAAAAAAAGACGGCATAGCCGTCAATCCATTAGATTATTTCTAATTTTACATATCATCTTCTTCTGCACCAGTATCCCAATTTAATTCAATAATATTTTTACATTCTGGGCATCTTACTTCTGTATTATTTGAGTCATATTCTATTAGAAAATTCATATTGCAATAAGGACACTTAATAGGTTCAACATCAATTTCTTCATCGTTTTTTGTTTCTTCCTTTACTTTTGATATTTTTTCTTCTATTTTATTTGTTTTATTTTCTAATTTCAATAATTTAGTGCATACTTTTTCAATATTTTTGTTATATATGTTTTCCAATTTTCCTAGTTCACCTAAATATGTCATTGTTAATTCAGTAACCTGTCCTTTTACATACCTCAAATCCTTTTTAGACTCTATGTTCTTTTCTAGATTTTGCATTACCTCATTAAACTTTCCATTTAACATATATTTTTTTAATCCTCTCTTATAGTCTTTCCATATATAAACCTGTTCTAGTATCTATTCTAATAACATCTCCTATGTTTACAAACAATGGAACAGATATCTCTAATCCATTTTCTAAAGTAGCTGGTTTTCCAGATGTTGTTGTTGTGTTTCCACTAAATCCTGGTTCTGTATATGTAACTTCTAATTCAACAAACATTGGAGGCTCAACATTAAATACTTTTCCTTTAAAAGATAACATTGTTACATTCATGTTTTCTTTTATATATTTTAAAGCATCTCCTATTTGTTCTTCATTAAGTGGTATTTGCTCATATGTACTATTATCCATAAAATAGTATAATCCTGAGTCATTATAAAGATATTGCATATCTCTTTTTTCTATTTCTGCTCCTTGTAATTTTTCTGATGGATTAAATGTTCTTTCTATAACAGCTCCTGTTATAACATTTTTCATTTTTACTCTAACAAAAGCGGCTCCTTTTCCTGGTTTTACATGTTGAAATTCAACTACTTTAAATACGTTTCCATCTAGTTCAAATGTTGTGTTATTTCTTAAATCACCTGCCATATATACTTCTGCCATAATTATTCTCTCCTTTTCTTTATTTTATATAATAAACTATATATTATATTACCATATTTTTCCCTATGAATCAAGTTTTTATACTAATTTTATTATAGTATAATCTTTTGTAGAATTTGTTAAACTCACACATCCATTTTTTGTAACATGAAAAGTGTCTTCTATTCTAATACCAAAGCTTTTTGGAACATATACACCTGGTTCTATTGCAATTATTGAATTTTCTTTTAAATTGCAATCAATTTGAGATTTTAAAAAAGGTGCTTCATGAATTTCTAATCCTACTCCATGTCCAAAAGCATGTAATATTTCATAATTTTTTAATTTATATTCTGTCTCTCTATCTTTTATTACATTTTTTATATTTACTCCATCTTTTAAAGAAGTCGCAATTATTTTTTGCTGTTCTAACACAAAATCATATATCTTTCTATACTCTTCATCCATTTCTTCTACAAAAATAACTCTTGACATATCTGAGCAATATCCTTTATACCTACATCCTATATCAAATTGAATAATATCACCAGGTATTATTTTTCTATCTGTTGGAACTGCATGTGGCATAGAAGAATTCTTTCCAGAGGCCACAACAGATTCAAAAGCTACACCATCTGCTCCATTTGATATCATGAATTTTTCTATTTCAAAAGCAATCTCTTTTTCTGTCATTCCTCTTTTTATATTTCTTATAATATATGAAAAAGCATTATCTGTAATTTCACATGCTTTTTTTACAAGTTCTAACTCTTCCTTTTCTTTTACAACTCTTTGATTTTCAACAATTCCTTCTGTTTCAATAAGATTTACTTGATATGCTTGAAGGTATTTTTTATATTTTTCATATGTAACATATTTTTCTTCAAAACCTATGTTTTCAGAAAGCATAAAAATCGCTTCATAGTCATACTTACTAAGGTTTCGTATATCATATACAACAATTTCATCATCAATTGTTAACTTTTGATTAACACTTTCTATGTATCTACTATCTGTTACAAAAATATTTTCTTTTGGAGCAATTATCAACATTCCTTCTTCACTTAAACCAGTTAAATATTTAACATTTATAGGATTAGAAACTATCATTCCTTCTAGTTTTAATGAAACTAGCTGGTTCCTTAACCATTTAATTTTTACATTCATAAAATCTTCTCTCCTTCTACTTTATTCCTAAAATCCTATTACTTATTCCCTTACAAAAAGCAATAAAATATGTAAAAATTATATTAGTCTTTAAAAATATACAAGCAATTGTTGATATTACTAAAAATGGTCCAAAGGGTATATATTCATCTTTTGTTTTATATACAAATTTTCTCAAAGGAATTATAATAATTAGCGATATAGCAGCTAAAATAAATGATAATAATGTTATTTCTAATACTGATGTTGGTCCAAAAAATATTCCTACTGCTCCCATATATTTTACATCACCAAGCCCCATAGCTTCTTTTCCTGATAAAATTCCCCCTAAAAGTGTTATTCCTAAAAAGATTCCTGCGCCTGTGCACATTCCCAAAAGCATATTTTTAAACACATTGATGTTATTTAATCCATATACAAACATTACTATTAATCCTGTTTCAAAAATAGTAAGTGTTAATCTATTTGGAATTATTCTATGTTTTAGATCTATAAAAAAAGCACATTCTAACATTGGAATTAGTATTAAGAATTTTATTAAATCTAAATTTTTAAAGAAATTGTCTTGCAATCCAAATTTATATAATACTGCAATATATAAAACTGCTGTTATAAGCATTATGATATAATTATTTTCTAGACCTTTTTTATTTTCTTCAAAAAAATCTTTACTAAATATTTTTTTATTTTCTGGAAGTCTTACATTACTCCAAGCAACAATTTTTCCAACTACTAGTCCTATAATGGCTATAATTGCATATATGTGTATACCTACATTATTATAATACATTTTAATATTCCTACTTTATTATTTATTTTTACTTACATATCTTTTTATTATCATATTCTCTATTGGTCTTTTTAGTCTAGTTACCCAAATATCCTTTTCTGCAATTGGCTCAACTAATATGGAAAACATTTTACATCTGTTCGCACCTATTATATCTGTAAATATTTGGTCGCCTACCACTCCTATATTTTCATTTGGAAGTTCTAGTTCTTTTTGAGCCTTTATAAAACCTCTTTTTAATGGTTTTGTAGCAAAAAATATATATGGAATTCCTATACTATCTGCTACCATTTTAATTTTATCTTTTTTATTGCTATTTGATAAAATTATACATTTCACATCTATTTCTCTTATTTTTTTATACCAGTCATCTATTCCTTTTAATAAATTCCTGTCAAAGTCAATTAGAGTATTATCTACATCTAAGATTAATCCTTTAATTTTATTTTTTTGTAAAAACTCTGTCGAAATATCTGTTACTTTTTTAAAATATGATTTTGGATATATATTCATAAATTTTTATCCTCCGTTTGTATAGAATTATATTACCAATTTGTTACGTTTTTGTCAATTTCATTTACAAATAAATTTGTCATTGGTATAATTATTTTAAATTTTTAGGAGGAAAAATGGAAACAAAAGAAAAAATAAACTCAAACAAACAATTTAATAAAAAACTATTTCTAGCATATAGTGCTATTTCATTAGATTTACTATTTTTTTATGTAATTTCTTTTTTATTTTTAGTAAACGAAAAAAATTTAACTCCTTCTGAAATAGTTTTTGCCGATGCTTTTTATCCTCTTTTTCAGTTCATTTTCCAAATTCCTTCAACTATATTGATAGAGAAAATAGGTAAAAAAAATAGTTTAATTCTTGGTAATTTTTTTATAGCAGTATACACTTTTTTAATAATTGGAACTGTAAATGTTACCACTTTAATACTTGCTAATATTTTCTGTTCTTTTGGATTTGCTTTAAAAGAAATTAGTGAACCTAATATTTTATATGATTCCTTAGATTCATCTGAAAATAAGCAAGAACAATTTTCAAAACTAAATGGTAAAGGTTATTCAAATTATTTTTTTATTGACTCAGTAAGTTCACTTATAACAGGATTTTTATTTACAATAAATTCTTACTTGCCATTAATAATATCTTTATTAATAAATATACTAAGTATCTTTTTGGCTTCACTATTTAAAGAAATTCCATCTGATACAATACAAAAAGCAGAAAATAACTCTATTTCTAGTTATATAAAAAATTTATACTCTGCCTTTAAATTTATATTTAAATCTAAAAGATTACAAATGCTCTTTTTATTTCATGGAGTTTTTGCAGGTTTTTTATACATAATGGAAGATTTAAGACGAAGCTTACTTACAGAAGTTGGAATGCCTTCTGAACAATTTGGTTTAATCTTTGCTATTTTAGGAATTGTTGGTAGTATTTCTTCTAATTATTCCTATAAATATCATGAACACTACAGAAATAGAGTCTTAACTTTTTTTAGTATTTCTTTTTCTTTATCTGTACTATTTGCTGGGCTTTCATTAATCTTGCATCTGCCAAAATTTTTAATGTATTTTACAATACTTACAAGTTTTACAATTCAATACATAATAAGAACACCTTATCCTACATTAATAAAACAATATCTTAGCAGTTTTTCTGATTCTTCTATGAGATTAAAAATCACTTCTGCTTCTTTGTTTATAGAAGGAACTGCTAGTGCATTATTATCTTTCTTATCTTCTATAATATTAGAATATAGTTCATCATATATTCTTGTATTTTTCCTTGGATGTATATTTACAATTATTCTAATATTTATTTTAGAACTTATGAAAACAAAAGTTGGATTAAAACCTGAAGAATATTCACCAAAAGACATAAACTTTTATGAAACTACTACTATAAAATAATTTATATATAAAGTTAATATAGATATTTCATAGCTTATGTTTAAAATATCTATATTAACTTTTTTTATTTTATATTAACTTTTTATTTACAAAAAATATGTTTTCCAATTGTTAATACTTGCGGTCTAGTCCATATCCATCCAGAAGTAGCCGTATTAGGATTAAAATAATATATACAACCAGAAGTAGGATCCCAACCATTTATTGCATCTTGTGCTGCCTTTTTTGAATCATTATCTGGTTCTAAATTTATTTGTCCATCACTTACACAAGTATATGCTCCTGCTTGATATATTACCCCTGCTATTGTACTTGGAAATGAAGGATGTGATACTCTATTTAAAACAGTAGCAGCAACAGCAACTTTTCCACGATACTCTTCTCCTCTTGCTTCTGCATGAACTAATTTACTAAGCAAATATAAATTACTATTATTGTTTTGACTAGAAGATGTACCACCACCTCCACTACTACTATTCGAACTTCCCTGAATACCTAAAGCTGCTAAAGTTTTATCTCCTACAATACCATCTACTGTAAGTCCATTTTTACTCTGAAATTTTTTTACTGCTTCAAAAGTTTGTGAACCAAAAATTCCATCTACTCCTCCAGAATAGTATCCCCATTCTTTTAGTTTTGTTTGTATTCTTTTTACTTCTTCACCTCTTGAACCATATTTTGATAAAGCATCTACTTTATAAATTGAAATTATCATATAAGAAACAATAATACAAATCGCAATAAAAAATATAATTTTTCTTTTTTTCATTTTTCTTTTTCCTTTCAGTTTATTTTCATATAGATTTTTAACTCTATTTATTTTTTTATATTTTTTCCAAATTTGTTAAATTCATACATCCATTTTTGTAATAATAACTTTGTAATGTTTTTGTAATATTGTAATAAAAATTTAACATTATTTATGATTTTTATTACAATAAATTATTGAATTATAGTTTTTTTATAGTTATAATGTATTTAAATAAAATATTTAGGAGATTTTTGTTATGGGATTCACAAACGACAATAATTTAATTAAAAATCAAGAATGTACAATTACTTATTCTGGTAGCTTATATCAAAATAATTCTGAACAAATAACTATTGTATATGGATTTGGTAATAATTGGGATTTTACATCAGAAAAATTAATGACAAAAAACCAAAATGGATTTGAAGCTAAAATAAAAATGCTAGATTATAATACTTTTAATTTTTGTTTTAGAAATTCTAATTATGAATGGGATAATAATAATTATGCAAACTATTCCCTACCAATTGAAACTATTACAGAAACTGAATCTGAAGCTTCAGAAGAAACTAACAAA
>JAAVXQ010000051.1 GCA_022790685.1 Clostridia bacterium
ATTGTAGCTATAAATAAATATATAACAGATGATGATGAAGAAATAGAATTTTTACAAAATAAATTAAAAGAAATTGGTGTAGACTTAAGTTTAGCAGAAGTATGGGCAAAAGGATCAAAGGGTGCAATAGATTTAGCTGAAAAAATAGTAAAACTTGCTACAGAAGAAACTATTAATTTTATTTATGAGGATAATGATGATATAAAAACAAAAATTAAGAAAGTTGCCACTAAAGTATATGGAGCTGAAGATGTAGTTTTTTCAGAGGAAGCTTCAAAAGAAATTGAAATTATTGAGGAACAAGGAATGAAAAACTTTCCAGTTTGCATAGCGAAAACACAATATTCCTTTTCAGATGATGCTAAAAATTTGAAATGCAAAGAAAAATTTGATATAAAAGTAAATGAAGTAATACTTAAGGCTGGTGCAGAATTTGTAGTTGTAAAAACAGGGAAGATATTTACAATGCCAGGACTTCCAAAGGTACCATCTGCAGAAAAAATAGATGTAAATGAAAATGGAGAAATAGAGGGTATATTTTAATTACATATTTTTGAAAGGAATTAGAGGTTAATAATCCTCTAATTTTTTTGTTTCTTACTAAAGTTATATATAAAGAGTAAGCTTAGAAAAGATTTTTAGAGAATAGTTATATTTTTACAAGTAGTTTTGCTTTTTGTAGATTTTAAGAAAATTTTTAAACCATTGAAATTAGTTTACATAACTATAAAAGTGTGATATAATATTAAATACATTGTAATATAATAAAGAGAGTATATTAATTAATTTTATAAAAATGTTGTAGTATTCTAGGGGGAGTTATGAAAAGTCAAAGTAAACTTATGACAGTACTATTACTTCTTCTTGTTACTATTTTATTAGCTGGTAGCGTTTTTGCAAAGGACTATCAAGAAGAAGCAATTGATTACTATGACACAAAAGAAATTATTAATGAAAATACAGAAGCGGAAAGTTTACTGAAAGAAAATACTAATGATATTCAAGGGCAAATTGGAGCACCAATTCATAGTGAATTTGTAGCAGAATTGGAAAAAGAAAATGAGAAGGATATAGATTATCCTAATACACTAATGCGTGTGGCTCCAGAAGTTTTATCTTCAAATTTAGCTTCTAATCACACAAAGGAGCAGATAACAAATAGGTTTTTAGCAGCAAAACCAAAGACTAATTTTAGAAATGATTTTGAAGTATATAATGTTTTTCCTATAACTACAGGTCCTAATTATGTAGAAGGAAGATTAAGCAATAGTGCAAAAACAGATACTTTAAATATGCTTAATTTTTACAGATGGCTTAATGGATCAAAAGAAGTAGAAATAAAAGAAGATAGAATGAGCTATAATGCTAAAGGAGCAGTTTTATTATCTGCAAGCAATTTTTCGCATTATCCCAATAAGCCATATGATATGGATACTAATTTTTTTGAGGCTGCAACTGAAGGAACAGCATTAGCAAAAGGGTATCAAACATCTGGAAATATATTTTCAGGAGATTATCTTCCTAATACAATAGGAGGATATATTGATGATGTATATAATATAAATAGTAATAATATCGGACACAGACTAAGTTTATTATGGCCAAAAGCCACATATACGAGTTTTGGTTTAGCAGGACTAAATAGTTGTATGACAATGTATAATATCTCTGGAAACTTAAATGAAACAGAAAGTTTCTATTCTTGGCCACCTTCAGGCTATTGTCCTACAGAAGTTACAGCAAAAAATGAGATGTGGTCTATAACTTTAAATAGTAGATATAAATATAATATATCAGAAATGGATATAAAAATTACTTATAGAGGAAACACATATAATGTTTCAAAAAGTGACATTTATGAATCGGAATTTTATAATTCTTTTTTCTTTAAATTACCCAGCGAGCTAAACAACTTAATTTCTAATATGAATAATTATAAAGAAGGTGTATTTGTAAATGTAGAAATAACTAATGGAATAGTAAATAAAAATACAAATGCACAAGTAGCCATAAAATATAGTACAGAATTTTATACAGTAGAAAAAGTTTCTATTCAAAATATGGAAGTATATGGAGAGAATATAGCAGGTAGAGATGGGTATTGGACTTTTGATTCTTTAGTGGGGTATGTAGGAGAAAGTAAAAAAACCTTAATGGTTTTTTCACCAAAGGATACTACTGAAACAGAAGTTAGGGTAACATTTTCAAATCCAGAAATAGCTTCATTCGATTATAATACTAATATAGTACATTATAATAAACCTGGTTTAACGTATTGCACAATTGAATCTATTTCTAATCCTGATGTAAAAAAGGAATTTACAATTTTTGTAAAAGAGGTAATTATTAAACCTGATGTTTTATATAATACTCATATACAAAATATAGGTTGGCAGTCATATACAAAAAATGGAGAAATAGCAGGAACAGTAGGAAGAAGTCTAAGATTAGAAGGTATAAAAATAAATTTAGAACCAAGTAATTGTTCTCGGAAATATAGAATATAGTACACATATACAGAATATAGGTTGGCAAGAATTTAAAAGTAATAATCAAATAAGTGGAACTACTGGAAGAAGTTTAAGATTAGAAGCAATAAAAATAAGACTTACAGGAGAGATTTCTAATAAATATGATATTTATTATAGAGTTCATAGCCAAATCTTTGGATGGTTAGATTGGGCAAAAAATGGTGAAATTGCTGGAACAACAGGATATGGATATAGATTAGAAGGAATTGAAATTGTTTTAATAAAAAAGGGAGGAAATCCTCCAGGAGAAACTATAAGAACTTATATGATAAAATAAAAACCTGTTTTAAAAAACAGGTTTTTTTGCTATATAATTAAAAAGATAACCTATAAGAAATTTTAGGTTATCTTTATATATTAATCTTTATTTGTATTTAATTCTCTATTAAGCATTCTTGGAATTGCAAATACGATTTTACAAAGTGCAAGTTTTATTTTTTTTCTAATTAAATAAAATTGACTTAATTTTCTTGAACATACAACAAATTTATCTTCATCTCTAACTGTAAGAGCAGTAGAGTTATTTTCTTCTATAATACTAACATCAATATTATTAATATTAGCAGAAATATTTGTATCAGCTAAATCTGTTTCAATAGTGGAAGAGGTTTCTTCTATAATTTCATTTTGAATACTACTTGCAATTTCAAATAAAGAATTTTCAATTTGTTCATTTAAAGATTCTGTTATTTGTTTAAAATCTTCTATCATAGTTTCATCAAATTCTGCTTCATTTTCTTCAAAACTTTGAACATTATCTTGAGAATAAAGTTCCTCGTTCAATAAAGAAGTGACTGTTTCATCAACATTTATATCATCAATATCAGATTCTGTAAAAGCAGATACATTTTCTTCTAGTAAAGGTGATAAAATTTCTTCTATTAATCTATCAATATCGAATTCTTGTATATAATTTAATTCTGATTTTGTTTCATCTAAAATAACATTTAAAAGATCATTTTTGTTAGTTTCTTCTGAAGCTTCAGATTCAGTTTCTGTAATAGTTTCAATTGGTAGGGAATAGTTTGCATAATTATTATTATCCCATTCATAATTAGAATTTCTAAAACAGAAATTAAAAGTATTATAATCTAGCATTTTTATTTTTACTTCAAATCCATTTTGTTTTTTTGTCATTAATTTTTCTGATGTAAAATCCCAATTATCACCAAATCCATATACAATAGTTATTTGTTCAGAATTATTTTGATATAAGTTACCAGAATAAGTAATTGTACATTCTTGATTTTTAATTAAATTATTGTCGTTTGTGAATCCCATAACAAAAATCTCCTAAATATTTTATTTAAATACATTATAACTATAAAAAAACTATAATTC
>JAAVXQ010000052.1 GCA_022790685.1 Clostridia bacterium
TAGCAAAACAAAACTCATATTCTTTTAAGATAGTAACTTTAAAGGGAGATATTATTAATCCCTCAGGAGCAATAAGTGGTGGATCAGTTACTCAGAAAACTGTAAGTTTATTAGGTAGAGAGAAAGAGATAAAGGCTTTAGAAAAAGAACTTAAAGAAATAAATAAAAATATAGAAAAGATGCAAAAAGAAAAAGAAGAATACGAAAATAGCATAACAGAAACATTAAATATATTTGAAAACTTTCAAAAAGAGTGGCAAGAATTAGAAATTATTTATGCTACAGAAAAACAAAAGCAAGAGAATGTTGATTTAGAAATATTAAAACTAGAAGCTAAACTTGATAAACTAAAAAAAGATGTAGAAGAGAATAAAGTAGAAATAGAAACTAAAAATAAAATAATAGAAGAATTAAATAAAAAAGTAGAACTTATAGATGAAGAAAATACTAAAACTAATAAAATAATAGAAGAATTTACTATTTCGAATAAAGATAATCAAAAGTATATAGATGATTTAAATTTTGATATAACAAATTTGAAAATTTCAGTATCATCATTTGATGAAAGTGAAAGCTCAATAAATGAAATGATGGAAAGAATTGATTTAGACATATCGAATAATGTTAATAGTATTGAAAATAAAAAGAAAATAAGAGAAGATATATTAGTAGAAAATGAAAGTTTAGAAAAGAAGATTATAGAAGTTGAGGAAAATATAAAAGAACTTGATAAAAATGTTTTAGATTCTTCGGGTAAAATAGAAAAACTTAAAGAAGATAAAGTACTAAAAACTAATAAACAAGAAAAATTAGAACAGGAATTAGTAGATGAAAATAATATATTAGAAAATGTAAGAGAGCAGATATCTAAGGTAGATTTAAAAAAATCTAAAATACAACTAGAACTAGACCAAATAATTAATAAAATGTGGGAAGAGTATGAACTAACACCAAATAATGTACAAAATATTGAAAAAATTGATAATCCTACAGAAGTTCAGAAGAAGGTAAATTCTATAAGAAGTGAGATAAGAGATCTTGGAAGCATAAATGTTGACTCAATTAAAGAATACAAAGAACTAAAAGAGAGATATGATTTTATGAGTGAACAACGTTTAGACTTAGAAACTGCAAGTAACAAACTTAGAAAAATAATTGCAGAAATGACAGAAACTATGAAAAGGCAGTTTTCTGAACAATTTAAAGTTATAAATAAAAACTTTAGTGAGGTATTTGTTGAGTTATTTGGTGGAGGTAAGGCTGAATTAAAATTATTAGATGAAGAAAATATATTAGAATGTGGAATCGAGATAGAAGTACAACCACCAGGCAAAAAATTACAAAATATGATGCTTTTATCAGGTGGAGAAAAAGCTTTTACAGCAATAGCTTTATTATTTGCAATATTAAAAATAAATCCAGCTCCATTTTGTGTACTAGATGAAATTGAGGCGGCATTAGATGATGTAAATGTATATAGATTTGCTGAATATTTGAAAAAATTTGTAAAAGATACACAATTTTTAGTAATTACTCATAGAAAAGGAACAATGGAAGCAGCAGACACAGTGTATGGAATTACTATGGAGGAAAAAGGTATTAGTAAATTATTATCAATGCAACTTAAGTAAGATAAAAACTTTAAAAGGTTTGAAGGAAGTAATAAATATGATATTATCAACATTATGCTATATTGAAAAAGATGAAAAGTATTTGATGTTACATAGAACAAAAAAGAAAAATGACATAAATAAAGATAAATGGTTAGGAATAGGTGGCAAATTTCAGGATGGAGAATCACCAGAAGAATGCATAAAAAGAGAAGTCTTAGAAGAAACAGGACTGGAAGTATATGACATAAAGCTAAGATGTATAGTAACATATAAGTCTAGTAAATGGGAATCAGAATATATGTATGTGTTTGTAACAAAAAAATTTTCAGGGAATATTATAGAATGTGACGAAGGCGATTTAGAATGGATTGATAAAAATAAAATAACCTCTTTAAACACCTGGGAGGGAGATAAAATATTTTTAAATAAAATTCAAAATGAATCAAATTTCTTTACAGTTAAATTTGAATATGATGGAGAAAAACTAATAGACTACAAAATATATGAATATTAAATTTGAAATACTTATCTAAAATATATGTTAGATAAGTATTTTTTTGCATTTAAAAACAAAGTATTTTTAATGTTCGAAAATTGAATGCATAGAAAAAAGAAGAAAAAATGAGTAAAACAGATATTTTAAAAGTATTGGTAAAAATTAACTTGTCTAAAAAGGAATAATTTAGAATAAAAATGCTAAAAATAGGAATATGCCCAAAATATTGATTGAAAAAAACGGTATTTTGTGGTATAATATTGTTTATAGTGACATATAAAAAAGTCATAAAAAAGGAGAGTGAATATATATTTTAAAATCTTGGGTTAAATATTATACAAAAGAAACGTTCAAAGCCCTAAAGCTAATTTTAATAGCAACATTATTGATTTTAACAATAATATTAATTAAATATAAACCTGCATATGCTGTCACAATGTCAGGAGAGTTATTAGGATTTGTTGAAGATAAAGATTTTATAAATAATAAATTAGATAAATATATGAATGATACATCAAGAAATATAGCTTTTAGAGAAATAGAAGCTTTACCAGAATATAGTTATACATTTGTAAGTAGAGGAAAAGAACTGTTAGAAGATAGAAACATATTACTAGCTATAGAGAATACTACAAATACTACTTACAGAGTATTTGCTATAACAATAGATGGTGAGCAAACAGCAGTAGTAGATACTGAGGAAAATGCAGAAGAAATTATTAATGAACTAAAAAAAGATGTAGATTCAAAAATTGATTTGAAATTAGGAATAGCAGAAATTTATACACAAGAGCCAAACACTTCTGCCAAAGATGAGGTACTTAAAGAATTAAATATAGTAAAAACAGCTTTAATAAATGAAAATACTAAGCCAAAAAAAGAAAGTTCCAATATAAAGCAGATTACAAGTGTAGCAAAAATGGATTTATCAATACCTGTAAGAGGAACAATTACTTCTAGATTTGGTAGTAGAAGTTCTATAAGATCTTCTGCACATACAGGATTAGATATAGGAACATCAAAAGGAACAGCAATTACAGCTATTGCTCCTGGAACTGTAACGTATGCAGGAACAAAAGGAGCTTATGGTAAATTAGTAATTATAGACCATGGTAATGGAATTGAATCATATTATGCACATTGCAATAAAATATATGTATCAGTTGGTGAAGAAGTAGATAGCAATACTAAAATATCAGCGGTAGGTTCTACAGGAAACTCAACAGGACCACATTTACATTTAGAAATAAGAGTTAATGGAAAACCAGTAAATCCACAAAATTATTTATACTAAAAAATGGTCAGAGAAAAATATATAAATTTTTTCTCTGACTATTTTTTTTTGTTATTAATATGTTATAATTAAAAAATAAACTTTAATAAAGGGGGAGCGAAACTTTGGAAAAGAGCAAAATGAAAATAAATAAGGGCTTTATAATATGTGAAATTATATATTTTGCATATATAGCTATTTTTATGAGGTTTTTCAATTATCTTGTATTTGGACTACCTAAGGATAGAAAGATTATATTATTTGGAACTTTATTTATAATATCAATAGTTATAAATATATTAATAATATTTTTAAGAAAAGAGAAAGGTGATTTTTATAAAAAGTTTTTTATAATTTTACTTGCACTAGGATTAATATATACATTAATAACTCCTGTAGGTACAGCAAATGATGAATATTCACATATTTTAAGAACTTATGAAATTACTCAAAAATATACAAAATTTAAGAACAATTCAGAATTTTCAAAAGCTTTTGATGTTTTACTGAATTTAAAAAATAACAAAGCAGTAAGTTATTACAACTATATTGAAAATTATAATGAACTTAACATATCAGAAGAAAAAAGAGATTTCTCTAATGAATATAATAACACAAAATTATATTCACCACTTCAATATTTGCCACAAGCAATAGGAATGAGTATAGTAGATATTTTTACAGATAATATTGTTATACTTGGATTGGGAGCAAGAATTTTCGGACTACTATTTTGGATAATAGTTTGTACTTATTGCGTAAAGATAATTCCAAATAAGAAAACGTTTTTTATGATGCTTATATTACTTCCTATACATATATGCACAGCAAGTGCATTATCTGGAGATACTGTAACTAATGCAATGTGTTTATTATTTATTGCATTGCTATATAAAAACGTATATGAAAAATCAAAGCTAAGTAAAAAAGATAAAATTTTATTTATGATTTCTGCCATAATGGTAGCTTTATGTAAGATAGTATATTTACCATTTGTATTATTAATATTGCTTTTAGGAAAAGATAATTTTGAAAATAAAAAAGATAATATTATATTTAAGATATTAGTAATTGTTTTAAGCTGTATAGTGGGAATAGCGTGGTTTGTGATAGGAAGTTTGACTTTATCAGGAAACAATTCAGATTCTTTAGAGCAGGTAAAATTTATATTACAAAACCCTGCAAAGTATGTATATATAATGATGAATACATATTTGAATTCAGGTGGTAATCTTATTTTCCAATCAACAACAGGATATGAACTTTTATGTGATGCAAGAGTATTAGTGTATACGCCAGTTTCATATATTTTAAGTATTTTAATAATTTTGGGACTATTAGTAAGAGATGAAGATAGAGAATTTTCAGTAGATAAATATAAAAAATACTTTGTAGGACTTATAATTTTTGGAACTATTCTACTAATAACAACAGCTATATATGTTCAGTGGACTTCAATGTTTGAGGTGGGATATGCACATGTTCTAGGACTTCAGGGAAGATATTTTATTCCTATTTATGCTCTATTTATATTTATTATTGATAAACTAAAATTAGACATGAAAAAGGAAGATTTAATAACAGCAAATTTAGTTTTACAATTCATAATAATATTTTTAGTAATGCAAGCATATATGAGATAAAGCTTGTAAATTATAAATAAAAAGTTAATATAAATATTTTGTCTTATACGTAATACTAAAAGTATTATAATTAGCAAGATAATTTATATTAACTTTTTTTAGATTTAGGGTAAATAAAAACATAATTTATAATTTTAAATTTTTTATATAATATGAATATTAAATATTGAAATAGTGTAGAATTATATATATAATGTATCAGAATATTATGAATATAAAGGAGGAATATTATGGCTGAAGTAACAGAAGAAGAAAAACAAGAAATTGAAAGCATGATAGAAGACTTAATTTCAAGAGCCAAAAAAGCATCACAAGAATATAAAAAATTAAATCAAGAACAAATAGACAGAATTATTAAAAAGATGTCTATGGCAGGTCTTGATAACCACATGAAACTTGCAAAAATGGCAGTAGAGGAAACAGGAAGAGGAATATACGAAGATAAAATTACTAAGAATATGTTTGCAACAGAATATATTTATCACAGCATAAAATATGATAAAACTGTTGGAGTTATATCAGAAAATGATGAAGAAGATTATATTCAAATTGCAGAACCAATAGGAATTATAGCAGGAGTCACACCAGTAACAAATCCTACATCAACAGTTATGTTTAAATCAATGATTTCTGCTAAAACTAGAAATGTTATAATTTTTGGATTTCATCCATCAGCTCAAGAGTGCAGTAAAGAAGCAGCTAGAATTTTAAGAGATGCAGCAGTTTCAGAAGGAGCACCAGAAGACTGTATATTATGGATTGAAAAACCTTCAGTTTTGGCAACAACACTTTTAATGAACCATAAAGATGTAGATTTAATTTTAGCAACAGGTGGTGCAGGAATGGTTAGATCTGCATATTCATGTGGAAAGCCAGCTTTAGGAGTAGGGCCAGGTAATGTTCCTTGCTATATAGATAAAACAGCAAAAATGAAAACTTCAGTTACTGATTTAGTTATGTCAAAGTCTTTTGATAATGGAATGATTTGTGCTTCAGAACAAGCTGTTATTGTTGATGAAGAAGTTTCAGAAGAATTTGAAAAATTAATGAAAGAAGCTAATTGCTATTTCGCAAATGAAGAAGAAAAAGAAATGCTAAAAAAATCAATGTTTTTGGCAGATCAAGGATATAAATTAAATGGAGCTGTTGCAGGACAAAGTCCTAGAACAATTGCAAAATGGGCTGGATTTGATATACCAGAAGATACTAAAGTATTAGTAGTAAGTGAAGAAGGAGTAGGAGACGATTATCCTTTTTCTAGAGAAAAATTAAGTCCTGTTTTAGCATATTATAAAGTTAAAAATTCTGATGAAGGAATAGA
>JAAVXQ010000053.1 GCA_022790685.1 Clostridia bacterium
TAATTCAGTCAAATTTATTTGAAAATATAGATTTACAATTTGATATAATTGTGTCTAATCCTCCATATATTGAAACAGAAACATTAAAAAACTTACCAGAAGAAGTGAAAAAAGAACCACAAATAGCCTTAGATGGCGGGGAAGACGGATTAAAATTTTATAATGAGATAATTTTAAATGCCAAAAAGCACTTAAATACAAATGGATACTTAGCCTTTGAAATTGGATATAATCAAAAGGAAAAGGTAGAGGAAATTTTTAAGAAAAATAATTATAAAAATATTTTTTCTAAAAAAGATTTATCAGGAAATAATAGAGTAGTTATAGCGCAAAAATAAAAGGAGAGAACAATGTCTTTTTCATCAGATATAAAAGAAGAAATTACAAAAACTAATAATTACAAGAATTTAAAAATTTTAGAAGCTGAATTCTTAGGATATATTTTGACAGGAAATGTAGCTATGAATTCAGAAGGACTAGAATTTATAACTGAAAATGAGTTTAATATAGAAAGATTTTATAAGATTCTTTTTAACTTAAGCTTAGAATATGAACCAGATAGAAAAGGAAAAAAATATATAGCTTTAGTAAAAAAGTGTGATAAATTAGATGAAATAATGTCTATTAGATTACAGCAAGATGAAGAGCTACAAAAGGCTATAGTAAAAGGAGCTTTTTTAGGTTCGGGTTCTGTTACTGATCCCAATAAACAATATCATTTAGAAATTATATTTCAAGAAAAAAGCAATGCAGAATATATTTTAAATATATGCAAAATATATGGAGTAAATTTGAAAATTTTAGAGAGTAATAATATATATTTATTGTATATTAAAGAAAGTGAAGAAATTTCTAAATTTTTAGCTCTAATTGGCTCAAATAATGGTGTTATGAGGTTTGAAGATGTAAGAATAATGAAAGAAATGAAAAATAATGTAAATAGATTAGTAAATTGTGAAACAGCTAATATTAATAAAATAGTAAATGCTTCTGTAAATCAAATTAATGATATAAATTTAATTAAAAAATTAAAAAAATTTGAGGAATTGCCAGATTATTTAAAAGAAATTGCAATAATAAGAATAGAAAATCCAGATATGAGTTTAAAAGATTTAGGTGCAATGTTAGATAAACCTATTGGAAAATCTGGAGTAAACCATAGACTACAAAAAATACATGAATTTGCAGAGGAGTTAAGAAAATAGGATGAAAGAAATTGGAATTTATGTGCATATTCCATTTTGCAAAAGAAAATGTAAATATTGTGATTTTATTTCTTTTTCAGATAAACTAAATATAGATGAATATATAAAATCTGTAATTTATGAAATAGAAAATATAAAAAAAAAGAATGAAATTTTTATGCAAAATAAGTGTGAGGAAATAAATTTTAAAAAAATAGTAGTAGATTCAATATATTTTGGCGGTGGAACTCCTTCATATATAAAAGAAAAATATATTGAAGATATATTAGAAACATTAAGAAAAAAATTTCAAATTAAAAATAATGCTGAAATAACAATAGAGATAAATCCAGGAACAGCAGATGAGGCAAAAATAAGAAAATATAAAGAAATAGGAATAAATAGAGTAAGTATAGGACTTCAATCAGCTAATAATAAAATTTTAGAATTAATTGGAAGAGTGCACACTTATGAAGAGTTTTTATATGCATATAACTTATGTAAAAAATATGATTTAAATAATATAAATATAGATTTAATGCTTGCTCTTCCAGAACAAACAGAGGAAGATTTAAAAGATTCTTTAATAAAAGTTATTAATTTAAATCCATCTCATATATCTTTATATTCATTGATTTTAGAAGAAGGAACAGAACTAGAAAATCTTGTAACATCAAATGAAATAAAACTTCCAAGTGAAGATATAGAAAGAAATATGTACTGGAAAACTAAGAAAATATTAGAAAGTAATAAATATTTTCAATATGAAATTTCAAATTTTAGTAAAAAAGGAAAGGAATCTAGACATAATTTAAATTGTTGGAACCAAGGACAATATTTAGGCTTTGGTCTTTCAGCACATTCTTATATAAATAATATAAGGTTTTCGAATATAAGTGATTTTAACATATTCTTAGAAAATATATCTAAAAACTTATTAGATAAAAACATAGAAATTCAAGAAATTCAAAGTAAAGAAAAAATGATGAAGGAATTTATGATGATAGGACTTAGAAAAATAGAAGGAATATCTATTTCAAAATTTGAACAAAAATTTAGCATAAATCCATTATTCTATTTTAGATTTGAGATAGAAGATTTAACTAAAAAACAATTATTAGAAGTTGATTTAGACTATATTAAATTAACTAAAAAAGGACTAGATTTTGCGAACATGGTATTTGAAAGTTTTATATAAAAGTTTGTTATTATCTATAATATATTAAAAAAATAAATTAAATATTATAGATAATTTTTTGTAATTAAAATGAAAAAAATATTAAAAACATCTTGACAATATATGAATAAAGATATAATATATTAGCAGTCAAACAAAAGGTTTGCTAAAAACTAAGAGGTGAGAAGTAATGCCTGATAATTTAGATAATAGAAAAAAGAAAGTTTTGCAAGCGATAATTGAAGAATATATAGATACAGCTGAACCCGTAAGCTCGGGAAATTTGGTTAATCAATTAGATTGCAGTAGTGCAACAATTAGAAATGAAATGGCAGAATTAGAAAAAATAGGTTTTTTAGAAAAACCACATACTTCTGCTGGTAGAATTCCATCTCAAAAAGGATATAGATTCTATGTTGATGAGCTATTAAGAGAAGATAGTTTAAGCAAAAAAGAAATGGAAATAATAAAAGAAAGATTAGAAACAAAAGTTAATGATTTAGAAGATCTTGCCAAAATTGCAACAACAACATTATCAGAAATTACACATTATACCACTATTACAATTGAACCTGATGTTAACAGCCATATAATAACAGATATAAAGTTTGTATTATTAGGAAATAGAATGATGATGGCCGTAATTCTTACGGATTCAGGAATAATCAGAGAATCAATAATAAAATTTGATGAGGATATAGAGCAGGAGCAAATAGATGATTTAAGTTTTATATTTAAAAATAAATTAGTAGGAAAACCTCTAGAAAAAGTAAATGTACCTTTAGAAGAATTTATTGCAGAAGAGATGAAGACTGGAATAAATATTATAAAGAAAATAATAGAAGAGATAAATAAAATTTTAGAAGAAAGCCAAAAAGTTTACTTAGAAGGTGTTAATAAAGTAGTTGATATGCCAGAATTTAGGAAATCTGATATAGCAAAAGAATTTTTAAATGCTTTAGATGCAAAAGATTTGGTAGTTGATGTTTTAAACACTGGTATAGCACAAGATATAAATGTATATATTGGTGAAGAAACTGCAAAAGAAGAGTTAAAGAATTTTAGTATAGTGACTTTTAATCATATTCTAGAAGATAAAGATATTGGTACTATAGGAATAATAGGACCAACAAGAATGGACTATTCTAAAGTAATTTCAGTTATGAAATATATTAGTAAAAAATTAAATGATGATTTTAAAAAAGGAAAATTTTAAAAGAAAAGAGGAAGTGATAGAAGTGGAAGAAAATAGAGATAATAGAGAAGAAATTGAAAATAAACCAGAGGAAAATGTAGAAGCAAATAATGTAGATATGCAAAAAGTTGATAAAGCAGAACTAGATGAGATGGCTGATAGATATAAACGATTATTTGCAGAATTTGAGAATTATAAAAAAAGAAGTCAAAAGGAAAAAGACAGTATTTATGGAATGATAACAGGAGATGTAGTTTCTACAATGCTTCCAATAATGGATAATTTAGAAAAAGCAGCAGAAGCTAAAACAGAAGATGTAAATTACCAAGAAGGAGTAAAGCTAGTAGTAAAACAATTTTCAGATGCTCTTAAAAGATTAGGATTAGAAGAAATAGAGACTATAGGAACAACATTTGATCCAGAATTTCATGAAGCAGTAAGTCATATAGAAGATAAAGAAAAAGGTGTACAAGAAATAGTACAAGAATACAGAAAAGGATATAAAATTGGAAACAAAGTAATACGTCATTCAATGGTAATTGTAGCAAATTAAGTCAGCCTTATAAAATGAAATGACTTATACAAATAATCAAAGATTATTTGTATTCATATTATTTAAAAACATATTAATCTTGATAATAATTTAATTTATTATATATAACCAAAGAAAAAATAAAAATAAGTTTCTTAAAATAAAGGGAGGAAATAAAAATGGGAAAAATTATAGGTATTGATTTAGGTACAACTAATTCATGCGTTTCTGTAATGGAAGGTGGAGAACCAGTTGTTATACCTAATGCAGAAGGAAACAGAACAACACCATCAGTTGTAGCTTTCTCTAAAAATGGAGAAAGATTAGTAGGACAAATTGCAAAACGTCAAGCTGTTACAAACCCAGATAATACAGTAATTTCTATAAAAAGAAAAATGGGAACAAGCGAAAAAGTAAAAATTGAAGGTGATGAATTTTCACCACAAGAAATATCAGCAATGATATTACAAAAATTAAAATCAGATGCTGAAAATTATTTAGGAACAACAGTAACACAAGCTGTTATAACAGTTCCTGCATATTTTAGTGATAGTCAAAGACAAGCAACAAAAGATGCTGGAAAAATAGCAGGGCTTGAAGTTTTGAGAATAATAAATGAACCAACAGCAGCTTCTTTAGCATATGGTATGGATAAAGAAGATCAAGATCAAAAAATAATGATATATGACTTAGGTGGAGGAACATTTGATGTTTCTATATTAGATATTGGAGATGGAGTTTTTGAAGTTCTATCTACAAATGGTAATACAAACTTAGGTGGAGATGATTTTGATAATGCGATAATTGACTATTTAGTATCAGAATTCAAAAGTTCAAATGGAATAGATTTAAAAGCAGATAAAATGGCAATGCAAAGATTAAAAGAAGCAGCTGAAAAGGCTAAAATAGAACTTTCAGGAATGCAACAAACACAAATAAACTTACCATTCATTACTGCTGATAGCACAGGACCAAAACATTTAGATATAACACTTACAAGAGCTAAATTTGAAGAACTAATTCATGAATTAGTAGAAGCAACAAGAGTACCAGTTGAGCAAGCTATGAAAGATGCAGGAGTCACATCAAATGATATTCATAAAGTATTATTAGTAGGTGGTTCTACAAGAGTTCCTTGTGTTCAAGAAATGGTTAAAAAAATAACAGGAAAAGAGCCAGATAAGGGAATAAATCCAGATGAATGTGTTGCAATTGGTGCAGCTATTCAAGGTGGTGTTTTATCAGGTGATGTTAAAGACTTAGTATTATTAGATGTTACACCATTATCTTTAGGAATTGAAACTTATGGTGGAGTATTTACAAAACTAATTGAAAGAAATACAACAATACCAACTAAAAAATCACAAGTTTTCTCAACAGCAGGAGATGGTCAAACAAGTGTTGAGGTTCATGTATTACAAGGTGAAAGAGAAATGGCACAATATAATAAAACACTTGGAAGATTTCAATTAACAGGAATTCCACCAGCACCAAGAGGAGTTCCACAAATAGAAGTAACCTTTGATATTGATGCAAATGGAATAGTACATGTTTCTGCAAAAGATCAAGCTAGTGGAAATGAACAAAAAGTATCTATAACAGCTAGTTCAAATTTATCAGAAGATGATATTAATCAAGCTATTAAAGATGCTGAAGCTCATGCAGCTGAAGATAAAAGAAGAAAAGAAGAAATTGAAGTTAAAAATAATGCAGAAAGTTTAGTATATAACAGTCAAAAAACTCTAGATGATTTAGGTGATAAAATTAGTGGAGAAGAAAAAGCTAAAGTAGAAACAGAAATTGAAGCAGTTAAAAAATCATTAGAAGGAAATAATATAGAAGCAATTAAAGAAGCAACAGATAAATTAACAAAAGTATTTTATGAGATTTCTGAAAAATTATATTCTCAAAATCAAGCAAATGGAGCAAATGGTGCAGAAGCCGAAACAGCAGGAACAACAACAGATGAGAATGGTAATGTATATAATGCAGATTATAAAGTTGAAGATGATAGTAAAAAAGATGAAGAATAACATATAATGGTTATAAGAGAGGTCAGAAATTAAAAAGCTGACCTCTATATAGCTATTATTATAGCGATAAAAACTTATGGAGGCGCAAAGATAAATATGGCACAAAAAAGAGATTATTATGAAGTCTTAGGTGTAAATAAAGATGTAACTGATGAAGAATTAAAAAAGGTATATAGAAAACTTGCTAAAAAATATCATCCAGATGCAAACCCTGATAATAAAGAAGAGGCAGAAAAGAAGTTTAAAGAAGTTAGTGAAGCTTATGAGGTATTATCTGATAAACAAAAAAGACAAATGTATGATAGATTTGGATTTGATGGACCACAAGGATTTGGTAGTGGAAGCCAAGGAGGAGGATACTATTCATACGGAAGTGGATTTGATGGTTTTGGAGGATTTTCAGACTTTGGAGATTTTGGAGACTTAGGAGATATATTTTCATCTTTTTTTGGAGGTGGAGGTTCATCTAGAAGTAGAAGTTCTACAGGACCAAGAAAAGGTGCTGATTTAAAATTAAGTTTAGATATAACATTTGAGGAAGCTTTTCTTGGAGTAGAAAAGGAAATAAGTATAAACAGAAATGAAACTTGCACTACTTGTTCAGGAACAGGAGCAAAAAAAGGAACAACAGCTGATAGATGTTCTATGTGTAATGGAACAGGAAAAATAAAACAAGTTGTTACAACTCCATTTGGACAGATGGCTACACAAAAAGTATGTACAGTTTGTGGTGGAACAGGAAAAGTAATAAAAGAACCATGTACAGATTGTAAAGGAAAAGGTATTGTAAGAAAATCTATAAAAATAAAAGTGAAAATTCCAGAAGGAATTGACGAAGGTCAAACAGTAGTACTTAAGGGAGAAGGCGAAGTAGGAGCTAACGGTGGATCAAAAGGTGACTTATATATAGTAATACATATCAAAAAACATAATATATATAGTAGAAAAGCCGAACATGTTTTATGTGATGTTCCAATAACTTTTACTGGTGCTACTTTGGGAACAGAGATAGAAGTGCCTATGGTAGATGGATCAAAAGAAAAATTTAAAATACCAGAAGGAACTCAAACAGGAACAAGATTTACAATTAAAAATAAAGGCTTTAAGAGTGTTGGTGGAAACTGGAGAGGAGATTTTGTATTTACTGTTATAGTTCAAGTTCCTAAAAAATTAACACATGAACAAAGAGAACTTTTAGTAGAATTGGCAAAAACTATGAATGAACAGCCGCCAATTAAGAAAAAAGGAATATTTGGTTAAAATATAATAAGAATATGGGGAATAAATGGCAATAAAAGTGCCATTTATTCTCTTTTTTTCTTGCATAAATATAGTAAAAATGATAGAATACAAACAAACATATTTTTGTATCCGAAAGTAGTTGAACAATAAATAATAGAGGAGAATTCTAGTGGAATTAAAAGGACAAATAGAAGAATTTATATATCAAAATGAAGCTAATAGTTATTCAATAGCAGTTTTAGAAACTGAAAATCAAGACATGATAACAGTAGTAGGATATTTGCCTTTTATTGCTGTTCGGAGACACTCTAAAATTAACAGGTAAAATGGTAATTCATCAAGAATATGGGGAACAATTTAAAATAGATACATTTGAAAAAATTATGCCAGAAACTGTTGCAGCATTAGAGAAATATTTATCTAGTGGAACTATAAAAGGAATAGGTCCAGCAACAGCTAGAAAGATAATTGATAAATTTGGAGAAGATACTTTAAACATTTTTAAATTTGAGCCTATTAGGCTTTCTGAAATAAAAGGAATATCTAAAGATAAAGCTTATGAAATAGGTGAAGAATTTAATGAAAAATGGGAAGTGTGGCAGATTGTTAGTTTTTTAGAGGGATTTGGAATAAGTGCTAACAATAGCAAAAAGGTGTATGATGCCCTTCGGAAGAGAGGCAGTAGAAAAAATACAAGAAAATCCATACATACTTGTAGATATTGTTTATGGAGTGAACTTTGAAAAAATAGATAAAATAGCAATTCAAATAGGGATACCAGGAGATAGTGATAATAGAATCAAAAGTGGTATAAAATATGCACTTCTTATTTCTAGTTATAATGGACATACATGTGTATTAAAAGACAATTTAGTAGAATATGTAAAAAGTATTTTAAATGTAAATGAAGAAAATATTTTAAATAATTTAATAAATTTAAATGGATTAAATGAAATAGTAATTGAAAATAAAGAAGATGGTTGTTTTGTTTATTTAGAACCACTTTATAGGGCAGAACAAAATATATCTACAAAGCTAATAGCATTAAAAAACTCCAAAAATATAAAATATATTGATAATTTTGAAAAAGATATAATAAAATATCAAGATGATTTCGGAATAGAACTATCAGAAAAACAGTATGATGCAATAAAACAAATAAACGAAAATAATGTATGTATAATTACAGGTGGGCCAGGAACAGGAAAAACAACAATTATTAAATGTATAATAGAAATATATAAATCTCATAGAAAAAAGGTAGTATTGTGTGCACCAACTGGAAGAGCTGCAAAAAGAATGAGCGAAACCACTGGTATGGAAGCCAAAACAATACATAGGCTTTTAGAGATAGGAAAATTTGAAGAAGATAAACTTGGAAGTATAGATACAGAAGTTACACCAATTGATACAGATGTAATAGTTATAGATGAAATGTCTATGGTAGATGTATTTATAATGAATTATATATCAAGAGCTGTATATCTAGGAACAAAGGTGATTTTTGTTGGAGATGTAAATCAACTTCCATCAGTAGGACCTGGAAGTATATTAAAGGATTTAATAGACTCAGACAGATTTAATACTGTAACTTTAAATAAAATATTTAGGCAAGCAGCTAAAAGTAAGATAATATTAAACGCACATAATGTAAATAATGGAGAAACTTTTATTGGAAAAAGAAATTATGAAGAAGATGCTTTAGAAGATTTTTTCTACATTAATGAAAAAAATCAAGAAAAAATGATGTATCAAGTTATTTCTCTTAGTAAGGAAAGACTGAAAAATTATGGTGATTATGAGTTTTTTAAAAACATACAAGTATTAACGCCAACTAAAAAGGGAAGACTTGGAACTAAGGAACTTAATAAAAGTCTTCAAGAAGCATTAAATCCTAAAATTGATGAGATAGAAGAAAAATCATACGGAGATACCTTTTTTAGAGAAGGAGATAGAGTTATGCAAATAAAGAATAACTATGATATCTATTGGGAAAAAGGTAGAAAAGATGATAATATTAAATATGAAAATGGCGCAGGAATTTTTAATGGTGAAATAGGAAGAATAATTAGAATAAACAATAAAGAAAAGCAAATTGAAGTTGAATTTGATGACGGAAAAATAGCATGGTATGCTTTTTCGGAATTAGAGCAATTAGAACATGCATATAGTATAACAATACATAAGGCTCAGCGGAAGTGAGTTTGATATAGTAATTTTAGTAATTCCTCCATCTTCTAATATGTTACTTACAAGGAATTTATTATATACAGGAATTACAAGAGCAAAGAAAATGCTTATAGTTATAGGTTCAAATAATTTAATTGAATTTATGATAAATAATGTTGATACTAAAAAAAGAATAACTGGACTTAAAAATAAATTTATAAATTGCTCATAAAATTGAAGTTTAAAAAAAATAAAAAACAAAAGGATAAATTTTTAAAGGCCTTTTGTTTTTTTTGTCGAAAAGCTCTAAAAATACAACAAAACTTCTATTTTTTCATTGAAGGAAATAATAGATAGTAAGTAGAATAATTAGATATCTAAATTTTACAAAGGAGGAAAATAAAAATGAATGTAAAACATTTTATGGAGGACAAGACCTTAGTTTTTGAAATAACAGAAGAATTAGATCATCATTCTTGTGAAAAAATAAGAAAAAGAGCAGATTATGAAATTCAAAGATTTATGCCTAGAAAAGTAATATTTGATTTTGAAAGAGTTTTATTTATGGATAGCGCAGGAATAGGTCTTATAATAGGAAGATATAAAACGGCAAGTTCATATGGTGCAAAGCTAGAGATGATAAATGTAAAAGAAAAAATAAAAAGAGTTTTTAATATGTCACGGAATACTAAAAATAATACCTATAATAACAGATGAAAATAAGGAAGAGGTAAGTTAAATAAAAAATTAAAAATAAATTTGAAAAGGAAAGATTTATTATGAATAGAAATTTAAAAAATGAAATGAAAATAGAATTTTTAAGCAAATCAGCAAATGAAGCTTTTGCAAGAATTTCAGTTGCGGCTTTTGCTTCACAATTAGATCCGACTATTGAAGAGATTGCAGATATAAAAACTTCTGTATCTGAAGCTGTAACTAATGCTATTATACATGCGTATCCAAGTTCAGAAGGAATTGTAAAAATAAGAGCGAGACTTTTTGAAGAGGAAATAGAAATTGAAATATCAGATAATGGTGAAGGAATAGAAAATATTGCAGAGGCTAAAGAGGCATTATTTACAACAAAAGGAAATTTAGAAAGATCAGGAATGGGATTTACAATTATGGAAAACTTTATGGATAAATTAGAAGTTGAATCAATTGTGGGTCTTGGAACTAAAATAACTATGGTTAAAAAAATAAAAAAAGAAAATAAAATAGATATTACATATTAGAAAATAGGAGGAAATATGTATGAAGACAATAAATATCTTATTATTAAAGCACAAAAAGGCGACAATGAAGCATTAGGAAGAATAATAGAAGAAAATAGTGGACTAATATGGAGTATAGTAAAAAGATTCTTAGGAAGAGGTTATGAAAAAGAAGATTTGTATCAAATTGCAAGTATTGGATTCATAAAAGCTATTAGACGATTTGATTTTGAATTTAAAGTAAGACTTTCAACATATGCAGTGCAATATATGATAGGAGAAATAAAAAAGTTTTTAAGAGATGATGGAATAATAAAGATAAGTAGAACAACAAAAGAATTAGGAGTAAAAATTAAGCAGTTAGAAACAGACTATTTAAATAAAACAGGGGAAAGTTTGTCTATAAGTCAGATGGCAAAGAATTTAAATGTTTCAGAAGAAGATATTTGTACTTCAATAGAAGCTAATAAGGTTATTGAATCTATAAATGAAGAAAGTAAGGAAGGTGGAACACAAAAATTAGATAGAATAATAGTAAATAATGATGATCAAAATAAATTAGTAGATAGAATAACAATATTAGAACTCATAAAGGCTTTAAATATAAGAGAGAAAAAACTTATAACTTTAAGATATTTTAAGGAAAAAACTCAGACACAAGTTGCAAAAATAATGGGAATTTCACAGGTACAGGTTTCGAGAATAGAGAGAAAAGTATTAAAGGAATTTAAAGAAAAAATGGCTTAAAGTAGGAAGGAAAAACATGAAAAAATTATTTTTTTATTTTTTATTTATAATTGTTATGATTTTTGCAATGCCAATAATATTTACAAATACATTTGAAACCAAAGAAACTGTTTCAAATGATGTTGTTTATGAAGAAAATAAAATTGTAAATAATTATGACTATGGAAGTTTAAATAATATTAAATTATTACATACAGAAACAAATGAAATACAAGAAATAAAATTAGACGAATATTTATATGGTGTTGTTGCAGCCGAAATGCCAGCATCTTATGAAATAGAAGCACTTAAAGCACAAGCTGTTGTGGCAAGAACGTATACAATGTATAAAATAGAAAATAAAGGAAAGCATGAAAATGCAGATATTTGTGACAGTTCTCTTTGTTGCCAAGCATGGATTTCAAAAGAAAATAGAATGGCAAGGTGGGAAGGAGAAGATAAAGAAAAATATTGGAATAAGATAGTTTTAGCTGTTGATTCGACAGCAGGAAAATATATAACTTATGAAAATAAAGTTATTAATGCATTATTTCATAGTAATAGTGGGGGAAAGACTGAACTTGCAATAAATGTATGGGGGGGGAATTATCCTTATTTACAGTCAGTAGAAACTTCAGGAGAAGAGAATTATTCTACGTATAATTCAGAAATAGAAGTATCAAGAGATGAATTTATACAAAAGATATTAGACAAAAATAAAGATTTTAGAATAAATTTTAAAGAAGAAGATAGCATAAAAATTTTAGAATATACGGATAGCGGAAGAGTAAAGAAAATAAAAATAGGAAATTTGGAGTTATCTGGAGTTGATGTAAGAAATATTTTAGGACTAAAATCTAGTAATTTTAATTTTGAAATATTGGAAAATTCAGTAAAATTTACAGTTAAGGGATATGGACATGGAGTAGGACTTAGTCAAAGCGGGAGTGACAGCTTGGCAAAATCTGGAAAAAAATATGATGAAATAATAAAACATTATTATAAAAATGTGGAAATACATGAATAATCTTCAAAAAATTGCAAATAACTATAATAAAATAAGGAGGATTATTTATGAGTAGAAGAGAATTATTAGAAGAGAAAAAAATGAAGAATTTAATATATGTATTTGCAATTGCAGTAGTCATTTCTATAGTTACATTTATTTTAGTTTTTGTAAGTTATAATAAAAAATTAAAAGAACAGTCAAGAGAAAGTTTGCTAGAACTTGGAAAAGTAAACAGTATAGTACCTAATAATGAAATAAGTCAAACCAGTTATTCAGAAGATAAGGGTAAGGAAGATGTGCAAGAAGACAATACATCAAATACTTCAAATAATGTAAAACCAAATATTGAAAACAAAAAAACAGTTAAAAATACAGAGGCTGTGTCATCAGTTGTAAACAAAGAAGAAAGTAATAGTATTGAAAATGAAGAAGTAGTACAAAATAATGAAAATACTATAGCTGTGGAAAATAACACTTCAACTGAGGTGCTTCAAAATAAAGAATTGGAATTTGGAGTTCCTGTTTCTGGAGAAATTATTAAAGACTTTGCAAAAGATACTTTAGTATATTCAAACACACTAGAGGAATGGACAACTCATACAGGTATAGACATAAAAGCAGATAAAACTACGGTTGTACTTTCAGCAGAAGAAGGTGTTATTGAGTCTATAAAAAATGATCCAAGATATGGAATATCAATAGTTATTAAACATGAGAATGGATTTAAAACTGTTTACTCAAATCTTTTAACCACAGAATTTATTAAAGAAGGAGAAACTGTTGAAAAAGGACAAACAATTGCTACTGTTGGAGATAGTGCAAGTTTTGAAATTTTAGATGAGAGTCATTTACATTTTGAAATGTATAAAGATGGAGAGTCAGTAAATCCAACTATATATTTAAAATAAATGAAAGACCTTAAGTATTATTTTTTAATACCTAAGGTTTTTTCCTTTTTAGGAAAAACTTTATATTGAAAAAAATATCTGATTATGTTATAACTAATTATATAAATTTTACATATAAGAAAAGAGGGACAAAATTTATGGATAAGAAGAAATTATTTACAAAAATAATTGCAGGAGTTATGCTATTTTTAATGGTATTTTCAGTATTTGGATCATTATTATTCTATTTATTTACTAAATAAAATAAATATATAATAAGGGAGAACAAAGTATGCTGGAAAAATTAGGAATATCAACGAGTGATTTTTTTCAAACTCAGATGATTGAATATTTTACATCTTTATCGGAAAAACCTATTTTGGTATTATTTACTATTTTAGATGTTTTAATAGTTTTATTTATTTTATATAAGGCTTTTAAAATGCTTAAGGATACGAGAGCGTGGCAATTATTAAAAGGAATTGCTGTTTTAATAATTATTACATTTTTAAGTGGAATTTTAAATTTTAAAATATTAAATTACATTTTATCATCACTTATGTCATATGGAGTAATAATGCTTATTATAGTTTTTCAACCAGAATTAAGAAGAGGCTTAGAACAACTTGGAACTAGTAAGTTTAGTAAATTTTTTGGTATAGATAAAGATATTAAAAGTAAAATGAAAGAATCAATTTATAAAATTGTAATAGCCGCAGTAGAGCTTTCAAAGCAAAAAAAAGGAGCGTTAATAATTATTGAAAGAGATATAAAAATTCAAGATATAGTAGCGACAGGAATTTATATGAATTCAGAAATCTCTCCACAATTATTAGTTAATATTTTTGAACCTAAAACTCCACTTCATGATGGAGCTGTTATTATAAGTAATAGCAAGATTGCAGCAGCCTCATGTATGCTTCCTTTGTCTGATGATAAAGATATAGCAAGAGAATTAGGTACAAGACATAGAGCAGCTATTGGAATATCTAAAGAATCAGATGCTTTAGCTGTGGTTGTTTCAGAAGAAACTGGAAAAATATCGATTGCTAAAGATGGAACTTTAATAGCTGATGTAAGAGAAGATGTACTAAAAAAGATTTTACTTAAAAATATAATTGCTGAACAGAGACAGACTGTGGATAATAAAAATAAGACAGAATAAAAAAATATAGTTATGTTTAACATAACTATATTTTTTTTATAAAATTAAAATAATTATATATGTGTAAGATTTAGAAAATTACTTTATAAATTTATTTATTGCTTCTGAAAAAGCGCCTTCTGCTGTAGTTTTAGTTGTAACATAATTTGCAACTTGTTTAAGTTCATCATAAGCTTCATTAACAGCTACTCCTATTCCAGAATTTTTTACCATATTTAAATCATTAACATTATCTCCTATAGCTAAAACTTCTTGTTTTTTTATTTTTAAATAATTAGTTAGAAAATTTACAGATTCATCTTTATCTATATGTGTTGGGGAAATATTAATATATTCGTATTCTTTTTCTATTATGATATCTTTATACTTTCCACGCTTATTAATAAATTGATACATAATATTATTATTTACATTAATAAATTGTTCAAATTCAAATAATGAATTTTCGCTAGATACCACAGCAGAAAAAACAGATAAATCATTTTTTGAAATGTAATCTGTAATGTTACCAACTATTTTAAAATTTAAGTCTATAGAAGAATTTTTTGACTTTAATATGAAGTTTCTTAAATCCATATACTTAAGTTTTTCAGAGATAATTTCTTTATCTGTATATATATGTAGATGTAAATCAAATCTTTCTACTAAGGTGGTAATATAAAGTAAATCTTCTTTTGAAAGAGTATTTCTAAGAAGTTCTTTATTATTTTTAAAATCTATAATTTGAGTGCCATTTCCAAATATTCCAAAAGTGGGATTAAATTGTTTACAAATGTTTTCTGAAACAGCATAAGTTTTTCCAGTACATATTGCAAAGGGAATATTTTTTTCATGTATTTTATCTATTGCTTCAAGATTTTCTTTAGGAATCTTATTATTTTTATCAATAATAGTTCCATCAACATCACTTGCTATTAATTTAATCATTTTTATATATCCTTTATTTTTTATTTTTATAAAATATATGAGCTAAAATTATAAAAATACAAGTTTAATATTTATAGTTAGAATTTTATCATAATAAAAATAAATTATCAAGGCTTAGGGAAATCTAGAAATTGTGGTACTGTTTAAGAGAAAGTAAAAAATATGGTATGCAATTTTAAATTTATATTTACAATTAAATAGATTATTGATATAAAAAAGATAGGAGGGATTAAGTATGGAAAAAATTAAAAGTAGTATTAAAAAAATATTAGTTATAGTACCATTAATCTTACTTGTATTAGTTATTATGCAAATTGGTAGAAATTATGTAATAATAAGATCTTTAAAAGAAAAATTAGATCAGTATTTAGAATCAAATAATTATTATATTAGAAAAGCAATAAGTACATATAATACATACCGTGTTTTTGATATGTATAAAAAAGATAACAAAGGAAAACTTATAGAAAACAGTTTTTCACTGGAGGATTTTAAAGATATAGAAAGAATAACAATGTTTGAAGATAAAGTAGTTACTTATGAAGATTTTGATGGAAATAAAAAAATTGATGAAAATAGTACTGTTGCAGAAGTTGTAATACTTAACCCATATAGTTTATATTCAAAAGATAGTGAAGTAAATATTTTAGATGAATTATTTAAAACTTCAATTAAATCTATAGATTACAATGGAAGACCTTGCTATTTGATAAATAATTCTTTAAAAAATGAAGGAATGCTTGTAGAAAAATCTACAGGTTTACTAGTAAAGTTATATAAAGGCTTTATAGAACTAGATAATGGAAATAAAGTTGAAACAGAATATAGATATTATTATGAATTTGATAAAGTAACAGATAATGATGTAAAAGAACCAAATCAATTGGATTATATGAAAAATCAATAAATTATAAGAAGCTTTATTGCATAAGGAGAAAAAATAATGAGAAATATAAAACTTATAATTGAATATCATGGAAAAGGTTTTCGGAGGTTGGCAAAAACAGCCAAATAGATTAAATATTCAGGGAGAAATAGAAAAGGCAATTGGAGAAATAACAGGTGAAGAAATAGAACTAATTGCATCTGGAAGGACAGATAGCGGAGTACATAGTTTAGGGCAAACAGCGAACTTTAAAACTAATAATGAAAATATTCCTATAGAAAAATTTCCAATAGCAATAAATTCAAAATTAAAAAAAAGTATTGTTATAAAATCAGCAGAAGAAGTTACGCAAAAATTCCATAGTAGATATTCTGTAAAGTCAAAAAAATACAGATATATAGTAAATAATTCTAGTATGGGTACAGCTATATATAGAGACTTAGAATATCATTTTCCTATAAAATTAGATGAAAATAAAATGTCAGAAGCTATTAAATATTTTGAAGGAGAACATGACTTTTCAGGATTTAAAGCAAGTGGAACAAGCAGTAAAAGTAGTGTTAGAACAATATATAAGGCTGAAGTTTTGAAAAAGGAAAATGATAGAATATATATTGAACTTACTGGAAATGGTTTTTTATATAATATGGTTAGAATAATTGCAGGAACAATGATTGAGGTAGGTATTGGAAAAATAAAACCATGTGAAATACCAGAAATAATTGAAAGTAAAGATAGGAAAAGGGCACGGAAAAACTTTGCCACCATATGGACTATATTTAGTTGAAGTTACATATTAAAATCACAAATTAATTTTTGACAGAATATTATATATAAATAGTTTATCAAAATAGGAGGTAAATAGATATATGAATATTCTGTTGATTTTTTTTGCTATTCCTATAGCTACAATAATACTTTCAGCAATTTTAGAAACTTTTATAAGATGCCCTTTTAAAGTTGCAGGAATATTTTTCTCAATTTTTTTAGTGCTTGCTTTTATATTAGGAGGTACAGCTGAATTAATAGTCGCCGCAATTATTTATACTATACTATCTTTTATTACAGCATATATAGTGGAAGTGATATTAAGAAATAGAGAAGAAAATAATTGTGGATGCAATAATAATGACAACAATTGTGGGTGCAATAACAACAACAATAATAATTGTGGCTCTAGCGGAAGTAATAATGGATGTGGGTGCGGTAGAAATAATAGTATAAGTACTACATCAAATGTTAATTTACGGAACAAACAGTAATTGTGGATGTAATCGTAGGTGTAGATAATAAGGTGTATAAAAAGTTCTATTTTCAAAGAGGAATAGAACTTTTTCTATATTCTTAGTAAAGTCGCAGACGAAGGAGGCGAGTTTAGTTAGAAGATAGTTATAGAAGAATTAGATTTTCTTAGGTGGCTATGCCACTTAGAAAATGTTATACTTGATTTCTATATTCTTAGTAAAGTCGCAGACGAAGGAGGAGTGTTTAATTAGAAGATTTTTTACATATAATAAATCATAATATTGATAACATTAAATATAAATGTTATAATTTACTTGTAAAATGAGGGGTGAGGGAAATAAAAGTAGCAGTTATATCAGATATACATGGAAATATTGTAGCACTTAATGAAATAATAAAAGATGCTAAAAATAGAAAAGTAGATGGATTTATAGCTTCAGGAGATTTAGTAAATGAATTGCCTTTTGGAAATGAAGTTATAGATAAACTAAAAGAAATAAATGCTTTAGCGATAAAAGGAAATAAAGAATTATATTTTATAGAATATGAAGAAGAAAAATATAATTGGGAAAATATACAATTTAAAAATTCTGTATTTATGTATGAAGCTATGACAAAAGAAAATATGGATTATATAAGGAAATTACCATTTTCTTTAAGTTTAGAATATGAAGGTGTAAAAATAAAAGTAGTACATGGTTCACCAGAATCGGTTACAGAATTAGTTTATAGAAAATCAGAAGATTTAATAGATAAATATACTAAAAGTTTAGAAGAAGATATTTTAATTTTAGGACATACTCATGAACCAATTTGGACATGTATGAAAAATGGAAAAA